>JANQEN010000047.1 GCA_028278335.1 Chitinivibrionales bacterium | reverse complement strand
GGGCATATCTACAAGGTGATATGGCCGAAAAGCCTGAAAGTCTTAATGGGCATAGGATTACAGGCTACTTCCCAAGCGTACATCCGGTCAAAGTCGTGGTGTGCTTCTGCGCTTCTTCCTATTGCATAATCTGGGTTTATGAGTAATACGATTTACCTAATTGAATATGCACACCTTTTAAGGAGTCATATCCTCCAAAAAAGCAAGTGCCTTATACTCTTTTTGGGTATCAAAGTGATATCGACAATAATCAGCAAAAAGACGAGTGATCGATTTTAATCGGGCAGAGGAAAATTGGCTCTGCAATTGGTGCGGCTTTGGAGTACCGGTGTTCAAATAGGAGATAACCTCGTGCGGTATCGATTCATAGCCACCAGTATTTCCAAAACATTGCAGGCATTGTAAGCCCCCTCTGCTTAACATCAATTGGGCATCCCCGTTAAAAGGATTTGAACAGGTAAGGCACGTATCGAGCTCTAACCCAAATCCCATATGCTGAGAAAAACGATGATAAAAGAGCCAGAGAGCAAAGGGATTACACTCCTCTTCTTTTGCCTTCTGCAAATGGCAAAGAAAGCGTATGAAAAAAGTAAACAGTTCAGGATGTTCATCGGTCTCTGTTATTGAAGCAAGTATTGTTTCAAACGCTGTGTCACGAAGGGCTCCCTTAATAATATTTTCACGCACCTCTGGAAAATGTTCCAATACTGAAAAGTTGGCAATGGTGTGAAGGTCTCGATGCGGTTTAATATAGATCAACGATTCAATGCAGAAGCCTCTTTCCAAAAACTCCAGCTTTGCCTTTTTTCCCCTAACCCCTTTTGCTATCCCATGGACAAGGCCATGCTCCTCTGTAAAAAGGTGGAGTATGCAGGAAGTTTCTCGAAAGGGCAAGAGTTTTAGTATAATTGCCCTGGTTTTTTCTGCAGCCATAAGGGAAATACGCCCGCTAGTATTGCAGGATTGTTCTTGGTATAGCTTATGCTACACCAACAGCTTTTCGAACCTTTGCAAGGACTTCACTTGCCACGGCTCGAGCCTTTTGTGCACCTTTCTTACGAACCTCTTGAATATAGCCAAGATCAGCAGCAATCTCTTCGCGCTTTTTACGCTCTTCCTTAAAATGATCCATAAGGAGAGCAAAAAGTGCCTTCTTGGCATCGCCATACCCAAAGCCCCCTTGACGGAATTTATCTGCCATCTCCTGGCTCTCACTCTCGGAAGCAAAAAGTTTATAGAGTAGATACACATTGTTGGTGTCGGGATCTTTTGGCTCCTCAACGGGAGTTGAGTCTGTAACAATACTCATGATTTTTTTACGTAACTGTTTTTCCGGAGCAAAAATTTCTAAGGTATTGTCATAGGATTTTGACATCTTTTGACCATCAACACCGGGAACAACTGCAAGTTCTTCACGAATTTCTGACTCGGGGATCACAAAAATCTCACCATAAAGGGAGTTAAACTTAAGTGCAATGTCCCGGGTTACCTCTACGTGCTGCTTTTGATCCATACCCACAGGGACAATATTGGAATTGTACAACAGAATATCTGCGGCCATAAGAACTGGGTATGTAAATAGACCACTGGAAGCGGGAATACTTTTTGCGACCTTGTCCTTATAGGAGTGACATCGTTGAAGAAGTCCCATTGGTGTGACACAACTGAGATACCAGGTCAACTCAGAAACTTCAGGAACATCGGACTGAACCCATAACACCGACTTTTCCGGATCAATACCCAAAGCCAGAAGATCGATCAAAGCATTCTGCGAATTATCCGACAACGCTACCCCATCAAATACAGAGGTTATACTATGCATGTTGGCTAAAAAACAGAAAAGCTCACTTCTATTTTGATACTCAACCATTGGTTTAATCATACCAAGATAGTTTCCAATATGTAACTTTCCAGAGGGTTGGATTCCTGAAAGTACCCGCATGGTTATTGCTCCCACTCAAAGGTTAT
>JANQEN010000279.1 GCA_028278335.1 Chitinivibrionales bacterium | reverse complement strand
TTTTTGCTTGTATATGGCTTAGTCATCCATCACGGGCGCAATGGGTGAAAATCAAGGGACTTAATCCAAGAGCTCGAAGAAATTGTAGTTGATTGTCATTAAGTTTTCGGCCCAGATAATGCCTGTTTTCCAGCTTGATAATTACTATTCCCTGGAACTTAATTGTCATCATATACGATGTTGGACGCTGAGTTAACTTTTTATCCCAACCATGAAGGTATTCATTATTTGTTATGCAGTAATCCCGCATGACTTTTTCCATTAGTCTCCAAATCAAAAGCGATATTAGCAATATCAATCCAAGAACTTCGATGCGTGCTGGTGTTTTAAGAAATAAAGCGTTGACGATGGCATCATCCTTTAGGAAACCAAAGTTCTTTTCTATTCCATGTTGTTCCTTATAGTTTTTGAGAATTTCTTTCGCTGATAAGCATTCTTTACCTTCTTTGGGTACATTCGTAAGTAGAACAAAACAACCAAGTTCATCTTTTTTTCGTTTGACAGCATCGCTGTTTTCAGTGATTTCAGCTTTAATTCTGTATCGCATTCTTTTGATGGTACGGGTACCATCTTTTTTGGGACGTCCTCTTTTAAATTGTGGACTTTCGATAATTTTCATTTTCAATTGATGAAACTCTGTCTTTTGTTTTTGTATTTTTGTCAGTACTTGTTCGGCATCCTCCCGACAAAACCAGTCCTCTTTTGCTTGTGATTTGACAATCTCCTTCATTTTACAGTGGGAGTTTTTTATTTCCTTGTCTAACCTTTTTTGTCTTCGTCTATCGTGACTACTTGAATGGACAACTATTGCTCGATACTTTTTATTGTATAATGTTACTTCACTATCGACCATTTTATACTCAGCTGTTGGGCGATTTTCGGTTGGCTCTGTGATGGACAACGAACCAATCTCTTCCCAAGTACCCTTTTCGAATGCTTGGTGGATTACTCGATCACATTCGCCATATGTGGCAGGTAACCGACTGATAAACAAAACATCCTCACCGATAGTGGTCAGGTTTTCTGGGGTAACAACTGCAGAATCTGCAACATAAATGAACGATCCCGGGTTAACACCAAACTCTTTCATTTGGTTAGATATTGCTGATAGAATGTCGTTATTGATCGTCTTGTCCGATGAATTACCATCTTCTGTCTTACCAAAAATGGGGACATTCCCTCCAATGCAAAGCATCGTAAATATAAATTGCTTTAAATCTGGTCGCTTGTCTTTGCTATGTCCATAAGTAATATGGAGAGATGATTCTTCTGATCCTAAATATTCACCGTAAACACTTACCGAAGTGGTATCGAAATGAACACATCGTGATAAAAGAGGAAATGCTTTCAGGGCATTGATAGCAATCTCGTTAAACAGCTTTTGGGTTCCATAGTGATAAATCTTATCCATCACTCGGCCTGCATTGTCATCGTTAAATACCTGGTGACTTACTGGCTTTCCTAAAAGTAACTCCATCTCTTTTCCCTCAAAGAAATGCTCCAAATGATAAAGAGGGTTTCTACCACTTAACGTATCGATAATCATTCCCAAAACAAACGTACCTGGATCAATCTCCATTTGAGAATCAATTTGCTGATTAATCAACTCAACAAATCCAATTTTATCAGCATAAGCTCTAATAATTGGTAAATGATTAACTTCAGCAGCTTCTAATACACCATCTAGATGCGGCATAGATATTGTTTCTGTTTTCTTGTCAATGTCTGTCATAATATCAGCTCACTCAAAAACGGGTTGAATATGATGCAGATAAGAGCGAAACTTCTTTGTTAACGGATAAAGATAAACGGTCTTGATGGGTGCTTGCATACAATTATGACGATCATTTCGTGTTCTACCCTTTGTTTTGCCTACTAAACGCCAATTAGAGGCTTTATAACATGTACCCTGGAACCTTTGCTCTTCAACAAATGATTCTAACAGATAAACCTCGTGTCCGTACTTGTTTATCCAATCTTTGTTAATCCGCTTAATAACTTTGCTCTGAAGATGGCTAGCCAGATTCTTTATTGAAACCCAAGGACAAATCAAAAATCTCATTTGATTGACAACCAATGGTAGATTACGTTCCCTAACCTCACTCTTCCAACCAATGTATTGATCCCTGGCTTCCATTTTCCATGCAGCCGCTCCAAATAAAAAACATGCTAGAGCGCGGTTTTTAATGTCGTATGCTATGTATCTGATATTCTCACCAACAGGTGTCTTGTAAGAAAGATAATGATACTCTTTTAATAGAAAATTGAATAAGTTGGCTTCTTTCCGGGTGTTAACTATCTGAAGTGAGATAGTTCCCAGTTGGTTAAGAGAATCGTTGATGGGGTCTTGATTGATTGGCGGAACCGATAGATTTTGGAACAATCGACCATTTCCGTTTCCATTTCGAGCTGGTGGTAACTTTATCATTCCCCGTCGTTCAAGCTTTAACAGCATTGTTCGACATGCCATGTCTTTAAGGAGTCCTTTTGCATTTCGCCATCCCCAAAGTATACATAACTCACGAGAGAGTCGGGTTCTGTTCCACTGGGGATTGAAACGAATCAGGTTTTTTATGTTTAATATATCGGTATTATGAAGAGACCGACCCTGAATAATGATTTCAGCTTTCATGAACTCATAGCTAGCAAAATAATATCGCTGAGTCCAGAACTATTTTTCAAAAAATGGCATTTTTTTTTAATGAAGGTGCGGAATGTGAGTTT
>JANQEN010000266.1 GCA_028278335.1 Chitinivibrionales bacterium | reverse complement strand
GACTTGAAGGTTTTGAAGGGCATATCTACAAGGTGATATGGCCGAAAAGCCTGAAAGTCTTAATGGGCATAGGATTGTGTTTCTGCGCTACTTACTATTGCATAATCTGGGTTTAAGCCGTTCTTGTGCCCAGATAATGGGTTGAAAACACCGGTAACCAATTAATCGGTATAGTCAGTACCAATCAATTGAGCATGACTAAGGATCGAATCCATGAAACGACGGTTAACGCCAATAATTCTCTTCCTCTTTTTCTGTTCAGGTGCTGGAAGCCTCATCTTCGAGGTAATCTGGATAAAACTACTCTCCTTAGTCATGGGAAATACACTGTATGCAGCATCGGCGGTGCTTTCCGCCTTCATGGGTGGCCTGGCACTTGGTAGTTATGGGATTAGTAAAAAAATCCATCTGGTTAAGAAACCCTTAACCCTCTATGGCTTTTTAGAAATTGCCATTGGTATCAGTGGTTTTGGTATCTCACTGCTTCTCACCCCAAGCTCTTCAGTATACCTTTGGTTCCATGAGATCCTCCGACCCTTCCCCGAATTTATTGTTGTCATACGATATCTCTTTAGCTTTGTCCTTTTAGTTGTTCCAACCTTTTTAATGGGTACAACCCTCCCCATACTTTCAAAGTTTTGTGTAGAGAACAAACACGCCATTGGACTTCGGGTGGGTATGCTCTATGCTCTCAACACCTTAGGTGCTGCTATGGGCTGTTTTATAGCAGGATTCTTTTTGATTGGCTCCCTTGGTCTGTTTATGTCAACCTGTTGCGCTACCTTTCTCTGCGTGTTGGTCGGTGCCACCGCATTGGTATTGCAACGATTTTACTTGGAAGAAAAGACTGGCCAGGAAAAGGAGAGTTTTGCCGGTGTTGGACAACAACAACCTAAAGAGCAACGGGACAAAAAAGTGGTCTCTCACAGAGGTACTCTGAACATGGTTATTCTTGTTGCCTTTGCAATCTCTGGATTCATCGCCTTGGCCTATGAGGTAATCTGGACCCGTGTCCTTATTTTATTTATCGGCAACAGTGTCTATGCCTTTTCAACAATGCTTACTACCTGTCTCGTGGGGATGGCCTTGGGAAGCTTGGCTGTATCAACGATTGTTGACAAGAGAAAGCTGCTCTTTACCACCTTTGGCCTTATAGAGGTAGCAATTGGTTTTTATGTTTTTTGTGTTATCTTTCTGGCCCGATTCAATATCCCTGCTCTAGTTGAATTTATGATACCCGGTGACAATCTCATCTGGGATTCGACCATGCTTCGATTTTTGAAGACCTTCGTACTGCTTCTCTTTCCTATGTTTCTTTTTGGTGCAACCTTTCCCTTGGTGGTGCGGCTCTACACAACGCAACTCGGTGCAGTTGGTAAAAAAGTGGGGGTGCTCTATACCTGGAACACCTGCGGAGCAATTGGTGGAGCAATTATCGCAGGCTTTCTCCTTCTCCCTCAGCTTGGAGTTGAAAAGAGCCTTGTGGTCTTCGCCTCTCTTAACCTTGTGGTTGGCATGGTACTTATTATCTACGAACCACTCCTTATTGAAAAGAGAAAGTATCCCCTATTGGGTGGAATTCTCTTTCTGGTCTGTGTGGGCATGCTTACCCTACCTAAAAATGTCTTTTTAAATTTAGAAAAAGCACTGATGAAACGAGGGGGACTCACGCTTATTGACTACAAGGAGGATGTTTCCGGTGCTGTTGCCGTTTGTAAGGAAGATGAGGATAACCTCAAACTCTTTATTGACAATCTTGACGTTGCTGGAATGAATATCACCTACCTAACAAGCCATCTCTCTTTAGCCCACTTTCCTATGCTGCTGCATGACAATCCTGAGACAGTCTTTGTGCTGGGCTTTGGTGGGGGCGGTACCAGCTACTCTATTGGAACACACCAAACAGTCAAAACCATCGACATTGCAGAGATCAATGCCAGCGTGGTTGATTTTGCCCACTATTTTCATCCCATAAATCACAATATCGTCAATGACCCGCGAGTCTCCATACATATCAATGATGGACGCAACTACCTCTTGACAACAAAAAAGAGCTACGATGTCATCTCCGTTGATCTACTCTATCCGCAAACCTCCGGTACGGGAAGCCTTTACACCAAAGAGTTTTATCAACTCTGCGACAAGCGACTATCAAGTCGCGGGGTTATGGCTCAGTGGCTTCACCCTAATGCTATCCCCTTTTCTGCTTTAAAAATGATCGTCCGTACGGCTCAGACAGTGTTTCCCCATGTCTCTCTCTGGTGGAGTCCGGGGTATGTTCATCTCATTTTAATAAACAGTAAAAAACCGATCTACTTTGATTTTGCTATGCTTTCATCGCGCATGAATGAAGTGTCGGTTAAAAAGGATTTATCAAAAATATCCTTTACTAATCCCTTTACTTTATGTAGTTATTTTATTGCTGCCGATGATGACCTTGTTCTATTGACCGAGGAAAGCAATCGTATAAATAGTGACGACCTTCCTCTGTTGGAGTATCAAGCTCCACTCATGGAGGGACTCCAAGCGGAAAACTATCTGCGCATAAAGACCTTGGCAGAGGTGCAGCAATCAATCATACCAAAGCTAACTAATATATCCGATTCACAAAGAGATACAATGCGCCTCTATGAGGAGATGGTTGCCCTGCTTTACGAAGCGCGTACGGCCCACCATCAGGGAAACATGGACCACTACCACACCACTTGTAGTGAGGCGCAAAAGCTTCTCCCCTCCTATTTGGAGATGTTCACAGTATGCCCCAATTGCTTGATCGAATAGTCATGAAAAAAAAGTTACCCCTCTCCTCTAAGGCTTTGGCAATTCATAAAACAATCGTTGATGCTATTAACAATTTGCTTGCTGAAGACTACCCATCGCCAATATCCGAAGGCTTTAAGCAGAGCTACCAAAGCATAGTATCACTCTTTAAGGAGTATCAGGATACCGTTATTGCAGGAACAAACTATCAATCAACCTGCAAAGCTGGATGCCACTATTGCTGTTATCATTGGGTCGAAGATGTGTACTCCTTTGAGGCAGCAATCATTGCCGACTATTTGAAAAAGGAACGGCCCCAGGAGGTGCACTCTATCATCCAGGCCAGCACCGAGGATGAAGAGGAGCTCATTCGTCTCAATGAAATAGTTGAGCAAAAGCTCTTTGAAAACAGAGATGACAAAGAAGTTGATGCTATTGATCAGACAGACTTGCTTCTCTCTGGGTATTATCAACTCCAAAGACCCTGTCCTCTTCTTTCTGATCTGGGTATGTGCAGCATCTATCCAATTCGTCCCCTTACCTGTCGTATCTACATGAGCTTTCACAATCCCGAGGATTGCAGTCCAGAGAATATTAATACAGCCAATATCCCGACGTACCTATTAGATCTCGAAGAAGAGGCCAGTAAGCTTTTAGATGCACTCCATGAAAAACACAAACGCTTTGAAAAAACAGGCCTTAGAGCACTACTGATCGACTACTTATCAGAAGACACATAAAGTCAATTAATTAAGCCGACGTACTTCACAAGCGCTTTTAATCCCCACAAAAAATGGCATGTCAAAAATGACCATGCCACACATAAAACCTTCCCGGCATAATCAAGTGTTTCATATCATCTTTAAAAAACTATAAAGATCGTCAGGACACTGCCCGACAGCAGCCTTACTTTTCTTCTACAGCAAAGAAAAGTAAGCAAAAGACGCCGCCCCGCAATCGCCCTATTCGCCTCAGGTTCAGACACTCGCTGAACTCGTCTGCTTCGCAGACTCAGACAGCACCTCGCGTTTTTCTGAACCATTCGGCGGTGCGATTGAAGGGGTTTAAAAATGTTTAAACCCAGCTTATGCAGTAGGAGTAGATGCAGAAGTGCAAGATTATGATTTAGTTGGACTTGAAGGTTTTGAAGGGCATATCTACAAGGTGATATGGCCGAAAAGCCTGAAAGTCTTAATGGGCATAGGATTGT
>JANQEN010000280.1 GCA_028278335.1 Chitinivibrionales bacterium | reverse complement strand
ATGATGTTCATCCGAAAAGCCAATCTTGACAGAGAAATGGTTAATTCTAGGAATCGACATCAAAGTACCCTTTTAGAATCCCTTTCTTATCAAAGTCACAATTTACCCTAAAAGTTTTCTTTGGTCCCACTCTTAGAGATCAGTAATGATATTCGAGAAGACATCTCCAATCGCTGGGCCGAGTAAAGCCAGGATGATAATAATCCCAACGGAAACCAAAGCCAGGATCAAAGCCAAGAACACAACACTGGATGCGAGAGCCCTACCCCACCCGAAGTCATGAACTGCCTTGACCGCCAGTATATTTAGGAAAACTCCATAAGCGTAAAAGGGGAAAAGCAGGAAGCTAAAAGCGGGCACAGTACCTAACAGGCTAGTGACGATGAAAAGGGGAGCGATATAGGCTGCAAAGGCGTAAGCCAATTTTGGAGAAGTACCAGACCCCCCGAGGGCACTCCCGAGCCATTGACATAACCCTACATTCAACACAAAACCAATGATGCTAAAAAGACTCATAATTGGCGTTGCGCACAATAGGCTAAATAGTAAATAGGTACGAATCTCCCCAATGAAGAGGCCTTGAACTGCTTCCCCAATAAAAACTAAATTATAGCTAATCCAGCTAGCTACAAAAATCCATGTAAAAGCCCGCCTTGTACTCACTTTGGGACGGCTAACAAAGTCCTGGTAGGTGGAAACTGAGGGTCGGAATAGCGCTGCGATCCAAACCTCATTCCAGGGTTGTGGCTGAGAGACAAGGTGATCCTGGCCGTCTGTTGATGCAACTGACATACGTTTCCTCCTCTTAAAAAACTTACTACACCCGATATATTCTTTGTGGAAGAATTTAGTGAATCAACTTATCTATATTCATTAGCTTTTTGGATAATCATCAAAAAACCCTTTTTTCTTTAGATTTTGAGAATCTGAAGCATTTCTTTTCATCGGGTTTTCGGATTTAGGCATTGATTTTTCAGGCTCGACAGATGAGCCAATGGCTTGCGAATAAAATTCAAGCTGTAACGATTCCATGTCCTTTTTTATTGGAGCGTTCTTCAATGTCCAATAATCAATTGGATTTTGAAGTGCATTAAATATAATTCTATATAGTTGAATCCCGTTGTCCCGGTTCTTTGTCCATAGATTTCTGTATTCCCATTCTTGGATAACAGCAACAGCAAAAGGGAAAAACATGGGGTAATTTGTAGGTGGGAAAGGTGGGAGGGTAGAGATGTAATATGCATTTGCTAAGAGCACATGGGCGTCCCCATCATTTTTATTCTGCTTTATGGCTGCTTTGCAATAGTTTATTACTTCTATTATCCCCGACTCAAATTCACCGGTGTTTTTATTATGTAATCTCTTCGTAGTCTGCCATAGGTTCACCGCTTTATTATATGGGTGATTATCCCTATTTTGAAAAAGTGCTTTTAGCATCTTGCCCTCTTTGTGTCGGGAGAATTACCGAGAATCTCATTCTCGCGCAAATCCTTATAATTTGCAATAGAATTGTTTTTTTTGGAGTAATCACGGTTTCTAACATGGAAAAAGACATACGCTAGCGTTAGCTGCCTCAATTCTTCATCTGGAGGCGATAGGACGTATGGTTGGCGATTCGGAATATCTGCTGATGGATTGGGAACGAGAATGAAAAGAGCGGAAAGAGGCTGTGTATCCTTGCTGGCATACTATAATAGCGCTGGCCTAAAAACATAAAGCAATAAATAGGAGTGGACCATGGAAGGAATATTTGCATTTGGCAGCTGTATCTTCATCGGGGGCTTTCTGGTCGTCTTGGTCCTGGCGCTGTCGGGAATCAAGCTGATCTTCCAGTACGAGCGGGGGGTGGTGTTCCAGTTAGGGCGATTCAAGGACGTGCGCCAGCCGGGGCTGACGTTCATCATCCCGATCTTCCAAAGCCTGCGCAAGGTGGACATGCGCATCAAGACGGCGGACATCCCGCGG
>JANQEN010000236.1 GCA_028278335.1 Chitinivibrionales bacterium | reverse complement strand
CCCAAGTTCGTCAAATTTTTTATGAAAGTAGAAGAAGTCAGGCATTAATTATCGATTTTAGTCCATTTGGGCCATTTTTTAACATTTTGCTCAAATGTAGTGACCCATAGAATATTTTTCTTCTTGACAACCATGTCGATCTATTGTATCTTACCTATATGTATATAAAAAAGGTCACGAAGCGGAATAAAGCCAGTAAAAAATCATATGTATATTTACACCTCGTAGAAAACATCCGCACGGAAAAGGGACCACGACAACGTTTGGTATTAAATCTTGGAAATATCAACGTACCATCAGATCACTATAAGGAGTTGGCCAACTGTATCGAAGGCATGCTTAATGGTGAAGGACAGCTTTTTTCCTATAAAAAGATTATTCATCACCATGCAGAAAAAGCTGTTCGTAAGATTAAACAGAAACGTCAAGTACCACTAGAAGGCGAACACCTTCCTTCAGAAGAAACTATTGCTATTGAAGATAGACGCAGTGTAGATATCTTATCAATCGAAGCCGAAGAGATCCGATCCTTTGGCCCAGAATACCTTTGTCACCGATTGTGGCAAGAGTTAGGTTTTTCAGCATGCCTTATTAATCAAGGGGTACCCCACACCACACTTCCCGTTCTCGAAGCTCTTGTTGTGGGTCGTTTGGTAAGCCCCGGTAGTGAAGTACACACGAAACGGTGGGCCGATATGAGTTCATCATTATATGAATTATGTGGTTTACCCCTTCGTGATTCACTCAGCTCATTTTATCGAGGGACTGACATCTTATATTCCCACAAAGAGATATTGGAAGATCACTTACGACATCGAGAAGAGGACTTGTTCTCTTTACAGGGTAAGATATGTTTATTTGATTTAACCAACACCTATTTTGAAGGATTATGTAATGGGAATAGCAAAGCGAAACGCGGTAAATCGAAAGAAAAGCGGAGTGACTGTAAGTTATTAACCCTTGCTTTGGCCATTGATGAGCTTGGTTTCATCAGATATAGTCGGCTCTATCCGGGTAATGAATATGAAGCTTACACACTGGAAGAAATGATTAATGACATCCAGAAGAGTTGTCCTGGATTTAAGGAAGAAGCAACGGTAGTCATTGACGCCGGAATAGCAACACAGGATAATATAGATTTTCTTAAGGAAAAGGGTATCCATTATATTGCTGTGAGTCGTGGTTTACCCCCTGAGGTATCAGAGGTTGATGATACGTTTAGTGTCATTCGCGAGAATGGTTCAGAAGAGGTTGCTGTCAGATATTTTTATGAGACCAATGATGAGATTTTTATTCAGTGTCGGAGTAAAGGTCGTTCACTTAAAGCCGAAGGGATTTATGAACGTCAGGAATCCCTATTTATTGAACGGTTAGAAAAGATGCGTCAAGGTCTCTCCCAAAAAGGGTGTATGAAGAGTTATCCTAAGATAGTGGAGGCAATAGGTCGTTTACGTG
>JANQEN010000211.1 GCA_028278335.1 Chitinivibrionales bacterium | reverse complement strand
TTCTTAAAAAAACAGATGATTGGTTATTCTCACAAACACCTGTTTTTTTATGTTTCGAACACCCTTAACTTGTAGTCCGTGCCTTTCAAACGTCTTGCTTAAGTAAAAGAAATCAACCTAAAGTATAAGCATAATAATTAAAAAGAAAGGAGGTAAAACACAACGAAAAAAACAGCTACAACTATGAAAGACTCCCCAATAAATGTATTTACAAACCTTAAAAAACGAAAAAATATGCCTGTACAAATTATACCAATTTAAATTCAAATGACTTATATACGACAACATTACAAATTGGGATAATGCCGACCGTGTCTGCGGCAGGTAGGTGTATATTGAGTTGAGCTGGAGAATCGCTTGCGATTTTATCCAGCCTGCGGCAGGCAGGAGCTCATACGAAATAACAATCGGTATTAAAGTGTTCAAGCCCTGTCTCACTGATCCGGGGCAAACACAAAGAATAATAAACAAATAATGGATAGCTTCTCAAAAACAATGCACCTGCTCCGCTAAACAGTTCTCTGTCTGTCGGACCAATAAAAAACGGGCAACCATCAGACTGTTGCGGACAACGGCCAAACCGTTGGGAGCAACAGCAGGGCCATTGGAACCAACAGCGGGATCGTTGGGAGCAACAGCGAGATCGTTGGGGGCAACAGTAAGACCGTTGGGAACAACAGCGGGACTGTTGGGAGCAACAGTGGGATCGTTGGAAGCAACAGTGGGATCGTTGGGAGTAACAGCGAAACCGTTGGAAGCAACGGTGGAACCGGAGAGAACAACGATAAAAGGGAAACCATCCTCAATGTATAATCAAAGGCAAAGATCAAACTTAGTTCCTTTTTTACAATAATCATAAATGTTAAACTTAAAAAATTAATTATCATGACTAAAGATTTCATTCCAAGAAACGAAGGCCAGCTCAATATCTGGTTAACTAACTTTAAAAGTAAACTGGCTACCCATGGCGAAGCCCTGGGCCTTAGCCCCGATCAAATCGCAGCATTGGAAGATGTTTGTGATACCCTGATCGCAAAGATCAATGAAGTAGAAGCGGCTAAAACAGCCCTTAAAAACACTGTGGAAGCCAAAAACAGCAACAAGTCGTCCGGTTTGGGCCTGATCCGCAACGGAGTGTCCAAAATGAAAACCAATGACAACTATACCGAAGCCATCGGCCAGGACATGGGCATTATTGGTGAGAGCAGTTCACCCGATTTGAATAACATGAGTCCTGAGATTAGCGCAGAAGCTTTTCCGGGCTATGTGCGGATCAAGTTCACCAAAAAAGGTTTTAGCGGCGTACATATTTACACCCGTCTGAAAGGCTCCCAAACCTGGGTCTTTTTGTCCCGTGACACCAACAGCCCTTATGATGATCACCGCCCCTTAAGCAGTCCCGGCACCCCTGAAACGAGGGAATACATGGCCATTGGCCTGGATGGTGATGATGAGATCGGACAGCAGAGTGATATTGTGAGTGTGGTGTTTGGCGGGTAAAATAATTTGAAATAGCAAATCACTAGTGTCCGGTAAAAATCAACGAGGTAGAGAATATCTACCTCGCTTTTAGTGTAAATTTGATTTACCACAAACAAAGTTTACACTATGAGTAAAAATACATATTTTACCGGACAGCCGATTTTTTCACAACTATTAAGTTTGATTCCCAGGTCGATTATATTTCAAACAGCCCAACAATACCAAAGTGATTACTATACCAAAAAGTTCAATACGTATTCTCACCTAATCACTATGCTATTTGTAGTCTTTAAACAGTGTAGCAGCCTCAGGGAAGTCGAGATGGGTATGAGTATTTGTCACAACAAATTAAAGCATCTGGGCATCTCTTATGTACCAGCAAGAAGCACCTTAGCAGAAGCCAACATTCGAAGAAATTCAGAAGTATTTGCAGCCATACATAAGCAGCTATACCAAAGATTACGGTCATTTTTACCGGACAGCCGGACTTCAAAACGCAATAAAAAACTTTTTATCATTGACTCAACAACAGTTTCTTTATTTCAGCAGATCATGGGTACAGTTGGTAATAAGCCAATAAATGGCAAGCGTAAGGGAGGGTATAAGGTACATACCTTGATCAAAGCAGATGAAGATGTTCCCCAGTTCATTAAGATTGGAAAAGCAGCCAGTAGCGACAAGACATTTCTAAAGGATATTAAGCTTGCCAAAGGATCAATAGTTACTTTTGATAAAGGGTATGCTACTTACAAACAGTATCGTCGGTTTACAGAAGAAAAAGTATGGATAGTAACTCGGGCCCATGAGAATGCGATCTGGACGGTTGAAAAGCAAAGAAAAATAACGGATTACCATAAGAAGATGGGAGTAATAAGTGATACCGATGTGATGATGGGTCATACAACTCACAAACAAGGAGAACGGGTAGCAGGAAGGATTGTTGTTTACTATGATAAGGCATCCAATAGAAGCTTTACATTTTACACAAACAACAAACAATTTAGTCCGGTAACTATTGCTCAGATATATCAGAAACGCTGGCAGATAGAAGTGTTGTTCAAGCGAATTAAGCAGAACTATCCCTTACGATATTTTCTTGGGGATAATCCAAATGCTATTCGCATTCAAACATGGTGTGTTCTTATTGCTGATCTAATGGTTAAGGTAATCAAGAATGGTATAAAAAGGAAATGGTCATTTACCGGTATCGTATCATTGATAAGGCAAAATCTTTTAGAATACATCGACATTAGTCTTTATCTAAAGAATCCAGATAAAGTTATCAGGAAGTTTAGAGAGAAGAAAATCAATAGCCCACCGACACTTTTCTCTTCTACAAGCAAAAATGCAGGGCTTGAAATTCATTTTTAGCTGTTTCTACTCCTGCATCCCACTAAAATTAACAACTGTACTTTTGAATGAAAAGTTTACCGGACAGCAGTGAT
>JANQEN010000206.1 GCA_028278335.1 Chitinivibrionales bacterium | reverse complement strand
ACACCAACACTGACCACTCCGGCAAACAGCTCAACTGATAACAATGCACTGGACATAGACTTTACCTTACCTGAAGCTGCATCATCGGGTACCGTGAAGATGACCTTTACCAGGACCGGGGGTAGCGCTGATGGAAACAGCCCCCATGTGATCACCTTTGCTGCGGCCTTTGAAACGGATGCTCAGCATACAACAACCCTAAACGGAGTGGATCTCTCAAACAATGCCAATGTATCCTCTGTGTCAACTGATCCCAGCGATGCCTTGGTCAGTGGAGCAGTGTACGATGTGAAGATAGAGTATCAGGATGCTGTGGGAAACACTGCAGCTTCTGCTACAAATAACACCTTTACCTTTGATAATACTGTTCCAGTTATAAGCAGTGTGGCCCCGGCACAGGATGCAACTGTTGCAAATACTCAGGTATCCTATACACTCAGTGAGGCAGTAGCTTCGGGTACTGTCACTTGGACCCGGACTGGTGGATCGATCGATGGATCATCGCCCCATACTCAGGCCTTAGCTGGAGCTGAGCTTAATACGGGAGCGCATAACAACATCACCTTAACCAATAACCCAACCCTTGTGGATGGAGCAATCTATACCATTGAGTTTGATGCAATTGATGCGGCAGGGAACAGTGCTACTACAATCATTCGAACGGGGATCACCTATATCACTGTTAGCCCAACGGCAATATCAATAGTCATAGCTGACAACATTGGCTTTACAAATGTTGACACACCCTCAATTGCAATAAACGCCTCTAATGCTGATAGCATGGCATTTAAATTAAATAGCGGCTCCTGGTCATCCTATGAACCATATACCACAAACAAATCGGACTTCTCCATAGCAACAGGTGGGGATGGGTTAAAGAGAGTGTATGTCAAATTTAAAAATACCGTTGGCATAGAAACAAATGGCCTGCTTTTTGATAGCACCCAATATGATGCTACTCCACCTAGCTCTGTCGCAATTACCATCAATGATACGAATGACAGAACAAAGGATCAACAACCAGATTTGGCAATAGTTGCAACTGATGCGGATAGTATGGCTTTTAATCTAAACAGTACTGGTTGGACATCCTACGAACCATTCAACAGTAGCAAATCTGACTTTACAATATCAACTGGTGGTGATGGATTAAAGAAGATCTTTCTCCGTTGCCGAGACCTTGCCGGAAATGTCTCGACCGTTGCCCACGACTCAACCTGGTATGATGCCACCGAACCCTATATAACCATGGTTACACCTTTGAACAATGCAACCAATGTCAACAAGGATCAAAACCTTATTGCGCTCTTTAATGAACCTATACGTAAAGGATCTGGTGTAATTGAAATTAGACAGCTGGATGATAATACTCTTGTGGAATCAATTCCTATAACCAATCCCAATGTGGTCATTTCAATAGACACTCTGCTTATCAATCCCACATCAGACTTTTCCAGTGAGACAGGCTACTTTATGACTATTGACACAACCTGTGTTTCCGATCTAGCAGGGAACAACTATGGTGGTATTCATGATTCTACAACATGGAATTTTATAACCGGTGATTTTATACCACCAAACTTTTTAGCAACTTACCCGAAGATAGATACAACAACTGGCACATCTGCATCAATTGCAGCAGCGATTAATGAAAATGGTCAAGCTTTCTGTGTTATAGTGCCGGACAATGCAACGGCTCCTTCAGCAACACAGGTTAAGGCCGGATTGAACGCAGAGAACCAGCCTGTTACTTTGGGCTTCGCCGACACTATAAGTCTTAGTGTAAACAGCGAGAGTGCCCTGCATGTAACAAATCTCCTCTCAGAAACTGCCTATGATGCTTACATAATCGCAGAAGATGGCGTGCCTAATTTACAAACTACTCCTATTAAACTGGAGTTTACCACTCTTGACACAAGCAAGCCAGTGATCGAATCAATCACCTCTACCACCAACAATGGCTCTTTTAAAAGTGGTGACACTATTAACATCACACTACTTTTCTCAGAAAAAGTCTCTTTGAGTAGCGGCACTCTTGAGGTAACATTAGAAACAGGATCTAACGATTTCATTGTATCCATTGGCTCATTTTCACCTAACATCTCAGCAACGGGTTTCTATATTGTCCGAGATGGCGATTTCTCAAACGACCTTACTGCTCTGGTATGCAATTTCTCTGCAGGGGCTATACTCGTTGACAGTAGTGGAAACGCCGTGGACCTTACGATTCCTGCGAACAACCTTGCCACAAACAAGGATATCCGTGTGGATGGTATTATCCCCACCATCACCCGTATTACCACAACCACCTCTAACGGACTTTATAGCATCAATGACACCATTGTGGTGGATGTAAACATTTCAGAATCGGTTTCTCTCTATGGTGGTTCACTACAAATTCTATTGGAAACTGGTACAACCGATCGAGCTATTACAATTAGTTCTCTCAGTAATAGCGACAAAATTTCTGGCATGTATATTGTCCAAGAGCAAGATACAAGCACCAATCTTTTTGTACAATCGCTTAGCTTGTCTGGGGGGATTGGAACAGATTTGACTGATGAGGCAGGAAATTCTACAGACCTTTCAATACCCAACGGTTCAAATTTGTCGGATAACAGCACCATTGCTATTGACGGCATTCGTCCGAAAAATGTTACCACTCAAATTGCACAAGCAATATCCACTACAAAAATCGATTTACAATGGGATAAGTCAACTAGTTCCGATGCTACATATACCATGATACGTTATCGGACAGATGGTTTGTTTCCAACAAACATTAATGATGGCACATTAGGGGCCTTACTCTCTTCATCACAAACAGTAGACACGCTCGACAACTTAACTGAGGATGTAGCCTACTCTATCGCTTTTTTTACACAGGATAGTGCTGGAAACTGGAACACAAACAGCGACACAGCCCATTGTCTTGTAAAGACACCAACCCTTGTTATTGCGCGAATTGAAATCTCTCCGGACACACTGACTCTTTCCAGTGACTCCACACATCAATTTTTGGCTACGGCTTATAACAAATATGATGAGCAAGTTCCCTTGGATTCTGTAACCTGGACAGTACTGGGATCTATTGGCACAATCTCCCCTATTGGTCTCTTTGATGCGACAACTATTGGTAAAGGAGCAATCCTCGCCAAATGCGACTCCATTGTAGATACAAGTGGAGTCATTACCGTGGTTCCCGGTGCTCTGGTGTCGCTTGCGATTTCACCGGATACGGGAACGGTCAGCGCTGATAGCACACTTCAGTTTACAGCACAGGGATTTGATAAGGATGGCAATAGCACCACAGTACCCAATGTAACGTGGTCCCACACTGGTAGCACGGGAACAATAAATACAACGGGACTATTAGCACCCCATCATATTGACACCGTGCAGATTATAGCAGAGTCAAACAACATTATTGACTCGACCGGAACTTTTATAGTGATACCTGGTAGACTTCATTCAATTCACCTTACACCAGATAGTGCAGACACGATTGAAAGTGGGCAGAGCATACAATTTTCCCTCTCTGGTTTAGATAGCAAAGGCAATGCTACGGACCCTGGCATAATTACCTGGAGCCTAACAAGCCCAACTGTTGGTGCTGTGGATCAAGCAGGTTTGTTTACATCACGGCAGTGTGGGTCTACTCAGATTGTAGCTTATAACAGTATGCATGCCCTAGCAGACACCTCTGGATCAATTTATGTAACGGGCAATCTTATATACCCCAACCCTTATGATTCAGTCATCATAGCGGAAAATGGAGTGACACTAATCTTTTCACCGGGTGCCATTGACACACCGATTGTTGTCCAAATTATCCCCATTCAGGCACCAAAGCAATTTCTCAACGGTATTCAACCCTATACTGATATGTTCTCAATAAAGCCTGACAACATTCGATTTAAAAACAATGTTACCATGCTCATCTCGGTTGACTCCCTTTTATCAGTGGAAGAAGCGCAAAAACTACGTACCTTCTCCTATACATCATCACCTCCTCAGTGGGATGTTGTTTACGATTCTTACTACGATGTAGTACAAAAAAGGCAGATCGGTATAGTCTATACCCTTGGCCATTATCTTGTTGGAATAGATACGATTCCCCCAAAGGTAGATTATTTTGCATTACAGCAGGTTAATGAACACGAAGCAATGCGTATCTCCATTGATATCACCGATAACATTCTTACCAACAAACTCACAGTGTATTATAAGTTTGGTGGAAGTGAAAGCTTTACTGATACAACTATCACGGTGTATGGTTCTCTCGGTTTACCGACAATGGTAGTGCCACCTGTGGATTCTGACAAAATTGGCCTGGCTATTCAAAAAAATATTTTTGCCAAAGAGTCAACACCTTCGGTAAAAAGTGGCACCATAAATATCGATTTTCCACCTGAACTGATTACACCCCGCGGGTTTGAATATTATATCATGGGTTATGATGGAACCAATCCAATCTATACCTCACGTACCTCGGCAGGTGTTAAAACAGCAAACTATCAAGACGAACAATCGATCCCTAAAATGCAGTGGCGTCTGATAAGCGTACCCATGCAACCGACCGATAGACAATTTACCACATTGTTTACACCCTTAGGCTCCTATGATCCCTCTCAATGGAAAGCATACTCCTATACCGATGGAAACTATACGGAGATAATGGCAAGTGATATTAAAAATGCGGAAACGGGCAAATCCTATTGGTTAAAAATTAGGGAGAAGGATTTTAAACTTGCTACTGGAGAGGCTCTCTCAATTCCAACTGAAAAGCCCTATGCAATCACACTTAAACCGGGATGGAACCTTATTTCCAATCCCTTTGTCTTTGATATAAGTTGGAATGCATTACGGCAATTGATTGACTCAATGGGTATTAGTGATTTTGTTACAGGCCCCTATACATTTGACGGTAGCAATTGGCGGGTTCCCTGGCCTATTGGCAATATTGTCTCCCTTAAAACGTGGCATGGGTATGCCATTAAAAATGAGACCCTCAAGGATATCACCTTGGCAATACCATCATCTGCTTATACTGAAACTCGAGCATCAACGGATCTTTTGCTACCTGACAAAGGGTTTTGGACCATTCTCATAGAGGCGACAAACCAGGACCACCACATTACCAATCGAGTCATTGGAATTCATCCGAAAGCCGTTGATGAGCGGGATCAGTTTGATTACAAACGACCTCCTTTAATTGAAAAGCGTTTTAGCTTTTCCATGAAAAGAACATGGGGAGAGGATACAGCAAACTACGTAACAGACATAAGAGCGCCCTTTGAGAAAGGCAACCTGTGGTGCTTTACCATTGATGATGCGCAGGGAACGACTAAACTCTCCTTTGATCTTTCCTCACCAGGCCTAGCTGATAATCATATATTTCTTTTTGATAATTTTACCTGTGCCTATAAAGACCTACAGGGTTCTACCACATACACCTTTGAGGCTCAGTACGCACAGCAAAGAGACTTTACGGTCATTATCGGTTCAATGTCTTATATCTTAGCAATGATCTCTAAATTATCCATACCTAAATACTATGACCTAAGCTTTAATTATCCAAACCCTTTTCGCCATATAACCCATATAAAATATCAGGTGCCGGTGACCGGAAAGGTCAGCTTAAACGTTTACAACCTTCAGGGACGAGTACTCGCTCATCTAGTCAATAGCACGCAAAAACCTGGATTCTACCATATTGCCTGGAACGGTTGTGACCGAGAGGGAAATGGCCGAAAAATGGCATCAGGTATCTATATCTATCAATTAATCGTAAAAGAGAAGGGCACCAACAAGAAGCTCTTCAGTAAAGCAATGAAGATGAAGCTTTTAAAATAGTGTGTTCCTATCAATCTGATTATTATTCAAAGGACTTATTATTACGTTTTATGAGTAATCAGTTTATCAATTTTCTCTTTAAGTCTGTTTTTATTTAACGGTTTGATTATGTAATCCGAGGCGCCATTATTTATAGCCAACATTATTTTATCCTTTTGCTGCTCTGATGTGAGCATGATAACCGGCGTTTCCTTATATTTTCTGCTTCGGATAAATCGAAGAATATCTAAGCCATTTACACCGGGCATATGCCAATCTAAAAGCACCAAATCAAAGGTAAACTTTTCCAAGATCTTAAGGGCCAACTCTCCGGATTCACAAAGCATAACATCATTAAAACCAAGTTCTTCCAAATTCTTAGAGATCAAGATTCGCATGGTTGCAGAATCGTCTATGGCGAGTATTTTCATCTATTTAGGCTCCTAACCTTTCTTACTCTATGTAATTTATTGTAGCACAATGAGTAGTGCTTTGTCAATAACAATCCACCTGAGCCTTTTTAATTAAGCATCTTAGATTATCACGCACCATCAATCAAGACGTATCATAGAGTGTATCATCTGTTATTCATGTATATACCTTATTATATAGAAAAAATGTTGAATTTCTCATGCAATCACAGTATTCTAAAAGGAAGAATTTCCAAGGAAAACAGGAAGGTTCAGTTGAAGGTTTACCTATGAAAATTATGGTCGTAGACGATTCAATAACGATGCGAAGGATCGTCATTCTTAACTTAAAAAAGGCTGGCTACGAGGATGTAATCGAAGCAGAAAACGGACGGGTTGCCCTGGGTATACTCTATGCAGAAAAATCAGGGAGGCCCGACATTATTCTGTTAGATTGGAATATGCCGGAAATGACGGGCATTGATTTTTTACGAGAAATTAAGTATGACAAGAAGTTAAAGCACATTCCTGTGATCATGGTTACGACCGAATCTGAACGGGAAAACGTAATGGAGGCCTTAAAATATGGCGCATCGGGATATCTAGTAAAACCTCTTACACCTGACAAATTTAAAGAACAAGTTATTGACAAATTAAATAACTAATGAACAATAATGATAGAACATCCGCAAGGTATTCAACAACTATTTATTGAGTCTACCCAAGCTATATTCTCCTCCCTTACTGGCTTAACCATATCCTATCACACAACGAGACAAAGTGATCAATGCCGATGCGAGCATGAACTGACCGGAGTGCTTGACTTTGTAGGAAAACCCTATGGGGCCATGGCTCTTGGCATGTCTAAGAATCTCACGTACAGACTTTCACAGATCATAACCCAACTAGAACCAAAAGATTTATCCGACGACATTATTCATGACACCCTTGGAGAAATGGTAAATCAAATATCGGGATTAGCTCAGTCAAAATGTACGGGCACACCTTACAAGTTCTCGATTGCCATCCCTCGGGTGTGCACGAAAGTGGGAGAGTATTTTACAACCCAGAAAGAACGATCCTGTGAAATCATCTCCTTTACACTAGCCGATGAGACGCTTTCCCTTTACCTGTTACTTTCAATTACAGATCAATCAACTAAAACTGACTCTCCAACAAAGGTAAACAATAACACAAGTTCTCCCAGTGAAACAGAGGACACCTTATTGGTATTTGAAGAGGATATGGAGGAGGTCATAACCGCCTTTATTACAGAGTCGGAAGAGTTCTTGGAACAACTCAATCAAGACTTGGTAACTCTTGACAAATCTAATGATGACCAAAAACTCATACAGACCATATTTAGAATTCTTCATACCCTCAAGGGTAATGCGCGGGCATTGGGCTTTTCCGATATGGAAACCTTGGTGCATCGCATAGAAGACCTCTTTCGCAAAGCTCAAAACAGCGACTTTACCATCACCTCAGAGGCGATTGATATTGTTTTTGAAGCCCTTGACTTAATTCAGCAAATCGTTTCTGATGTTAAGGAGCGACACAAAGGTACCTATCATATAGAGACTCTTTTAGAAAAACTTGATTCTGTGATCAATCCAAAACCCAAGACTACTGATGTCGAACACTTAGAAATAGAAGAGGATCTTCAAGAGATCGTTGATGGATTCGTCATTGAGTCAGAAGAATTTATCGAACAGTTAGACAATGATCTGGTTTCACTGGACAAAAACCACGAGGAAAGTGCATTAGTAGAAAATATCTTTCGGACCTTACATACCCTGAAGGGTAATGCTCGGGCCCTTGGATTTACTGATCTTGAAACCCTGGTACATCGAACCGAGGATGTGATACGAAAGGTTCATAAAGAAGGGTTACAAGTCAGCGCCTCCATGCTTGATACTGTTTTGCAGGCTATAGACGTGATAAAAATCATGATTCAGGATATCAAGGAGCGGAAAAAAAGAAGATATACCACAGAGGATATTATCAATGATTTAGCTGCTCTGCTTGAAGATAAAGCTGAGACAGTAGTAGAAGAAAAGCTTGAAATAGATGATGACTTACAAGAGATTGTGGAGGGATTTGTTTTAGAATCTGAAGAGATTCTCAGCGCAATTGATGGCGATCTGATCCAATTAGAAAAGACACCGCAGGATCTACCGCTTATTGATAAGATATTCCGTGAGCTGCACACGCTCAAGGGAAATGCTCGCTCCCTCACTTTCACCAAGCTTGAAGAGCTGACCCACCGAACAGAGGATGTGATCCGAAAGGCTAAAGATGGTAAACTTAAAATCACTCCTGAATCAATAGATGTCATTCTTCGTGCTGTTGATGGTATAAAGCTACTTGTCAATGATGTTAAACGTGGAGTAAAAAGCACCGCTGACCTTTCACCGCTTACGACCTCTTTAACACTGGTCCTCGAAGAAAAGTATGTTGCTGAACCACAGCCAAAGGAGAGTAAACCGAGCACCGTATCCAGTGATAGTAGACAAAGAAGTCCTGCACCATCAACCATACGTGTTGACATTGGCAAACTTGACAAACTCATTGATGTAACAGGGGAGCTGGTCCTTCACAAAAATCGTCTGCTGAATCTCTCCTCTCAGATTATGCATGGTCTACCTTTAGATTCGGTTGAAGAATTTCTTAATGAAGTCAATGCTCAAATGGGATTTTTGGTTTCTGATTTACAATCCGGTGTCATGTCTACTCGCATGCAGCCTATTGGAAAGGTTTTTGGTAAATATCCTCGTGTTGTTCGTGACCTGGCCCGGGAATCAAAAAAAGAGATTGAGCTTATCATTTCTGGAGAGGAGACCGAGCTGGACAATAGGATTGTTGAAGAGATCGGTGATCCGCTCATCCACATGGTTCGTAACTCCTGTGATCATGGAATTGAAACTCCTGATAAAAGAATTGCCCAGGGGAAACAGTCATTGGGAACAATCCATCTGAAAGCGTATTACGAAGGAAATTTTGTCGTTATAGAGATCCAAGATGATGGGAAAGGTATCGATCATGAGATAATCAAAAAGAAGGCTCTGAGCAAGGAGCTTATATCTGAAGCACAGGCCAACACTATGGGAAAAGGAGATATTCTCAACCTCATTTTCCTTCCTGGCTTTTCAACGGCAGATAAAGTCACTGCAGTATCAGGTCGAGGTGTTGGCATGGATGTGGTCAAAACCAGCATCACCAAATTAAATGGATTGATTGAAATGGACTCTGAACCTGGTGTGGGGACAACCGTAACCATTAAACTACCCTTGACACTAGCTGTAATGGTCGGACTTGAAGTTGAGGTTGGAATGGAGAAATACCTTTTGCCCCAAGAATCAATTGTGGAAATAGTAACCGTCAGTCCTGATACCATTAACCACAACCAGGGAAAATTCAATTTTCTTTTTAGAGATGAGTTTACGCTCCCCCTCATTGACCTTAAACAGACCTTGCAAGTAAACACCAACAATCATCAGTCAATAAAAGAGGGATATATTGTGGTGATTGGTGAAGCGGAAAAACGAACTGGCCTGTTGGTAGACAATATTATTCAACAGCATGAAGTTGTTATTAAGCCTTTGGGAAAATACATAAACAACTTTCCTCTACACATCATTCACGGTGCGACTATTATGGGTGATGGTAGTATAGAGTTGATTATTAACCACAACCATCTTATGCGCCTTGCTCAGGATTTGGGGAATTAGTTTCGATGAAAGAATCAGCAAACAGCGAACATCTTTGTATGCGAATCGGCTCTGTTCATGTAGCAATCGCTACTGAACATATTCAGGAAGTTTTTGAGACTGATTTGATTACCCGGCTTCCACAGAGCCCCAAATTCATTCTTGGTTTGATCAACCTTCGTGGAAACGTTGTTCCTGTTTTAGATCTTTGGAGTGTGACCCAAGAAAATACAACAACCTATAAAATCGTCATTTTAGACTCCACCGAAGGGGTGATTGGACTTTTGATTCATGAACTCATCGACCTTATGCGCTTTACTAGCATTCATCAAACCGATACCATTCCTGAACCTTTTACTTATTGGAAAAACTTTTTTCCGACCTTTTGCCGTACTGACAAAGATTTCTTTATCATGAAGGTCAATGAGATTGTTTTGCATACTATAACCTTAAACATGGAACAGGTTGTCCAATGATAGATAGAGAGTTGAATAACAAAATCCTCTTTGTATTTCTCCTTTGTGCGGTTACCATTGTGACGGTTACTTGGGTTTTAGGTGAAAAATTTATCCCAGATGCACGATTAGCATATTTCATTAATCTTGCTGTTGCCGTGGGTATCGCCTTCCTCTTGGCACGATATCTTGAGAAAAAGATAAATACATCGGTTGACACTCTGATGATGAAGATTCGAAAAATTACCCAGGGAGATTTAACCCAACGATTTAAAGAGGATCCTGAGGATCCCTTACCCTATGGCCTCTCCTATGAACTGGGTGAGATGATGAAATTTCTTCGTGAACGGGTAGGAGGCCTGTGGAAGGTGTCGGCCCTTCTCATAAAGCAACTGGACCTATTTATCGCCTCAACCATGGAGGCTTTGGATGAGTTCCGATCCGAGGTTGAGTATTTCTCTCAAATTGGATCGAACCTTGAAGAGGTGCGAAGCAAAACAATGGAGATAAATAAAAAGTTTGCTGATCTCGATGTTAATACGAGCAGCAACCTTGTTGCTATTGAACAGGTTAATAGGTCAAACAAAAATTCTCGTGATGCACTATCAAAGTACAAAAACTTAATACACACTGTTTCAAATGACCTGGAGGACTTCAATCATATGACCCACAACCTCGATCAAGGTCTTCGCGATTTCTTTAATCTTATCAATCAAATAACACACCTTGACAAAACAATTAAGGGTCTTTCTACAGAATCTGAATTGGTAAAATTAAACGCCTCGATCGATGCTGTTCAGGAAAATGCTAATCAGATCAACTATCAGAAACTTATAAAGGAAACAGAATTAATAATTGACAAAATAAACGCCATATCAGCGGATAGTAGTCAATCTTCAACAATAGTTGAAAATAAAATTGGTGACCTCTTTACAAAGGTTAAGAGTAGCAAAGAGACCGTTGAACGAAGCCTTGACGACACCGCTAAGGTGGAACTATTACTTGATTCAATCAATGAGCACACCTTGGAAGCATCAACAGTATATGCAGCCCTTTTTGATAAAGTAGCCAACCTCAATACACTCATGGCTGAGGCACATGTTAGGCGAAAGGGGTTTAGTGATACGGTAAAGGTGTCAATTGATCAATTTGACAAACTCAAATCAGAGGCACAGATAACGTTACTTAAATTTAATCAATTAGAATATAAAATCGAAGGTATCAAGAATAATCTAAAAATATTGGAAACCTTCAAAAATTCCTTTCAAATTGCCTAAGGCGCAATAGTTAGAAGGAGAATAGTATATGCATCAATCGCCCTACCAAAGAAAAAAGAGTAAAACCTTGGTTCAGACTTTAAAATTTAAGCTCATCATAGTGAGTATGGTTCTCATTTTAGTATCAGTTCTCAGCCTTGCCATTACCTTTATTCAGCGACAACGAAAGCAGATAAAAAACCAATTGATCAATCGAGGGGTTACTATAACCCGTATTATGGCGTATAATGCTCGATATGGAGTACAAATTGAGGACAAACCAATACTTGACAAGATCATTGGTGGTGTTACTGATGATCCCGATGTGATCTATTGTGTCATCAGTAATAAAAAGGGCAAAATCATTGCAAGTTATAACCAGGATCGTTCAGACATTGAAAAGATCAAGGAAGCCTTTTCAATTGATGAAAGAAGTGAGATAGAGTATGCAAATCAAGCTGGAGAAAAAGTAATAAACATAGCCATGCCTGTAGTACTATCGTCCCAAGCTTCTCAGGAAGAGGAAGAACTTACCGACTTGGAGAGTGAATTTTTTGATGATCCCGAAGTTGAAATGGAAGAGCCACAGGAGAATCAAAATCTAACGGCCAATCCCAACATTCGAGTCATTGGTGTAGTCCAAGTCGGCATTACCTTAAATAACATGAAAAAGGTTATTGCTGCGGCGATTCGTCGCACCATGCTGTACAGCACAATAATCATCATCCTTGGATTTATCCTTGCCTTCTGGATTGGCTCCTTTATTTCAGCACCGATCAACAAGGTGGTTACTGTATTAAATGATATCTCCGAAGGTGAAGGTGATCTGGCCCAAAGAATTCACATAAAGTCCAATGATGAAGTGGGTGATCTGGCAATAGGCTTTAACACCTTCATGGACAAATTTCAGGAGATTAAAAAAATATCGGTCTTTCTCAATGAGCTTGCCGATGGTGGTGGCGACCTCACCAAGCGTCTCAACATTGCCTCTCCCGACGAGATAGGTATGCTGGCTAAGGGGTTTGATCGCTTTACAGACAAACTTCATGACATCATTTGTCAAGTTGCGGACAACACCGAAAAGATATCCCAGGCATCACAGCAGGTATCAGAAACAGCTCTAAAGCTGGCACGAGAGTTGGATGAAGTGGCCTATCAATCCTCGGAGGTTGCCGTATCTTCAGAGCAGATATCAGGAACCATTACAGTCACTTCGCAAAATGTTTCTAATGTTAATGAACTCATGAACAAAACAGAGGTTATCTCCAATAGTGGTGTTGAGATTGTACATGAAGCGAAAAATAGTATGGCTCAAATTGCCGGCACCATCGAAAACTCTTCGGAGGTGGTCAACAAACTCAATGAAAGCTCACAAAAGATCGGTAATATTATTACAACCATCACGGAAATTGCAGATCAAACCAAACTTATTGCTATTAATGCAGCAATCGAAGCATCCCGTGTGGGAGCGCAAGGCAAGGGATTTTCTGTGGTGGCCGAAGAGATTAGAAGGCTTGCCGCTCGGGTTACCAAGGCGACTCAAGATATCAGCCAAATAATTACGGCAATTCAAAAGGAGTCTTTCCAAGTAGTGACAACCATGCGGAAGGGAATGGAAGAGGCCAATCATGGATTAGGACTCTCCAATAAATCAGAGCAGTCATTGGGTGAAATTCTCAATGTGGTTCTGGATAGTAAAGCGAAAATAAACCAGATTGCGGTGGCCTCCAATGAGCAAACTTCGTCGGTCAGCATGATCTCCCAAAATATCACAAACATCTCCGGATCGGCAAAACAGTGTTCCGATGGTGTTACGCAAACAGCCCAATCAATGCAAGACCTCAACAAGGAAGTGCAGGAGCTCAGACAATTGGTTGGTGAATTTGTCCTTGACCGCTAGCAGTGCGAAGGCTTTTTCTGCAGAGGGTATTAAATGATATGATCAATAGGGTGTTTCTTAGATTGCTACTTATACTATCTACCGCAACCGTGGTATCCTTTGCCACTCCGTCAGACTCAGGCAGTCTATTACTTTACAATAAGCACTATCGCAAAGCCTATCAATACTACCTACCAAAGCTTTCTGACACTTCGCTTTCTATCTTGGATCACCGAATCTTTCAAGATGCCAGTTTTAAGTGTGCCGATTCAATTAAAGAAATTTCTCGCAGCTTTTATGCAGAGTGGCAACAAAGCAACGACCAAGATGCTAAGGTTAACTACCTGTATGGACGATGCTTACCCTGTGCCGAAGGTAAGGCTTATTTTGCTCGTGCGGACTCTCTTACCCCCTGTCATCAATGGTCTCTCAATGCTCTTGGAGCCTGCTACTTTGAATCCGGTGATTTACATAATGCAAAGATGTTTTTTTTGCGGGCCATCAAGTGCCACCCCGATTATGGTGAAGCCTACCAAAATTTGGCACAGGTGTATCTGCAGCTCAAGCAAACAAGACGAGCCAAGAAGGTCTTTAGAAAGCTCATCGGTCAAAACAGGAAAAATGCCCAAGCCTATGAATGGTTAGGAGACTTTTATTTACACCAAAAATCATACCGCTATGCCTTAATGGGATACAAACAGGCTACAACCCTAAGAGGATCTGGCCCAGATCTCTATTTTAAATTAGGGTACAGTGCCTTTATGGAGAAACTGTACCAAGAGGCAAAAAGGGGATACACGACAAGTATTTCACTGGGTAATGAAAATTATGAGGTTTTTTTCAATCTGGGCTCAACCTATGAGCTTCTTGACTTGCCGGAAGAGGCTCTCCACCTTTATCAAAAAGCCTACGATACCAATCAACACTATTCCATACTTTACTCTATGGGGAATTGCGCCGTCCAACTTGGACTCTACACCAAGGCAATTGAGAGTTATAATGCCTTTCTAATCCACGAGCCACAAAATACTGAAGCTCTCACCGGTTTAGCAAATGCCCATCAGCTTAAAAAAGAGTATGATAAAGCCATTGCCATTTACAACAAAATCCTCTCTGTGGATGCAACCAATGAAAAAGCATACTACAATTTGGGATCTATATATGCCTATTATCTTAAAGACTATACAAAAATGTCCCATTATTGGGAAAAATACATTGAACTATTTCCGCAAAAACGGGATAGTAAGTTTTTAAAAATTGAAATGGACAAAATTAAATCCTATTAATTTGGGGGTTGCATGAAGTCATATACCCTGTGCCTATCGATCCTTTGCCTGCTCTTTTTTAATACCAATATCTTAGGAAAGGTCGGTATTCTTATCAGTAAAAATAGCGCCATGCTCAATGCACCGGTAAAGGGAATAAAAACCGTGTTTGGTGATGCCACCATTACTTTGAACATGGAGGGCAGCGCAGAAAAGGGTGCTGCCCATTGTAAAAAATTCTCTTCTCAGGGATGCTCTGTTGTCCTTGCTATTGGAACTGCTGCAGCAAAGGTTGCGAAAAAAGAGTTAGCTGGAATACCGATTGTCTTCTGTATGATCATGAACGTGAAAGAGTCTGGAGTTGCAGGCAAAAATATTACCGGCGTCTCTCTCAACATTCCTATTGACAAACAGTTTGAGGCCTTTAAATCAGTAGTACCGACTCTTAAAAAAATTGGTTTAGTCTATAGTAACCAGATAAGTACTGCACGAGTAACAGAGATGAAAAAGGCTTCTAAAAGTAAAGGATTGGTATTGATTGAGCAGAAGGTCGCAGGTGAGTCAGAAATCCCCAACGCCATTCGAGGAATGCGCGGTAAAATTGATGGACTGTATCTTCCACCAGACAGAACGGTTGCGAAACATGACGCCTTTCAGTTTATCGCACTTTTTACTTTTGAAAACAATGTTCCCTTTATGGCGCCGACCAGTCGATTTGTAAAGAAAGGTGCTTTAGTTGCCCTAATGATTGATTATGAAGAGATAGGCAAGCAAGCAGCTGCTCTGGCAAAAAGGATTATCAGTGGAAAAAGTGTTTCTACCATAGCAATCCAACCACCAGAGGTAACCATATTGGTTCTTAATCAAAAAACTGCTGAGACAATTGGCATTAACATTCCACCGAGCTTAACACAAAGTTCAAAGATTATTAAATAATTTGAAAACAAAAAAAGTAACCCTCCTTATTCTACTCTTAATATTATTTCCTCTGTCTACTAAGGCAAAGGAAGGGGTTCATCTATGCGCTGTTTCTGAACTGAAAGTCTATTTATCCCCCTCACGAAGTGCTCCGATTGTTTCTGAATTACAGCTTGGCAAACCAGCATTAATTGTCGGAGTCTATGAACATTGGCAAAAGGTTTTTATTATCGGTGGCACGATTGGATGGCTCAATAAAAAAAGCATCGTAACCGAATCAAAGTTTAAACAACAGTTTCCCTATTTAACACTGGATTTAGAAGCTCAGGAACAATTGGTCAAAGAGTACACCTCCTTCTATAAAAACCAGTTACTCAATTGGGGCAAAGACATTCTCAGAATGAGAATCGGGTATGTTAATAAAAGCAGTGTTAATCTTCGGTCTGGCCCCGGCAATACCCACGCTGTTATTAAGCGAGCACCCTTTGGCACAGTATATGAGGTGCTTCACGAAGAAAATGGATGGTACGAAGTTTATGTTGCAAAAGATACAAAGGGTTGGATCAGGGCTGATCTGGTAGGCACCAAGGTTGAAATTGATCAACAGCTCCGATCAATTGGGCGACAACGTCGTGTCTCCATAAAACAGGTAGCAACACTTAAAAAGGGTGTGGGAAGCGCCATGATTAGAACTGGCCCATCAACTTCCTATCGGACCATTGGTCGAGTCATGCCCTTTGAGGAGGTATATATAGTCACCACCTTTGGAAGTTGGCGACGAATTTTTCTTAAACGTGGTGGGATTGGATGGGTATATGGACCGCTTTTAACAATTGATTCTGAAAAGACAGCTACCCGAAAGGGTGAGCTGCTTCTCAAAGATGACTTTCTAACAATGGGTGTCTATGTTGACCGCTTTTCTAAACGGCGAGAACAACGCTTAGATGCACAAAGGGGAACTATCGATGTAGAAAAACAGATCGCTCAAAAAGAGGCTCAGCTTCGAAGGCAGTTAGCAATTGAACGAAAAGAGCAGGAGTCACTTTTAGCTCAACAGAAGGCAAAACTTGCTTCTGCTGAAAAGTCCTTTTCTGATCGTCAGGCAGCACTGCGTGCTGAACTTGATCAGCATAAAAGGGAGTGGCAAACAGAGCAAAATCAGTGGCTTTCCCATCGAAAGATGGAGCTGGAAACATCACAGCAGCAAAAAAAGCAAGAGATCGAAGAACAGAAGGCCGCACTCAATACACGACAGAGGGAAATTGAATCGTTAGCTAAAACCTTGGAGGAGAAAAACAGAAAAGCCAAAGCAGAAATCGCCCACTTACGTGCACTACTACAAAAAGAGATTGAGCGGTTTGAAAAGGCAAAAGCCGAAGCATTAGCCTTGGAAAAAGAGGAAGACAACATGGAAGATGAGGAGTTCTTCTTTGACGATGAGGCAACAACTGTTTTGGAAACGAAGATGGATGAAGTAGACTCTATTAAAAAAGCTGCAGAAGAGGAAATTGCCAGGGAGAAACAGCAGTTAGCTCAACAAAAAGAGGAGATTAAAAAATACGAAGAGGAGTTAAACAAAAATATTACTGCGCAAAGAGATCAACTAAACCAACAGAGTTTAGACTTGAAGAAAAAAGAGAACACACTTGCAGAAGAAACTGCAGAAGCCTTAAAGAAAATCGAGGAAACCAGAAAAAAGCGAGAGCAGAAGTTTAACCAGGAGATGCTTGAAAAAGAGAAGCTTCAGCAACAGCACATTGATTCAATTCGAACTCGGTTAGAAATAGAAAAAAGCGATTTACTTCATCAGCAAAAGAAAATTGCCGATAGTTTAAAATCGCAGGAGCTTCGTTTGAATACCATCTTGGTTAATGAGAAGAGAAGGCTTAAAGATCAGATGGATTCTGTTGTTACCAGCGAAAGAAAGCATTTCTCAAATCTTCAAAAAGAGTTACATCATGATTCGCAAAGAAAGCAGAAAGAATTAGAGAATCGCTTACAAGCAGAAAAAGAAGAGCTTGTTAATAAATTGAATGAGTCGATGAGAAAAAAGACAATGGCCTTAGAGGACTCCCTTAAAAAGATTCTCTTAGAAAAGGAGGAACAAAAAAACAGGGAGATGGAAAAACTTGCACAACGAGAAAAAATTGCCCTTAGCAAGCTCAACCAGGAGCGTCAATCCTTATTAACTGAAATAAATCGTGAAAAAGCCCGTTTAGAAAATGAGAAAAATCTTTTTCTTAAGAGACAAAAAGAGATTGAAGTAGAGAGAAAGCAGAAAGAGCAGGCATGGATTAAAAAAGAGGAGGCAAAACAAAAGCTGCAACTGGACTCAATCCAAGCAATTATTGGAAAGGAGCTTCAAGAAAAGGAAAAGAATATTGCCAAGCAAAAATCTCAATTGGAACACTTTGCACAGGAGATTGAGGAAAAGAACAACCAAGCGAAATTGGAACTCGCTTCCATGCGGAAAGCTTTAGAGGAGGAAGTAAAAAAATTTGAAGCTGCAAAAAAAGAGTCTGAGGCTCTTAAAGAAAAAGAAGAGGCTTTGGAAGATGAGGACTTCTTTTTTGATAATGAAGTAACCGAGGAACTTGACACCAGAATGATCCTAGCAGACTCAATAAAAAAAGTTTTAGAAAAAGAGATGGCCATCGAAAAAGAGAAGATCGAGCACCAAAAGGTCGCCCTCAAAGAGGAGCAAAATCGTTTACAAAAGAGTTTTGTTGAACAAAAAGAGAAGATGGCCTCTGAATTTAAAGCTATTGATACGATGCGTCAAAAGGTTGAGCTTGAGCTACACCAAAAAAGAGCCCGCTTAGAAGAGGAACGAAAAAAGCGAGAGTCGGTTTTTTTACAAAAATTAAAACAAGAGGAAGAAGCAAAAACAAAGGAGCTTCAAAAAGAGAAGAATCTTTTAGAGCAAGAGCGACAAAAGCAGCACAATCGACAAAAACGCATTATGGATAGTTTAAATAGGTTAAAAACAGAGGCGCTTACTGAGATTGAAGAGGAGAGGCAGGCTCTGCAGATCCAACTTGAGCAAAGCACAAAAGAACAGGCATCGCGCTTAGAGTCCGAGAAGAATGCCCTACTTAACCGACAACAAAAAATTGAAGACAGCTTAAATCAAGTAATGAGTGAGTCGAAAAGTGCTTTGAACAAAGAACGACAATCTCTATTGAACCAAGTCAACAAGGAGAGAGCCAAAATCGTCAGTGAAACCTCGACTAAGGATTCTGTTCTTTTAGCTGAAAGGGAAAAGTTAAAAAGTGCCTGGGAACAGCTTGAGATGGAACGCAAAAAATTCGAAGAAGAGAAAAAAGCCTTGGCAATGCAGAAATCAAAACAGGCTCCAGAGAAAGGAGAATCGGATATTTCCCAATATGAGGAGGACCTGGGAAAATTCATTCAAGCGGTAAAGGGACAGGTTAAAAAGTCATCCCGAGATTATGATGCTATAAATAAAGTGTTATCCCAAACTGTATCAAATATCATGAAAGCATATGCACGATTGCAAAAGAAGAACGCCGATCTAGAAGGAAGGGTAACCGTCAGTTTTTTAATCAAACCATCAGGTGAAATTGCCAATTTAAGAATCATTGCCAATTCAATCCACAATAAAAAGCTTGAAGACATTATTATGCGCGAATTTAATAGCTGTAAGTTTAAAGGTGTTGCAGGCTCAAATAAGCCAGTGATCATGACCTACCCACTCCTCTTTTTCTCCCGAAAATAGTAGTAAATTTCTCTTTTTTTGCTTACAATTAAAGGAGAGAGGAAAACATGGCAGTTGAAAAAGCAAAGCAAAATATGTGCATGAGTCCTATTGTCTGGGGAATTATCCTTATTTTTCTTGGGCAATCAATATGGTCAAAGGATTTGATTCTTGAGTCAATTGATATAATTCCTGACACAGCAAGCTTACAGAAACTCTATGTTATTGCTACATTTAATGATAAGCCAGGAAACTTCCCTATTTATGCAATGACAAATCCAGAACGAATTGTCATAGATTGTCCTGCCACAAAGCTTAAAGAAGATGCTTTGCCAGAAAAAACAAATCTGCTCTATGTAAAAAACATACAATGCTTTCACCAAAAAATTGATAACAATCTCAATACACGCATCGAGCTCTATCTGACAGTTAATGCCTTTTTCAATGCCCATGTTGCAGAGCGGCGTATTATTCTATCCATCAATAAGGCAGGGGAAGATGACATTGAAAAATCCTTAGCACTCTATAAAAGTAAAGAGAAAGATAACGATACGGCAACCATCCTCTCAATGGATGTGACTGCTATGAAACAGGATATCGATATAACTTTGGCCTTTTCTGCTCTACCCAAAGCAGCCACGGTGTATAAAATGGAATCGCCACCGCGAATTATTATGGATTTCTATAATATCTCAATTGCTGACACCTTTGCAAAAGAGGTTACTATAGCCCCAGTACAAAAGATCTCTGTTGTTAGAAAAGAGATGGAAATTCCCTATGTGGGTATTATTGTCTATCTGGATTATAGCGCTCCTTTTACCTATGAACAGTTGCAAGAGAGAATGGTAGTCTCTATCTCACGGGAAAAGAAGAAAATGACTCGTAGAAAAAAACTCTTGCTTATAAGCTCCGGAGTGGTACTCACCGGAGGAGTGGTCACCGGAATACTTATGGGTGGAGAAAAAGAGGGGGATCGTTCCAATGATTTAGGAACCCCTCCAGACCTTCCTGATTAATAAATATATATGTGATAGAACAGAAACTCTATTTCAATAGAGTGCTAATAGTTCAAACCAAGGGTCTTATTGTCTTCAATATCCTTCAACCGAGTTAAAAGCAAATCCTTATTAATGGGTTTTAAAATGTATCCCTCTGCACCATGATCTATGGCCTTTGAAACATTTTCCATTTCATCTTCAACAGTAAGCATAATCACTGGGATGGACTTGTACTGTTCATTGTTCTTTAATTTTTTTAAGAGTTCAAATCCATTCATTTCAGGCATATGCCAATCCAGAAGAATTAATCGAGGTAACTCTGATTGTAAAGACTCTAAGGCCTCTTTAGCTGATTTACATATAGTTATATCTGTATAGCCAACCTCTTTCAACACTTTTGCGATGAGCCGTTGCATGGTAATGGAGTCATCAACAACAAGAATTTTCATTGTCAATTAAAATCCTTTTGAATGTATATAATCCCATTATATCATATAAACAGCTAAGGAGAAAAGAAAAAAGTGTGTGCACCCCAAAACAGAACTTAAATGCTATTATACATTTTTTAGGAAACTACCATAAAAATGAACCCAAAAGGCTACCCTTTAATCCTGGAATTATGAAAAAAGGGGTTTAATTATTATATTCTATATATTATACTTGAGAAATGAAGGGAAAGTGGTAACTTCAATAAAAACATTTTCTTATAAATTGTAAGCCCTTTCTCTTTAATATATTGTTTTTATATATGGAGATGTATTCTGATGTATATACGGTGCTGGGGTTCGCGCGGGTCAATTCCGGTTAGCGGATCAGATTTCAATAAATATGGTGGTGACACAACCTGTATAGAGATTCGCTCCAGTGACAACCAGCTGATTATTGTCGATGCAGGAACCGGTATACGGCTTCTTGGAGAAAAAATAATCCGCGGTAACGAAAAAAATATCACCCTCCTCTTTACTCACGCTCATTGGGATCACATCAGTGGATTTCCATTTTTCAAACCCCTCTATAAACGAGGAACTACTATAAACATCCTCAGCTGTAGCTTTGACAGATCCTCAGTTAGAGATATTTTTGACACGGTCATGAGCAGACCTTTCTTCCCGGTTCAGCTTGACGATAAGGATATTAAGGCACAACTTCATTTTAAAGAGGTGCCCAAACATACCTTTAAACTGGGGACACTGCGAATCTCCTCTATCCCGCTAAGCCATCCCAAGGATAGCGGACTTGGATACCGATTTGAAGAAAAGGGACGCTCCTTTGTCTTTCTCACTGATAATGAATTGGGTCACGTGCACCCCGGTGGCTGCACCTTTGAAGAGTACCTTGACTTCTCAAAAGAGGCGGACCTTTTAATTCATGATGCCGAGTATGAACAAAAGGAGTACCTCAAAATCATCAAATTCTCCGAAGAGCGATGGGGTCACTCTGTTGTGTCAGATGTCATTCAGTTAGCAACCGAAGCAAATGTGAGCCAATTGGGGCTCTTTCATATCAATGCGATGCGAACGGATTCCATGGTCGATGCCATGGTTGTTAAGGCACGGGAAGGAATAGCGAAGAGGAAAAAAAACATCTCCTGCTTTGCTGTTGGTTCATCCTTTGAGACCAATCTATAACGTAGGTTACATACCCCTATCTTCGTTGCTGTCTTCTACGGTACACCGACCGAAGTCTTCGTTGCATGTATTCAACGAGCTCTGTTTTAATCCCCTTAAAAATTTTCTCATACTTTTTCAATAAAAGACTCTGCTCTCTGGTTGAGAGCCGCATTGAAGGTTTTTGAAGAGCGGTAATCAAACCTTTAATCTCCGCTTCAGTAAAAAAGTGAACTATCGCATCAATCCGGAGTTCTCGATAGGCATCAGAGCTAATATAATCGCGAACAAGAGCATGAATCTCTCCTCGGTACTCTTGTAAAGCAGGCTCGCTAATCACGATATTATCAATGAGTGAATCTACCAAGCTTGATCGATCAAACATTTTAGCAACAGAGACAAGTTTTCTGGCAGCAGCATAGTGAGAAGGATCTTTAGCAAAAGATAAGGTGGCAAAACTAAACAAGCAGAGAAAAAAGTAGTGTTTCAAACCAATGCATCCAATTTATCTAAACTTTTAATTGATAATACCATAAGAAAATGATACCATTAGCATACCTGTTTTACTAATATATATAAATTCTTAAATCAATTCTTTTATTTAACCTATATTACATAACTAACTATTAGGCAAATAGCATTGTCCAATTAATGACACCATTGCCCAACCCGGACGATTTCTCTGAATAGGTCTTTTTGCCATTCAAAAATTTATGACAGTATGTATTCTCTATTGTTTCTTTAGTGAAAAAAACTACAGTAATACTGTTCAATACTATCTATTGTATGAAAAATAGTAGCGTTACACATCAATATACCTAGGAGGTTTACTCTATGGATCAAACAAAATCTACTACCACATCAATTGAAACAGAGATACAGTACTCTGTAAGTCCTAGCGGTGAAAAATTTCCGATCCCCACAACCAATGACTATGCAAAAGAGTTTCAGCGGGTCGAAGACCTGGCAAATGCTGCGCGTAGTGAGGGCAAAGAGGTCGTGGTTGTTATGGGTGTTGGATTTGTTGGTGCGGTAATGGCCGCCATCATTGCCGACACCAAAGATAAGGCCGGCAACTTTTCAAAGTTTGTTATAGGCTGTCAACGTCCCAGCGCTCGTAGCTATTGGAAAATTCCCCTTCTTAACAGAGGAGAATCTCCGGTAAAGGCAGAAGATCCTGAAGTGGATGAGCTCATCACGCGGACTGTTCAAGAGGCCAAAACACTCACTGCAACCTTTAATAATGACTGCCTTAAACTGGCAGATTGTGTTGTTGTTGACGTTCAATGTGACTATACCAAAGTTGATCTCGGCTATATGAGAAGCGGGGAAGCGGACATGGCTGCCTTAGAGGCGACCATGAAAACCATTGGTGAAAAAATCCAACCAAACTGTTTAACGCTCATTGAAACCACAGTAGCCCCGGGAACGACCGAATTTGTTGCATTGCCCATTATGAAAAAGGCCTTTGTTGAAAGAGGAATCAACTCAACACCACTCCTTTCCCATAGCTTTGAACGAGTTATGCCTGGTAAGGAGTATGTGGCAAGTATCCGGGATTTTTGGCGAGTCTGCTCTGGATGCACAAAAGAGGCTCGGGATCGTGTGGAGAAATTTTTAAGAGAAGTGCTCAATACTGAAGAATTTCCCCTCACTGTTATGGACAGGCCAATTGAATCGGAGACAACAAAAATTGTAGAAAATTCCTACCGAGCTTCGATCCTTGCATTCCTGAATGAGTGGAGTCTCTTTGCAGAGCGTAATGGAGTCGACCTCATCAAGGTCATTGAGGCAATCAAAATGCGGCCTACTCACAGTAATATAATCTTTCCCGGTCCTGGTATTGGTGGATATTGCCTTCCCAAAGACGGAGGGTTGGGCTATTGGGCATATCGACACATACTAGGTTTCGAAGATGGTGATCAGGTCTTTAAGATAACACCCAATGCCATAGATATTAATGATACCCGCTCGCTTCATGTGGCAGAGCTTACTCGGGATGCACTGCGAAATATGGGACGCTACATTGCCGGAGCCGAAGTCTTGATATGTGGAGCCAGTTATCGTCAGGATGTGGGCGACACCCGTTATAGTGGTAGTGAGATGGTGGTGCGTAAGCTAACGGAAATGGGTGCAGAAATGCGCGTCCATGATCCTTATGTTGACCATTGGTATGAGTTGGAGACCCAGGATACTTATCCTGCCCCAGGCTTTTCATGGAGTCGATTTTTTAGAAACCAAGATGGTTTAACAGAAGCCAGAGTTGAAAAAGATCTTCCAAAAGTTCTAAAAAAGGCAGAAGCTCTTATCTTTGCCGTTCCCCATATGGAATACCTGAATCATAACCCTGATGACATAGTTGCTTGGGCTGGTGCTCCCTTGGCAATTATTGACTGTTTTGGCATTTTATCGGATGACAAAATACGACGCTATTTTGAATTAGGCTGTGAAGTAAAAGCCTTAGGTCGAGGCCATATACAACGTATTAAAGATGAGGTCAGAAAAGATAAGGACTAAGAGATTACACCAAAGATATAAAAAAGGGGCTTTATAAGGCCCCTTTTTATTTGAAGCTATAAAGAACTATTAAACAGATTCAACTGAGGTTACCTCAGGGATATTTTGCTTGAGCACCTTTTCAACACCATTTTTGATGGTCATTTGTGACATGGGACAACCAGCACAGGCGCCCTTCAATTTTACCTTAACAACACCATCGACAAATTCTACAAACTCAACATCTCCCCCATCAGCTTGGAGCATGGGGCGAATCTTTTCCAGTTCCTGTTTTACTTTTTCTACCATAATCAACGTGCCTTTCCCGTAGATTTTTTATTAATGATAACGTATTCTATTCAAAAAATCCTCGTTTTTTCACATCACAACACCAAAGTAATGAGCGAAAATCAACAATGTGGTTTCCCTTGGAGTCAATCATATAGGCCGATACCAACAGTAATCGGTTATTGATTAGGCGCCACTGGAACACCTCTTTAAACGTTGATAAAATAAATTGAAGAGTATCAGAAGAGATACTAATTTTCCCAGAAAATGTCGTATCAATATACTGCTGATTCCCGTCTTTAAAGTGGGTTGCAGTAAATGTATCCTCCCCAATCTCTAATCGAGTAACCTGTAATGAATCATATATTCGGCGACACTGTTGATTGGTACAATGAAACGTCTCAATCCAAGCTCCTGATAGATCTTCCAAAAAAAGTGCTGGATCGTTTCGATCTAAGCATCCAACCACCAGTAATCCTAAAATGATATACATTTGCCTCATATTAGGATTATCGACAGGTGGTTTGCAATGCTTAACCCTTATGGTTTTTTTGATACTTAGGAGACGAGATACTCTTTTAGAAACTGTCCTGTGGAGGATTTTTTTATCTTGATGAGCTGCTCCGGTGTTCCCTGTGCAACAATGGTACCGCCCTTATCACCACCTTCAGGTCCCAAGTCAACGATGTAATCGGCACACTTTATAACATCCAAATTATGCTCAATAATTATCACCGTATTTCCTTTGTCAACAAGCTCTTGTATTACTTGCATAAGCATATGAATGTCTTCAAAATGAAGACCGGTTGTCGGTTCGTCAAGTATATAGAGTGTGCTACCAGTGGCTCGCTTTGCTAACTCCGAGGCAAGCTTAATGCGTTGAGCCTCTCCTCCAGAAAGGGTGGTTGCCTGTTGCCCCAAATGAATATAGCCAAGTCCTACCCGTGACAATACGGACAATTTATTCTTTATTGTTGGGATGTTGACGAAGAATTGTAATGCCTCATCTACGGTCATATCCAAGACATCGGCAATAGTCTTTCCCTTGTAAGTAATCTCTAAGGTTTCTCGGTTATATCGTTTGCCATGACAGGCTTCGCACTCTACATAGACATCGGGCAAAAAATGCATCTCAATTTTTATAAGCCCATCACCTTGACAAGTTTCACAGCGTCCTCCCTTAACATTAAAACTAAAGCGTCCCTTTTTATAGCCACGCATCTTGCTTTCTGGCAACATGGCAAAGAGGTCCCGGATGGGGTCAAAGGTCTTGGTATAGGTGGAAGGATTTGATCGTGGAGTCCGTCCAATGGGAGATTGATCAATGTCGATCACCTTGTCAATATGTCTTGTTCCAGTCATTCTAGTAAAGGGTAGGGTTTCTCTCTTGGTGCGGTACATTATTTGTGCCAGCGCTGGATAAAGTGTCTGATTAATCAGCGTACTTTTTCCCGAACCGGACACGCCGGTAACACAGATCAAAGTTCCCAAGGGAAAGTCAACAGAGACCTTCTTTAGATTATGTCCAGAAGCTCCATTTATCGCTAATTCTTTTCCATTCCCCTTTCGCCGTTTTTTAGGGAGTGCGATAGCCTTTTTTCCAGATAGATAGAGTCCGGTGAGAGATTTAGGCTCTCGCATAATTGCCGATGGTTTGCCAACCGCAACAACTTTTCCTCCTCGGACACCAGCTCCTGGACCAATATCAATGATATGATCTGCTTCTAAGAGTGTCTCTTTATCATGCTCTATGACCACCACTGTATTGCCAAGATCACGCAGGGAGAGGAGAGTCTTTAATAGTTTTGCATTATCCCGAGAGTGAAGGCCAATGCTTGGTTCATCGAGAATATAAGTCACCCCAGTAAGGCGTGAGCCGATCTGTGTTGCCAACCGTATGCGCTGAGCTTCGCCACCGGATAGCGTTGAAGAAGTACGATCCAAAGAAAGATAAGAGAGCCCTACATTTATTAAAAAATCAAGCCGCTCATTAATCTCCTTAAGAATCTGCTTGGCAATCTGCTTTTGTCTATCCGTAAGCTCAACCGATCGAAAAAAGGCCTTTGCCTTTTCAATAGACATGGTTGACAACTCGCCAATATTAGTCTTGTTGATTAAAATAGCAAGACTTTCCGGACGCAGACGAGTCCCTCCACAGGCTGGACAGCTTTTTTGGGACATAAAGCCCTCTATCCAGCGACGCATATCATCGGAATTGGTCTCTCGATACCGCCGCAGTAGGTTGGGGATTACCCCTTCAAACTCTTTTTTAAATTGAGCGGTTCCCTCTCCTGTGTGCGAACGCCAATACATTTGCACCTTCTCTTTTCCAGAGCCAAAGAGAAGAATTTTTTGTTGCTTCTTAGTTAATGATTTGAACGGTTTGTCACTGGGAATCTTAAAATGATTGCAGACTGAGAGAATAATCTGTCGAGTCCAGGTACCTGTGGTGGCCGAGGCATTCCAAGGTACAATAGCACCATCGGAAATAGAAAGTGAATTATCAGGGACAACAAGGTCCCTATCCATCTCCATAAGATACCCAAGGCCATTACACTCCTTACAGGCACCAAAGGGACTGTTAAAAGAAAACATACGCGGCGACAGCTCATCATAACTAATTTCACAGGTAGGACAGGACAACAATTCTGAGAAGACAAGCTCCTCTCCGTCAACCACATCAATTTTTAAGGTGCTGTTGGTACTGAGCTTTAGGGCTGTCTCTAAAGAATCAGTCAGCCGCTTTCGAATGGAAGAGCCGTTTACCAGACGATCAACTATCACCTCTATGGTATGCTTTTTATTCTTATCAAGAGAGATAGTCTCATCAAGTGTATATGTCTGATTGTCAACACGCACTCGTACAAAGCCATCTTTTTGCAGCTTCTCCAACAAATCACGATACTCACCCTTTCTTCCAGAAATTACTGGCGAGAGAATTTGAAAGCGTGTCTTATCAGGAAGGGCCATGATTTTGTCACAGATCTCCTGGACTGTTTGTCGAGAAATAATTTTGCCACATTGATAACAGGTCGGCGTGCCTACCCGAGCAAAAAGTAATCGAAGGTAGTCATTTATTTCAGTAATAGTTCCAACTGTAGAGCGTGGGTTGTGCCCTGTTGATTTTTGTTCAATTGATATTGCCGGAGAGAGCCCCTCAATTGAATCAACATCGGGCTTCTCCATGAGTCCTAAGAATTGCCGGGCATAGGCACTGAGCGATTCTACATATCGCCGCTGCCCCTCTGAATAGAGAGTATCAAAGGCAAGAGATGATTTACCAGACCCAGAAAGTCCGCTGATTACAGTCAAGGTATTCCGCGGAATTGTAACGGTAATATTTTTAAGATTATGCTCACGGGCACCTTTTATGACAATATCTTTAACTTTCATCTTCTATCAGAATTTTTCATTGGAATGAAAAAACTCTCTACGCTCCTTGCTTATATCAAAGGTTCGATGATTGCTATTTGAAGATCCATGACATTGGTATTGGTAGGTCCTGTTTTTACCAATCCCTCTAAGCGTTCAAAGTAGGGGTAGGCATTATGCTCTTTTAAGGCCTTTCCACTATCCAGATCCAATGATTTTGCTTGAGCCAGTGTTTGTCGATCAACAATCGCACCAGCAGCATCGGTGGGACCATCAGTGCCATCTGTGCCGCAACTCAAAAGAGTAACCTTGCAGGAGTCCTGAGCAAAAACCGTTTCTATTTCAAAGGCAGCAGCCAAGGCAAACTCCTGATTTCGTCCTCCTTTACCGAAGTCATCACCGAGAACTACGGTTGTCTCTCCACCAGCTATAACGCAGTGTCGTTTTTCTGGATCTGCCTTATAGGTCTTGTACACCTCTCCAACAAATTTTTTCGCCGACACTTGGGCATCATCAAAACTTACGTTACCCAAGTCTTTCACAGTCAATCCCTTCAACTTAGCCGAGGCGACTGCTGCCTCACGGGCAAAATCGAGATTTGAACAGATTGTAGCTGTAATGTTTGAAAAAACATCCTCTTCCTCAGATGAATCTTCGGAGACCTGTTCCAGATAGGTGAGAACCGATGAAGGAAATGAGCTTGAGAGGTTATACTTTTTTAAAATAGTTCCAACATCACCAGGGGCCGCACTATTTTTTGTAAAGGGACCAGATGCGATGACCGAGGGATCATCTCCTTCAACATCAGAAATCATAAGAACAATACTTTGAGCAGGAAATGCAGCCTTTGCAGCACCTCCCCCTTTTATTTTCGAAAGCTGTTTACGTAATGTGTTAATTTCTTTAATGGTCGCACCACAGGCTAAAAGAGCGTTAGTTGCGGCCATTTTTTCTTCAAGAGAGATTGCCTCAACAGGCAAAGGCCAAAGAGCAGACCCCCCACCCGATATGAGTGCAATGACTAAATCCTGCTCACCGGCAGTGGAAATCAAATCGATAGCCTGCTTCGCAGCAGCCTCTCCTTGTGAGTCAGGAACCGGATGCCCCCCTTCCACAAGATCAATCCTTTGCAAGGGACGTGGTGGAAGGTGTCCATACTTTACTGAAATCACCCCTTTACTAATTCGATCACCAAGGATATCTTCAACTGCACGAGCCATCACTGCAGTAGCCTTTCCACAGCCCACAACGAATATGGATTGACAGGAGCGCAAATCAATTTCCTTTTTCTCATTTTGTGATACGCGTACAATCAGAGTGTCGTCCTGCAATGAAAGATGCTCTCGCACAGCTCGCTGTGGATCAACAGCCTTTAACGCATCAGTAAATATCTCCATAACAACGCTTTTGGATTGTTCCATTATTGCCTCATTTTTTAAGAAAAGTGTACTCGGTTATCTCAATCAGGAAGGTAATTCAAGGTCCTTATGGTATATTTCATACTCCTGCTGAATTACATCACGGAGTTTTGGTTTTTTAAACTCAAAGGGTTTAAAAAAAATCGGGTATTTATACTCCTTATTTATCTTTACCAACGTGTGGTTTGGATTATAGCCAAATCCAGTCATAAGGGCAATGCGCGAAGGAATTTCTCGCTCCTTTACGACATTAATAAACTCGTATCCATCCATTTCAGGCATGGCAATATCGGTAAGAACAAGAAAAAAGGAGGTTCTTTCTAAACACTCAAGTGCTTCAAGGGGTGACTGTGCACAAATGACGTTCCATGCTATTGACTCCAAATATATTCGTAAAAGCTGGAGAACGTCCTGTTCATCGTCTAAGACTAGGATGTTTTTATTTGCCGCTTTTTTTGAAGAGCTCATGCGTTCTGTCAATCAATTCCTGCTTTCCAAAGGGTTTCGTAATATATGCGTCAGCATTCATGACATGTAATCCTACCATTGTGTCAAACTCTTCAGCTTTGGCGGTAAGAATAGCAATGGGCACGTCGTCAAACTCTTTATCTTTTCGTAACATTTTAAATATTTGCCAACCGTCAATCTGGGGCATGGTAAGATCTAATAGGATTGCCTCGGGCTTCCAGCTTTTTGCTGTTTCAACAGCCAACCGAGGGTCCAAAACTGTTTTAACAACAAACGAATCTGTTTCTAGTACGAGCTTGACAAGCTCCGCTACGTCTTTCTCATCTTCAACTACAAGAATTTTCTTCCCCATATACTCCAGATCCTTTATTTATTAAAAAATTCCGAGAAAAGCCACTTCCAGTATTGCAAACAGGTTACAACAGCCACAAGACCACAGATAAACCTTACGGTCATAAGAATAAGGCTATACAAGGTCTGTGAAGAACCAAGAAGGTTATTACTCAGAAGTGTATTAATAAATGCGGCAACGACAATCAAGCCACTTCCTACATAGAACAGTTTGTAGTATGCAGGGGTCTTAAGCGCTTCTCCCAACCGTTTGCTTAAATAGGCAAGCACCAAGAGAATCGTGATTGTCGCTATGTCAAGAAATACTATATTGTCCATCCCGTCCACACTATTTACGACGAATCATTGTTAAAAACAAAACCACCGAGTTCCACAGGGAACAAATGCTTCCGCCAAGGAGAAGCAATACACCGACAACCTGAATCATTAATTGTTTACTTGTGGAAATATAAAGAAAGGGAATAAAGCACAGAAACAATATGATTGCCAGGATAAATCCAATTCGCATCAGGTTTTGATTGAATTTATTACGGTAAAAAGCCGATATCAAATAAGTAATAATATTCAGGAAAATAAAACAGAGTATATACCCTGTGTATAGCAGTGTATGCAGGTTCCAGGAGAACTCCATGTTACTTTTTCTTTTTTCCGAAAACGTTTACAAATGCATCCTGTGGAGTATAATGAGTTATACCGCTCATAATACCCTCTCTTCCACTGAACGTTGACTCAACTTCAATACCCGTTGCAGTACATTTAAAGCAGCGGATATCCTTTTGGTGGTCGCTTCCACGCATCTTAAGGATAATAAGCGCCTTCTGAATCGAGCTGTCTACCTCTACATACCGTAATAAAAAGTAGGAGTCGACAATAAAGGGGATCTTACTGGTCACCTGATTGACATGTCCCAGTAAACTATCATTTTCTCGAAGTAAAATACTGGTCACGTTCTCCCGTTTCAATGCATTGACAAATTTTCTTTCAATATCCCGAAGATCATGATTGTTAAGAGAGATCGATTCAAAATGGGTCATACTATCTACAACGACACGCTTAATACCCATCTCCTCAATGAGTGACACAAACTGACCGTCAATTTTTGCCAGCTCGGAGAGGGCTGTATCGGGATCGGAAAAGATCACCTTCATCTTTCCTTCGGCTTCAAGCTTCTTAAAATCCCAGCCAAACTCCAGAGCATCCCGATAGTACTGGTTGGGAAACTCCTCAAAGGTAATGATAAGACCAGGCTCATTGTAGTCAATGATACCATTATAAATAAACTGCATACCAATAGTTGTTTTACCGGTTCCTGGCGCTCCTTCAATAAGGTTTGCCGAGTTTTCGATAAAACCGCCATGCATCATTTCGTCAAGAACTTTTATTCCCGTGGGAATTCTTTGTGAGTCATTCTTCATTATGTTACCCAAAGTATAGGTGAGGAGCCAGAATTACTAAACAACGAATTTAGATAAAGCTAACCTAAGGAAAGAATTCGTGAATTCGTATAGACGATGAAATATGTATTAAAGTCTGAATAAATGCAACTAATCCCCACAACATTTTCAATTATTTATTCAGAATCCCTTCTTTGGTGAAACGCTACAGCCAATCTCAAAGAGCACATGTAAAATAACATTTTTCCACACAGCTTTTGCAAGCACAAAACACAATCATAATCCATTCTAAAATATATTAATAAAGTTATAACAACATATATAAGATATATATATAAAAATTTGAGTTTATTTTAATATTTCATTTATATTAATATAATGGGAACAGATATATTAATATAGAGTAAACACTCTCCTTTATGTTATCTGTTGATAGAATCATTATTATTTCATCCAATCATCAGGAGGCTTGCACGTGAATATCACAGAAGTTCGAATCACTCTTCGAAACGAAGACAAGCTAAAAGCCTTTGCTAGCATCACCTGTGACGACTGCTTTGTCGTCAGAGGACTCAAGGTCATTAACGGCTCAGAGGGATACTTTGTTTCAATGCCGAGCAGAAAACGCAAGGACGGCAGCTATCAAGACATTGCACATCCCATTAACAACGAAATGCGAAAAGAGATTGAGGACAAAGTTCTTGATGCCTTTGAACAGGAGCTCAACTCGCTGAGTGCAAGTAGTTCGTTACAAGACCATGAAGAAGAGAGTGAGACATCTGTATCTGAAATTGCTGAGGAGGCCACAAGCTCTTAGTATTTTTAGATACCGTGTAGCAACACATCCTCAACATCAAAATTCAAAGAGAGCCGGAATTGAACTTCTGGTTCTTTTTTTTATGTCCCTAAATAACGCCTAAGATAGGTTGAAATTTTCCCATTTTCTGCATATAATTAATACATCCGGCCTCCTTCTGACTTTTTTGAAATATTCCAAACCAGAGGCATTTTTTTAAGTATATTAATAGTATGGCGACAGTTAAGCGCTTTAATTGGGGGCAGCGTGATAAATAAAAGCCAACCACCACTCTCCTTCGTTATAACAACACTATTGCTCTGTTGTTTTAGCTTTTCCAGTGCTCAGCGTGCGAGTAATACTACTCCAATAGTTAAGATTCTTTCAAAGAATATTAAAAGTAAAGTAGACACAGCTCTCTCCACCCAGGAGGCGAGCATTAGCCGATCTCATGAATTTGATCGCCCCTTGGGATATAGCGAACCACCCTATGATTGGTCATATCTAATTGACCAAGCGGCAACAAAATCAACACCATGGTATCGAGGTATTGCCAGCAGTTATGATTTGCGCTCGCTTGGTTATGTTACCTCTGTTAAAGATCAGGGTGCCTGTGGTTCGTGCTGGGCCTTTACCACCTTCGGTTCTTTAGAAAGCAATATCTTATTAAACACCAGTACGACTTGGGATTTTTCTGAGCAAAACTTAAAAAATACCCATGGTTTTGACAATGATCACTGTCTAGATGGTGGCAATACCACCATGAGTTTTGCCTACCTTTCACGATGGAGTGGTCCCATTAATGAAAGTGATGACCCCTACGATACCACAGACAACACATCCCCTTCTGGATTGACTGTGCAAAAAATTGTAACGTCACTCTATAAGTTTGCCTCAGAAAGTGATATTAAAAGTGGTCTTTCAACCTATGGCGCTCTGTTTACGACCATGCATTGGGATGATGCAGCTTTTAATTCATCCAACGACACTTACTATTACTCTGGATCAAACCCATCCAACCATGCGGTCACCTTAGTTGGTTGGGATGATAATAAAGCCACCGATGCATCCTCCAATGGCGCGTGGCTTATTAAAAACAGTTGGGGGACCTCTTTTGGAGACAATGGCTATTTTTGGATTTCCTATGCTGATGCAAAGGCAGTAAAATTAGCCGAAGCATTTTGTGATGCAGTCCCAACCAATTCATACCGCACCATATACTACTATGACACTCTGGGTAACACCAACTCCCTGGGATACAATATGGAGACTGGGTGGGGGGCAAACATATTTACCGCCACCGCATCGGAATCCCTGCAATCGGTTGGCTTCTTCGCACTCTATGCAAACACGGCCTATGAAATTTATATCTACGACACCTTTTCCGGAGGATCCTTTTCAACATTGCTAGGATCTACCTCAGGAACAGCAACCTTTGCTGGCTATCACACCATCGACCTTTCCACTCCAATCCCACTTTCGAATGGTGATGACTTTGGCGTTGTGGTTAAGTTCACTGCTCCCTCGGGCAACCTTTACCCTATCCCGGTAGAGGCTCCAATTGGTGGGTATTCAAGCGGTGCTCAGGCAAGCGCCGGCCAAAGCTACATTAGTAGCAATGGATCCTCCTTTTCGGACATTACTACCAGTCAAGCTAATTATAATGTCTGCATACGGGCATTAACAATTGAGACCACAAACCAGGCACCAGTACTTGGTAGCATTGGTGACACTGCTATAAATGAAAACACTCCTTTATCCATGGCTATTTCTGCTAGTGATGCCAATAGCGGTGACAACATTAGCCTAACAACCAGTACCTTACCAACGGGAGCAAGCTTTACTGATAACAGTGATGGGACAGGTCTTTTCTCTTGGACTCCGACCTATACTCAATCAGGAGCATATCCTATAACCTTTACTGTGAGCGACAATGGTACCCCAGCTCTTATTGATACCGAACGAGTTATTATTACGGTTAATGATGTTAATCGCGCTCCAATTCTTTCCGCTATTGGAAGCCAATCAGCAAACGAATCAGAGACCGTTTCATTCACTGTCTCAGCGACAGATCCAGACGGTCACACCATAACCCTCTCAGCAGCAAATCTTCCCAGTGGCGCAACCTTTACACCAGCAACAGGACTATTTAGCTGGTCTACTGATTATGATGATGCTGGAGTGTATTCTAACATCTCCTTTACTGCAACCGACAATGGCTCACCAAACCATGAAGATACAGAAACTATTACTATCACCATCTCCAATGTTAATAGAGCACCGATCCTCGCCTCTATTGGTGACATAGTTTTTGATGAAGGACAAATTCTAACCTTTACTGTTGCTGCAACAGATCCCGATGACGATGACATCTCATTATCAGCAACAGCTATTCCAGATAGCGCCACCTTTGACCCCAATACAGGTGATTTCAGATGGGCTACCAATTTCAATGATGCTGGAGCTTATCCCAATATCACCTTTACTGCCACGGACAATGGAACACCAAATTTAATAGATAGTGAAACCATAACCATCACCGTCAATAACATTAATCAAGCACCAATCCTTGCGACAATCGGTGATATATCCATGGAGGAAAATCAGATAGTAACTTTTACTATCGTGGCCAACGACCCTGATGGCGATGCTATCACATTAGCAGCCAACAACCTCCCCGATGATGCGACATTTGATTCAAACACAGGTGATTTTAGATGGGCTACTGATTTCAATGACGCAGGAATCTATCCCAATGTAACCTTTACAGCCACAGACAATGGAACGCCAAACCAGCAGGATTCCGAAATCATTACCTTCACAGTTGCCAACACCCTCTATACAATTGCCGTCTCTTCACAGGTTGGAGGAACAACAAGCCCCTCTGGCAACCAAACCATAGATCCTGCACAAGGCACCACTCTTGCAATAAACGCTTCGGCAAATGTGGGACATCACTTTTCCGCATGGACGGTTTCCGGTGGCGTCTCTATCTCCAGTGGCGACTCAACCGGTAGGTTTGGTATTTCCGGTGATGGATCCATTACAGCGACCTTTGACCCAGACACACACACCATATCCTTTGTTGCTGGTTCAAACGGGTTAGTCAATAACCAATCACAGGTCGAACAAAAAGTTCTCTATGGTGCAAATAGCATCTCCGTAACCGCAGCTCCAGAAACAGGATATCAATTTTTACATTGGACCCTCAATGGTATAGAGTACAGCAACAACAACCCCCTCGTAGTCACCTCTGTAAGCTCAGACTTAACACTAACTGCAAATTTTATTGTTCAATCCTTTACAATAACCCTTGATGCTACTGCAGGTGGAACCATTACACCTGCGGGCCCCTTGACTACTCCCTATGGTCAGGATAGCCCTCAAATAACGATTACACCCAACCAACAGTATAAAATCGTTGATGTCCTTGTTGATGGTGTCTCACAGGGAGCCATATCCACTTACACCTTTGTCTCAGTAACAGATAACCACACCTTATCAGCACAGTTTGATTTAGCAACGAACATCAGCCACCATAACACTGCTAAACCTAAAATCAGTGTGATGGCTCATCCTAATCCAGCGATGCCAGATGATCAAAGGATAAATTTCTATATTTCTGCTACAGCTAAAACAACCATAGATCTCACCATATTTGATGCTGTGGGCAACACCATTTTTTCGCAAAGAGAGATTTTTGTGCAAAACAGCTCAAAGGCATCAAAACAATTTGCCTCTTGGAATATTAGAAATCGAAATGGGAGAAAAGTCTCTGGGCATTTTATGGCAATTATATTTTGTCGAGATAATCGAGGGTTGACCCGCTATCGTTTGCCCTTAGGGGTAAAATCACCATAGGTAGCTATTTTAATCAGTAACAATTATTATAAAAATTATTGTCCTTCTTTCCGATATCCTGTTCCACATATTATTTTATACGGATTCTTAAATATACTGGGGCGTCGACAAGCGGCAAGTCACATGGTTTTGGTCCATGTATTCGGAGGTTCGAATCCTTCCGCCCCAGCCACTTATCGTACTAATAGTGCCCTGAATTAGCAGGAAATAAGAAATATTTGCCATAGAAGAGATGAGGAGGCAATTTTGGATATTCTTACATTAAAAGCACGACCGCGCACCGGTACCGGCAAATCCTACACTCGAAAAGTCCGGCAACAGGGATGGATCCCTGCGGTATATTACGGCCATAGTAGAGATTCTAAGAACATAGAAGTTGATGCTAATGAGTTTATGGCTATTGTTCGTGCTAAACAAACAACTCATATTATCGACCTAAAACTTCCCAACGAAGAGGGTGACTCAAAATCAATTATCAAAGAAATTCAAAGACACACTCTGAATACCAGCTGTTATTTTCATGTTGATTTTCAACATGTTTCAATGGATGAAAAAATCAGTGTTGAGTGCCCGGTCGTCGTTATTGGTACAGCTATTGGCGTCAAAGAGGATAATGGTGTTCTCAGCCAACAAACAAGAAAAATTACCATAGAGTGTTTACCTACTGACATTCCTGATCACATAGAGATTGATGTATCTAAGTTACATGTTGGTAGCTCTATCCATGTTAGTGACATTGAAATTCCTAAAGCTGAAATCAAGGATTCACCGGAAGAAGTTATCGTAACAGTTGTACAGGCCCAGGTAGCAGCAACACCAACAACTGAAGTTGCTGAAGGTGAAGAAGGCGAAGATACCGAAGCTAAAGCTGAAGATGACACTTCTGAAGCTCAGGAAAAATAACCACGAAAAAAGGTCTTGTATTGGGACCTTCCAGTTCTGCTAAGACAGAATGGTTCACGCTCTTTTACATACTCTGTTTAAAGCCCTAAGACCGGGGCGTCATCCTGAGATCTCCCATATAATTGTTGGTATCGGCAATAAGGGAGACCAGTATCACAATACGAGGCATAACATCGGCTTTTCTGTTGTTGAAGCTGTGGAAAAGCAGATTGGGATACTTAAAAGGGGAACATGGTGTGATAGTATTGTATCCCTTGGAAAAATCAATGATTCAACCGTCATAGCCTTGGCAAAACCGCTTACCTATGTCAACCGATCTGGCTTAGCGGTATCCAAGCTGATTCAACGCTATCGAGTTCCACTTACCTCCTGCCTTGTTATAGTAGATGACTATAACTTGCCTCTGGGAACACTTCGCTTTAGACCAAAGGGAACCCATGGTGGCCACAATGGCCTTAAATCCATTATTGCTGCACAAAGTGGCGACTTCCCCCGTTTACGGGTGGGTATCGGCCCCAAGCCCGACAGCATAGATGTTGTCGAATTTGTGCTAAGTACCTTTGAAAGCAATGAAGCAGATAAAGTTGATCCCATGGTTCAACGGGGCGCAATGGGTGTTCAAAAATTTTGCACTGAGGGTATCACTGCAGCGATGAATACCTTTAATAAAAAAGACGTTAAATAAACAGTTATACAAACACATTAAAAAACCTATTCCTGCTCCCAACTCATTGGGGGCCTTAGTCCGAAGGAGGATTAGATGAAACGTAAGTATGAAACAGTGGTCGTATTCGACGGATCACTTCCTGATGAGACCATCAACAAAGAACAGGAAAAGATTGAAGCATTCCTAAAGGAAAATGCCGAATTTGGAGAGGCTGATATTTGGGGAAAGCGTAATCTTGCTTCCGTAATTAAGAAGAAAACTATTGGTTTTTATATCTTCTTTGTCTACACCGGTGAGAATGACATGCCAGAAAAAATGGAAAAACTCTTCAAATTAAATCAACGCATTCTGCGTCATATGACTGTTCTCTTTGTACCGAAAGCAGTCATCTCACAGAAAGAGTTGGAAAAGAAACCCGAAGAAGAGGAAGGAGAAGAGTAATGAGAGATAATAAATTTAGAAAAAAACGTAAAAAGGTATGCTTTTTCTGCAAAAATGATGTAAAGCCTAACTATAAAAATATTGAGATTATCGGCCGCATGGTTACTGAGCGTGGAAAGATTGTTCCCCGTCGTATGACCGGAACCTGTTCAAAACATCAACGGACTCTTGCTACAGCGATTAAAAGAGCACGGAATATCGGTTTTCTACCCTTTGTTTCTGAGAATATTCGATAAACCATCCGGTTATTGACAATAGGAGATATTACTTATGGAAATTATACTTAAAAAAGATCATGACCAACTCGGAAAAGCAAATGAAGTCGTCACGGTAAAAGATGGCTATGCTAGAAACTACCTCATCCCTTCAGGTATTGCGGTTCCCGCCACCGAGGGAAATAAACGAGGCTTGGAAGAGGCAAGAAGGATCGCCTCAAAACGTGAAGAGAAGGTGGCTAAAGAATCAACTGAACTTGCAAAGAAGATCGAAGATGTTCCCTGCACAATCCCTGTGAAGGTTAAAAGTGATGATGAGCTTTTTGGATCAGTTAGTGCATCAGATATTGCAGAATTCCTTAAAAAAGAGGGTTTCCAGGTGGAAAAGGCAATGGTTGAATTGGACGAGCCAATTAAAAAACTTGGTGTCTATTCCATTAAAATTAAACTGCACAGGGATGTATTTGCTCAATTAAAGGTCTGGGTTGTTAAAGAGGAGGAGTAATCCTTATTATTATAGCCCAACCACAACACTCCGAGCATAACAGCTAAAAACCATATTTACCCTGGTCTAATCGGGCCAAAGAAATTAATTTTTACAGTACTCAGGGAGAGAGATCTTCTCTTCCCTGAGGTACGCTAGTTTAGAATACCAGAATTTTGTTATTGGGAGGATGTATGGATTTTCAGGGCTGTTATGTTGCGATTGTAACGCCATTAACAGAGTCTAACACGGTTGATGAAGCAGGACTTCGAAGAAATATTAGTTATCTCATTGATCAAGGTGTGTCGGGGATTGTTCCCTGTGGAACCACCGGTGAATCGGCGACACTCAGTTGGGAAGAGCATAATCGGGTAGTTAGAATAGCAATTGAAGAGGCAAAGGGCAGAGTGTCTGTCATTGCTGGTGCAGGATCCAATAATACAATTGAAGCTATCGCTGCAGCAAAACATGCGCAGGAGAACAAATCCGACGCCCTTTTGTGTATTACTCCCTACTACAACAAGCCAACGCAGGATGGCCTGTACCACCATTTTAAAGCCATCTGCCAGGAAATTGAAACCCCAGTCGTGGTATATAATGTTCCCAGTCGAACTGGCGTAAACATTCAGCCCGAAACATTGGAGCGACTCTGTGAATTTCCCGAAATTGTTGCAGTTAAAGAAGCAAGTGGAGATTTAAGCCAGGTTTCTGAAATACATCGTCGATGTGGCGATCGATTAACGATCCTTTCTGGAGATGATGGTCTTACACTACCCATATTGTCATTGGGAGGTAAGGGTGTTATTTCAGTAGTGGGCAACATTCTTCCTGCAAAAATGTCAAAAATGGTAGAGGCTTTCCTTAAAAAACAGAATGATGAAGCTCTTGCTCTTCATGAGGAGTTGCTTCCTATTTGTGATGCTATGTTCTTTGAAACCAATCCAATACCGGTGAAGACAGCAATGAATTACTTAGGATTATCCGGTGGTTCTTTTAGATTACCATTAGTTTCTATGCAAAAACACAATAAAGAGAGACTCCTATCCGTACTAAAGGAAAATAATCTCCAACCCAATTCATTATAAAGGGATAAGTACTGATAACTATGACAACAAATATCATTATAAATGGAATTCTTGGACGAATGGGTCGAGAGATTGCTCATGCAGCTTTCGCTGATATGGAGATTGCTCTCTCTGGCGCCTTAGAAGTCGTTGGTCACCCTGCAATTGATAAAGACATTAGTGAATTCTTTGGGCCTGAGCATAGCGGAGTTCCTATTCACGCCTCTGTTGATTCACTAGATTTGGAGCAGAGTGTCATAATCGATTTTACGCTTCCTGAAGGTACAGAATCGCTTCTTAATACTATTGCGGATAAAAGAACCTCTGTTGTTATTGGTACCACCGGTCTTACAGACAATCAGATTGGCCAAATCGAACAGGTTGCAAAAAATGCAGCAATTCTATTTAGTCCTAATATGAGCCTGGGGGTAAACTTTCTCTTTTACCTGACAAAAATTGCTGCGGAAAAATTGGGAACTGATTTTGATATTGAGATAGTTGAGGCGCACCATCGCTTTAAAAAAGATGCTCCCAGTGGTACTGCAAAAAAATTGGGTGAAATCGCTGCAGAGGCATTAGAACAATCGTATAATGAATCTATGCGACACGGTCGTGAAGGAATAGTGGGTGAACGTACTCCAAAAGAAATTGGTATGCATGCGCTACGGGGAGGCGATATTGTTGGGGAACACACCGTGTTATTTGCAGGGCTAGGTGAGCGAGTTGAGCTGAAACATTGTGCTCACAGCAGAGCGACCTTTGCTCAAGGAGCAATCCGTGCAGCCAAATGGCTTGCCACTCAAAAACCAGGACTCTATTCAATGCAAGATCTATTAGGATTTTAATTAAACTATAGGGAGAAGAATTGGCAATGTTTCTGAAGTATATCTTGTATCTTATTTGTATAGTCATGCTCATTTGCGGAAACAGTGTGGCAGAGGAAAAGGCTGATTCTCAAAAAGATAACCAGGAATCGGTTGTCACCCAATCTGATGAAGAGCTCCTTATAGAGGAGGACCTTGAAATTGTTGAAGAAGAAATCATTCCTGAATCAACCCCAAAAAAAGAGGAAGAGGAGAAACCAGCACCCACACCAGAGGACAAACCAAAACCTGAAAAAAAAGAAGTAAAAAAAGAGGAAGCTTCAGAGGTTACCCCAGAGAAACCTGATGAAGTTGAGATAAAAGAGGAGGTAACAACCACAGACAAAAAGGATCCTGAAGAGCCCAAGGTGCAAGAAAAAACAGAGCCAGAAGAGATAGCCGAAGAAGTGCAGGAAGAGCCGGACATTGTTGCAGAAGATGAAGATATTATTGTTGAGGATGATGATGAAGAGCTTTTAATTACTGATGACTCAGAAGAGGAATTACTACAAGACCAAGAAAATATCGAAACTGGCAAATCAAAAGAGAGCAAAGTAGCAGACGAAGAAAGTACTCCCACACAAAAGAACGATCCGATTGTAGAAGATCAACAGGAAATCCAAATGATTGACATCCCGACAAACACACTCGATGATTTGGAGGAACCTGAAGTTGTTAAAGATAAGGAAGAGAAAGACTCTCCCACAGAGCCTGCTCGTATTGAGAAAACAAAATCAATCGATTTTGCGAAGAATTTAAAGGAGTATCGTTCACCACGAAGAGCAATGTTTCTCTCGCTCCTTGTTCCCGGTCTTGGTCAGGCCTATGCTCGCCGCCAATGGAAAACCGCCATTTTTGGTGTTGCAGAAGCAGCACTTCTTGGATTGTCAATTAAACAGTACTATGAGGGAAACCAGAAACAGGAAGAGGCAGATAATTTTGCAAATGAGTGGTACAGTGCAGCTAGATTTGCAGACTATTATGAAAATTTAAATGCCTATGTAAAGCAACAAGTGCAAGAAAAATACAATACCGGTGGAGCCTTCACCGATGCACAGGTTGATTCAATTGTCAGCTCAATGGTTCAAAATGACATCTATTTTAACAATGTGACATACTACCGAGGCGCCCTTAGTAAAGGAGACCTTGAAACAATGTATGCTAACAACGAGTTTGTGCAGGGATGGAAAGATTGCGCTCCCCTATTCGACACTATCTCACCAAACAATCTATACAACCTGTCTCCAGTCTATGATGGATATACCTATTTCCTTTATAATAACCCCGACATTCACGACTCATTAGAAATTAAAATCTACCTCAATAGATACCAAAATTCCGACACTACTATCATGCAGGCGCAAGGTTTTTCAGCGAAACAGCAGGAATACCTGAGTATGACCAGACGAGCAAATGAACTTTATGACGTTGGAAAGGCATTTATCTTTGTTATGGTGGCCAACCACATCGTATCTGCTATTGATGCCCTTATCACAGCTCGCGCTTATAATGACAGCCTTTTAAGGAAAAAGAGCGTATGGAAACATATTCATTTAAATCAACAGTTCTCCCTTTTAGAAACCGGTGTAAAAACAAAAATAGGATTGTCAGTTCGATTTTGAAAACTAAACGACTTTTTCTCACTTTTGGGATTCTTTTACTATGCTTGACACCTGCAAGTAGTCAAATTGTAATTGAAGAGGATGTACGCTCTACTGACACGATTGACATATTTAAATCGGCAGAGAGAGAGCAGACAAAATCTCCCCGTCTTGCTATGTTTGCCAACCTTTTGGTTCCGGGATTAGGACATAAATATCTTGGTTTTGAAAGAAGGTCTTTTATATTCTTTGCAACAGAGGCCCTGCTTATAACTGGTAGCGTCTTTTCTGAACGCTATTCTCACAAATTATATACCAATGCCATTAGCTATGCCCACAACTATGCAAAGATCAGCACAGATAAAGATATCGACCATATTTACTGGAAGATAATTGGTGACAAAGATTTTCCTACCTATAAGCATTTCAATAATGCAGCAGACAATGACCGAATCTTTGATGAGAAATATGTCAAGCCTGATGAGACATGGGTCTGGGAGGCCGACGTCTATCAAGAGCACTATCGAAAGACCCGTAAGGAAGCCATGGCCTTTCATGTCACCTCCTCCTTTTTTATTGGTGCCATGATCTTAAACCATGTTGTAGCCTTTATCGATGTAAGAATCATGGCAAAACGTCGATCCTATGCATCAACAACACCGACAATTTTGCCCTATTATTCTTATCGAAATAAGAAAGTTGGGTTGGTTTTAGCAAAAAACTTTTAATCTGACTTGGGGATATCTTTCCATCGATTTCCCTAAAAACAAAGGGCTCTTTTCTTTTTATTTACTCTACTATATATTCTTGATTATTGAATAGTGTTTACTATATATGGTATAATAATTATTTTACCTTTAAATTTATAATTCTCATGGGAAGGAGCGAACTATATGAAATGTCCTTTTTGTGGATATGAACAGGATAAAGTCGTAGACTCACGTTCAAGTAAGGAAGGGCGCGCAGTAAGACGTCGTCGAGAGTGTCTTCAATGTGAAAAGCGATTTACCACCTATGAATATATTGAAAAGTTTCCCCTTACCGTGGTAAAGAATGATCAGCGGCGCGAACCCTATGATCGACAGAAACTACTCCAGGGTATTCTTTCAGCCTGCAAGAAGCGTCCAATCAGCATGAAGAAAATCGAAAGTATCATTGACAAAATAGAAGATGAGATCGACAGACTCTCCCGTACCGAAATCAACTCTTTAGAAATCGGCAAATATGTTATGGAAGAGCTTTATAAGCTTGATGATGTCGCTTATGTTCGCTTTGCGTCGGTCTACCGAAAATTTAAAGATCGAGACGAGTTTGTCTCAGAAGTCAAGGAGCTGGACTCAAAGAAATAGTGCCCACCACTATTTCAGTCACAGCTTAAGATACTACCGGAAGGACTTTCTGCGTAGAAAAAATCCTCTTTAAAATAAAAGAACCCCTGCTCATCCTCAGAGTAAAAGGTTTTGGCCTCTTCATCGAAAAAGGTTCGTAAGGCCTCATCCTGGTCTGCTGCTTCAAGGATTTTATGCTTGAGCTGTTTTTTTTCTTCCGGTGCGATAAAGACAACTGAAAACTTTGGCATAAACCGATTCTCCTAAATCAATATTACAAAAAAACGTTATTTCGAAAACCTGTTGCTCCGATATACTTACTTAGTCGAAAAGAGATTATTTTACTATTCGTATATCAGTACTAAAATATATCATTTACAAATCAACCACTCTAACTCTCTTTAAAAAATACTATGATGAGAAAATACTTCATTTTTGCTCTCCTTTTCAGCTCAAATTTGGTGATTACTGCGCAACCATTTCAAAAAAGTGTTGAACAGTTAATACTTAACAGTGGCTATACAGCCCAATCCACCGGTGTCTTTATCAAAGAGATCGAAACCGATTCTGTTTTAGTTTCCATCAACCAAGACCGGCCCTATAATCCCGCTTCTGTGATGAAGCTTATCACTGGCGCTGCAGCTTTCGAACTTTTGGGAAATCGATATACTTTCAAGACAAATGTCTATATCGACAGGAAAAGCTTTGATAAAAGCTCCGGAACGATCAATGGAAATCTCTACATTAGAGGTGGTGGAGATCCAGGCTTTTTAGCAGAACGACTTTGGCTTTTTGTGCAGCACCTATCCCATCGAAGAGTTAAAAAAGTAACCCAAGACCTGGTGCTCGATGACTCATATTTTGACACCAAAAGCCATGGCCCCGGTTTTGATGAAAAATATTCCAGCAGAGCCTACGAAGCACCAGTCGCACCGTTGTCGGCAAATTTTAATACTATTGCGATCCATGTTTCTCCAGGTGCAAAAGTGGGTGATCCTGTCTTTGTAACGCCCTTTCCTGCAGTCAAAGGCGTCAAGATTGTGACAACCGCTAAAACTACCAGCGCCAAAACCCCCTCTCGACTTGAAGTGAAAACAGAGATCATGGATGGAAAAACTGCAATTCTTGTTTTTGGTGGTATGAGCATCAATGATAAACCTCGATATAAATATCGAAAGGTGTGGAGTACCTGGGAAAATTTTGGTTGGATGATTCAGGGACTCTTTGATCAAAATGGTATTCAATTCTCCGGTTCTGTAATACATGAAAAGACTCCAGACTCACTCTTAAACCAAAAACCCTTTTACAGTTTTAAATCAGAGCCTCTTCCCATATTTGTTTTTAACATGTTTAAGTATTCCAGCAACTTTGCTGCAGAGATGATTTTTAAAACCATTGGCGCCACAAAAAGCAACAAGCCAGGCTCATGGGAGAATGGATCTTCCACCATTGAAACGTGGTGGAAAAATCAAAAAATATCAGACAATCATACAAAGGACTCTTTTAAATATCCCATTATTAAAAATGGTTCAGGCATGGGTGGTGGAAACCAGGTCAGTCCATCTCAAGTTGCTGCACTCTTAGAATATGTATGGATGGAAAAAGAGTATTTTCCCGATTTTAACTATGGCCTCTCTGTTGCTGGGATTGATGGTACGCTAAAAAGTCGCTTTAAGCGCTCCCCGCTAAAGGGTATTATTCGGGCAAAGACAGGAACCCTCAATGAACGAGGAGTAAGCAATCTGGCAGGATATGTCTTTACCAAAAAGAAAATCTATATATTCGTAGTCTTGGTAAATCACAAGAAAAAATCCCAGGGCTCCCACTGGGCTTTACAGCAAAACATCCTTGAAAAAGTTATTAAAGCCAAATAAAAAAGCTCATCAGGAAATATCCTAATGAGCTTATTTTTTTTAACTATTGTCGATTATTAGTATCTAGTACCTTCTATAAGTTGGCCATTTTCAAAGGTGGCCTTTGCAGCAAGCCTACCACTCTCATACCACTCCTGCTTTATTCCCTCAACGCGTCCATTTTTGTAGGTACATTCCGACTCTTTCTTTCCATTTTCATGAAAGGTTATGTAAACACCCTCTAGCACATTGTCCTTATAGGTCTCCTCTTTTTTAGGATTCCCATTGGGATACCACTCTTTCACTTTCCCGTTGATATCACCATTGACATAGGCCACAGAGCGTTTATCCTTACCATCGGGATACCAAGATTGCTCTAAACCATCCTTACCACCGTCTTTATAGGTGCATTGGGACATTTTTTTACCATCACTATAATAGGTTTTTGATGTACCTACAGGAGCTCCTTGCTCATAGGTTGCTTCACTTTGCACCTGACCATTTTCATACCAGGTCATCTCCTTGCCGTGTTTCATCTCCTTTTTGGCTTTTTTATCCTGGACGTAGTTGACCTCTTTATACTTTTTTCCATTGCTATGATAAATTATTGTTGTGCTATCCGGTAAACCACCGCTCATAAAACGATCTGACATCATATTCCCCTCTGGACCGTAAAGAATAATTCGCCGGGGGTTTTTCACCTGAGTATAATAATAGACCTCTTTCTTTTTGGCTCCATTGGGATGTTTCTCAACAATCTCAGACTTTAGCTCCTTTTTACAGGAAATGTTACATAGTGTAATGCTAAAAAGTATAAGGATCAATGTACGCATAAACACTCCTTTAAAAATTAAATACAGTATCTTCTAACGGTATGTATAGTAACATAACATTAGCAATAATCATTGTCAAATTGATTTATTTTTTATGTGTCACCTTGATCAATACCCTTTGATCCATGCCATTATTTTATCTTTAGGTGGCAGACTCAGAAACTTTTCGGATCACCAATTAATAATAAAATAGGTGGTTTGGTGAAAGAAAACGCTTAATTCTAAGGAAAGTAATGAAATTTAGACCCTGCATAGATTTACACAGTGGTAAGGTGAAGCAGATTGTTGGCAGTACCCTTTCGGATGTTGATGGTACTCAATTACAGACAAACTTTGAGACAGAAACAGGACCACAACACTTTGCCACCATGTATAAGAAAGACAATCTCTATGGTGGACATGTCATCATGCTTGGGCCGGATAATAAAGATGCTGCCTTTGAATCGCTTGGGGCATTTAAAGGAGGATTACAGGTTGGTGGAGGGGTAATACCAGATAATGCGCTTTGCTATCTGAATGCTGGGGCATCACATGTTATTGTCACCTCCTATGTTTTTCAAAATGGTCAATTTAAAGAGGATAGTCTCTCCTACATCAGTTCAATAGTGGGGCGAGATAAATTAGTACTTGATTTAAGCTGCAAAATGAAAAATGGAGCGTATTGGGTTGTCACAGACCGATGGCAACGATTTACCTCGCTGCAGATTGACAAGAGAAATCTAGCTTTTCTTGCAAAGTATTGTGACGAATTTCTTGTTCATGCTGCAGAGGTAGAAGGAAAACAACAGGGTGTTGATGAAGACCTTATATCATTCCTAGCCGATATCAGCCCCATTCCTACAACGTATGCAGGAGGAATTCGGTCATTGGCTGATCTGGAGCTGGTCAACACCTTAGGTAAGGGAAGAATAGACGCGACTGTAGGTAGTGCTCTGGATATTTTTGGAGGATCCTTACCCTATAGAGATGTGGTCGATTGGCATAACCAGAAACAGTTATGATCACAAAGAAAGTACTACCCCTATTTTCCATTCTAATGAGATAATTGAAAGAAGTGTCAAATAAAGGCAACAATTATTTTATATCAATTATCTATTCTATGGTAATAGTATAACCAAACGATAAAACAGGCTTAAAAATACAGAGATTGTTATGATTGGACGAAATGATCCCTGCTGGTGCGGTAGTGGAAAAAAATATAAAAAATGTCATATGCAAATTGATGCAACAAAGGGAAACACTGGCGTGACTCAAGCACCTGATCGCAGGATAAAGAGCGCAGAAGAGATTATAGGCATGCGTAAAGCAGGTGCATTTAATGGTGAGCTCATGGATTATATCCGCCCTTATGTCCAGGAAGGCATAAGCACCGAGAAGCTAAATCAGCTTGTGCATACCTACACATTAGATCATGGTCATACCCCTGCTTGCCTTGGTTATCACAACTTTCCCAAATCAGTGTGTATCTCTATAAATAACGTTGTCTGTCATGGCATTCCCTCTCCCCATGTTTCCTTACAGGAGGGTGACATTGTCAATGTAGACCTAACAACCATCGTCGATGGGTTTCATGGAGATTCATCAGAAACCTTTATGATTGGAACTGTTTCTGCAGAGGCTCGTCATCTGGTTAAAGTTACGGCCCAGGCACTTATTAAGGGAGTTGAGGCAGTCAAACCTGGACGACCGCTAAGTGATATAGGTGACGCTATTGAGCCCTTTGTCAATTCATACAACTGCTCTGTTGTCCGTCAATATACTGGTCATGGTATCGGAAAAAAATTTCATGAACATTTCAGTGTCTATCACCATATTGCCATAGACAATAGAGAAATTATTATGAAGCCGGGAATGACCTTTACTATTGAGCCCATGATAAATTTAGGAGACTACCCTGTCGTCACTGACCGACACGATGGTTGGACAGTGAGGACAAAAGATGGCTCACTCTCTGCTCAATACGAACACACTGTATTAGTAACAGAAGAGGCTGTCGAAGTATTGACCCTCACCCCTTCTCACCAATCTACTGATACCATAATTACCATGCCGGAGTAACTGCATCTATGTTTGACATCCTCTATCCACCACCGGCAGAACGGATTATCCTGTGTGGTCTGCTCACCCCCTCAATGGATAAAAATCTTTTTGAAGAGGACATGCAGGAGATGATTATGCTATGCAAAACTGCAGGTGCCAAAGTATTGGAAGTAATAGTACAAAAAATGGTTGGTCCACGGGCAGCAACCTATCTGGGTAAGGGAAAGCTACTGGAAATCAGAAAGATCATGAAATCCGAGAAATGTGAAACCTGCGTGATAGATGCCGAATTGACACCAGGGCAAATCCGCAATATTGAGAAACTCATTGATGGAAAAGTGATTGATCGAAGTCAGCTCATTTTAGATATCTTTGCGCAGCATGCCAAGACCAATGAAGCACGTATTCAAGTAGAACTTGCACAACTCAGAACACTCTATCCCCGACTTACTCATGCTTGGAGTCACTTCTCCAAGCAGGTTGGTGGCATTGGTACTCGAGGGCCAGGAGAAAAGCAACTTGAAGTCGATCGGAGATTGGTACAGACTAAAATAGCTGACCTACGGAAAAAATTAAAGAAGGTCGAATGCTCGCGGGCTATTCAAAAAAAACGCCGCAAAGACTCTATCAAGTTGACCTTGGTTGGCTATACCAATGTGGGCAAGTCAACACTATTGAATGCACTCTCTGGGTCGAATGTAATGGTTGAAAACATGCTCTTTGCAACCCTTGATACAGCTACACGACGTACCTTTATTCCTGGAACTGGAGAAATCGTTGTATCCGACACCGTTGGCTTTTTAAGAAAGCTACCCCACCATCTTGTTGCCTCCTTTAAAAGTACCTTAGAGGTCGTCCATGAAGCGGATATTCTACTTATTGTCATGGATGCTTCTTCAAAATGGAGCGACCAGCAATTTGCCACGGTCAATGAGGTCCTCAACCAGCTTGACGCTGGGGACAAAAGGACCTTGATCATTTTCAACAAAGCAGATCTTATTTCCAGTCCCTTTGCTAAAAAAGAGATCTCTCTTGCCTACCCTGAGGCAATAATTCTCTCTGCATATGATGAAAAAGATATCCTTCTCCTAAAGGAACATCTAGCAGAGGCTATTGCTGATCTTAAAAAGGAACAGGCAAAAAAAGAGATAATTCGACAGCAGACCAGGGCAATGCTTTCACAATATGAATAACGAAAAGCGCCAAACCACTTTTTTACGTCCCGAACATCTTGCTCCAATACGGAGTCTCACCTTGCGTGCAAAGGGTATTGTTGAGGGTCTTATTGCTGGTTACCATAGAAGTCCTTATCATGGCTTCTCTTCTGAGTTCCTGGAGTTTCGGCCCTATCAGCCAGGTGAACCGGCTCGCAATATCGACTGGCGCAAGTTTGCAAAAACAGAACGAAGTGTCGTGCGACTCTACGAAGATGAAACAAATCTCTATGCTCGAATATTGCTTGACAAAAGCGCCTCAATGCAATTTTGTTCAACCACAGCGATGACTAAATTTGAATATGCAAAAACCCTTGCTGCAGCACTAGCTTGGATCCTTATTCGTCAACGAGATGCTGTGGGCTTATCAGTATTCGACAACACAATCAGCAACAGTATCCCTCCCCGTTCGACCAATCATCATCTAAAATCTATTATCTCCCTACTGGAGCAGCTTTCACCAAGTAGCAATACAAATTGTGCTCATGCCATCAATCGAATTGCACAACAAGTTAAAAAGCGTGGCCTTACCATTCTTATCTCCGATTTTTTTGATGAACCAGAGGCGCTGATCAGTAGTCTCCGTCACTTAAGCTTTAAACGACAGGACATCATTTTGCTGTGGATTTTAGACCCATTAGAATTAGAGTTTAAAAGAGACGCTCGTCTAAAAATCCGAGATGTGGAAACCGGGGAAGAACTTATGCTTGATGGTGAGACTGCAGGAAATTACTATCACACAGGATTAAAGGAACATCAAAATATCATAGAAAAAGCCTGTCGAGAACTTTCAATTGATTGCACGATGACCACTACAGACACCCCCTTTCTTAGTGCCATAACCCGCGTGTTGGAAAAACGGAGGAGACTCTTTTGAGTAACATTTCCTTCTTTCACCCCCATTTTCTTTGGGCAATGCTCTTTTTGGCAGTACCAATTCTTATACATTTTCTCAACAAAAAAAGAACAATACTCCTCGAATTTTCTTCAATTCGGTTTCTCCAGAAAGATGCCATAAAGGCCAGCAGTATTAAGGGTATTAAAAACCTTCTCCTTTTAATCTGCCGACTTCTTATTGTTGCCTCTGTAGTTCTCCTCTTTTCACAATTATTTAACAAGAAAGATCCTTTCACTATACTGAGTAGCTCCAACAGCTCACTCTATTGTTGGATTGATCCAACCATGAGTATGAGCTACCGCCACGAAAAAAACTCTCTTTGGCAAGAGGCCAGCACCTTAATTTCCCGCTGTGATTCAACGCTCTCTCCTGGTGCTAAACTTTATTGTTACAGTGACCAATCGGCCATTTTTTCTCCCATTGATAGAAATACTGCTAAAGAGTCTACCATTCAAAAATTGTCGCCTCTTCGTTTTGGCCATTCAAATTTTCAGAAAATGATTCAAACATTGGAATCTAAAGTAAAAAAAGAACAACGACAACCAGTACTACTGCTTTTTTCTGATTTTCAAGCCCACGACAGCCTTACTTATACTACCTATTTTAATCTCCCTACCCTACCCCTCCCAACTATTTGTGTTTCTCTAAGAGACAAGAAGGCTTGGAATTTTTTAATAAGTAAAAGCAACGATGCACTCTCTTCGAGCTCACAAATTTATTCACACCTTCGCACCTTTGGAAAAAGGCTTAACACAACAAACCTCATTACCTTTATTGGATCACGGCGGGCTGGTCAAGAGAGCCTTAGTCTCAATAAAAATGACACGCTCACTACTGTTTCAGACATTACCCACTATGGGAACATGGAATGGGGTGAAATTCGTCTAGCTGTTGAAGATCCCCTTTCCTTTGACAACAAGTTCTTTTTCATTGGTAAAGACCGCTCAACAAAAAGAGTTCTTGTTATAGCGGAAGGAAACGAGGCTTTTCCAGTGCTAACTGCAAACAATATTATCACCACTCAATTAAAGACAAAACCTCTTGTTAAGCATCCTACCGAAGTCACCTTTGAGGATCTTGACACATCGGAAATACTATTATTTTTATCCTTACCCGAGCCCACAACAACGCTCTCTTTACTGTGGACATCTAAGGCATTTCAGAATAAAGTTGTTCTCTTTTCTCCCTATATGGGTACCACTCAAGGTAGTTTAAATGATCTCATACTTTCCCAATATCTTGGCTCCTCTTCAAAGATAAATACAAAAACCACCGATAACGCTTTGAACATAGTCCTACCGGATACCGTCTCCTCACTTTGGAGGCAGTTCCCTCGATTTGTGGATCGAGACGTTTTAATTTATTCTTTTTTATCCAACCTTCCTGGTACACCAATGCTATTGCTGAGTAATGGTGAGCCGCTTATAAGCGAACAGATCGATCAAAATCAAAACACATGGATCCTCTTTGCTTCTCCAATTATTATTACTGAGGCAAATAATATTTGTGAGACCGGATTTTTCATCCCCCTTCTAGACCGTATAGTTCAACTGGCATTATCAAAAATAGGTTCTCCATCAACTAATTGGCTGGCTGGGTTTCAGAAAAACAATCCCTATTTTAACAAACAGGAGACTGCTCAAGTTTATGATAGTAAGGATAAACTAATAACTACTTGGAGCAACCAAAGAAGAGTCTCTTTGCCCATACCCGGAATTTATAAAATCATTCCAGAACACAAGCAATCCTATTGGCTTGCAGTAAACCCTGATCCTATTGAGGGAGAGACTCGCTATTTTAAACCGAAAGCAAGCCAACCAAACAGTTCTCTTATGAAGGTTTTGGATCGTAACTCCTTTGACCAATTTATGAATCGATATTCCTCACCGGATTTTGACTACCTATGGATCCTTTTAGGTGTACTTCTTCTAATAGAGATATTTTTATGGAAAAGGCCAAAAAAGGTAAAAATCTCTCCATAAACACTCTGTACTTTAAGCTGAAGATTGTTCTGTCACAATATATCTTTATTAGCACTTTTTAGCCTATCGAGAAACATATAGCAGGAGTATTTGAATATGCCCATAAAGCCAAATTTCTTAGCAACCGGCATCGGGAGTATGCCCTTTGAAAGTATTGACACAGCTATCGAAACTTCTTTATCTCGAATATCTCAAGCCCCTTTTTGGCCTCAACTACCTAAGCTTGGCCTAAACGAACAGATGGAAATTCAGTATTCTGAAGGGATGCCTCGAATTGTTATTGATGAAGAAAAAAAGCGCATGCATTTTGATACCACCGGAGATTACTCCGAAGAGTTCGCCCAATTTTACGAACACTATATGCTTGCCATGGACCCTGACGACGGTACTGGTGACTGTTCTGCTCTGGCTATTAGCCCATCCTTTTCAAAGGGATTGTATCCCTTTGAAGAGAAGTTGCAATCTCTTGAAAACAAATTACCCTTTGTTAAAGTTCAAACTACCGGCCCTTGCAGTTTTGCCCTTACTATCGTAGATGAGAACAAACGTGCTATCTACTATAATGAAGAATTTAGAGATGTTATAGTTAAAGCCTTAGCAATGAAGTGCCGTTGGCAAATTCAAAAATTCCAACCCTATGCGGAGAAGGTTATCTGTTTTATAGACGAACCGATTCTTTCTGCCTTTGGGAGCTCTACCTATGTTTCGGTTAAAAGGGAAGATGTGGTTGCGCACTTGACAGAAGTAATAGAAGCCATACACAACGACAACGCCCTTGCTGGTATCCACTGTTGTGGAAATACCGAATGGAGTATTCTCATAGATGCTGGGGTTGACATTGTTAACTTCGATGCCTTTGAGTATGGCGAAACCATTGCCATGTACCCTGAGGCAGTAAAAACACACCTTGATCGTGGTGGGATGCTTGCCTGGGGTGTCATTCCAACAGCATCTATTATACGTGAAAAGAGTGTCGACTCATTGGTTGACCACTTCGAAAGCATGATGGACAAGCTTGCCTCAACTGGTGTTGACAAACAAAAAATAATTGATCAAGCAATAATCACCCCTTCCTGTGGAACAGGATCAATGGATCCAGAAGAAGCGCTCATGGTATTTGATCTGTTAGACAGGGTAAGCAAGGCAATGAAAGAACGATACCCGAGGTAAGGTATACCATGAAAATAGCCATTGCAGGAAAAGGTGGAGTTGGCAAATCAACCTTAGCAGCAGCATTAGCATATCTCTACGCAAAGCAACAGTGTAAGGTGCTTGCGGTTGATGCTGATCCAGATGCAAATCTCGCTGCAGCACTGGGTATGCCCAAGGAGCTACAAAAAGAGATCATTCCAATCTCTTTGCAAAAAGCCCTCATTGAAGAGAGAACCGGTGCCAAGGTAAAGCAGTATGGTCAAATGTTTAAACTGAATCCTGAGGTGTCAGATATTGCGCACTCCTATGGGACTATCTACAACGGGGTTGCTCTTATAGTGCTCGGTGCTATTGAGCGTGGTGGGAGTGGATGTGCCTGCCCAGAAAATGTATTGATAAAAGCACTCATTACTGACCTAATCCTTTACAAAGATGATGTAGTAATACTGGATATGGAAGCGGGAGTAGAACATCTTGGACGTGGTACTGCAGGAAGTGTTGATGTTATGATTGTGGTTGTTGAGCCAGGTCAGCGCTCTCTTGATTGTGCCCAATCAATCAAAACCATGGCCAAGGATATTGGACTAAAAAATGTATGTTTTGTGGTAAACAAAGTCAGCTCCCCAGAGGATCTACAGTTTATTGAACAGGCACTATTTGGCGAAAAATTGTTAGGAACGATTCCCTTTATGGAGGAGATCCGCCAGGCCGACAGAAACGGTGTTTCTGTAATTGATAACCAAAAAGCACAAAGCCACTTTACAAAAGTATTTGAAGCATTAACTGCAGATAACGAATTTTATAAGTAAAGATAGACTTATGAACAAACTCATTGCTATTTGCGGAAAGGGAGGTGTGGGAAAAACGAGCATCGCCGCCCTTGTAGTTTCTCGTCTCATTGCAAAAAAGAAGAGCCCTGTACTTGCTATCGACGCTGACCCAAATACCTGTTTAGACCTTTCCTTAGGAGTGGAAGCTATAAAATCGGTTGGTCGCATCCGTGAAGAGGCTCGCGAAATTGCTGGAAAAGGTATGAGTGCCGGGGTTTCAAAGCAGGAGCTCCTTGAGTTGAAAATTGCCGAATGTCTGGTTGAGTCTCAGGATTTTGACCTCATTGCCATGGGTCGGTCTGAAGGACATGGGTGCTACTGTTATGCTAATAACGTGCTAAAGGCAATCATTGCTGAACTTACTAAAAATTATCCCTTTGTAGTACTTGACAATGAAGCTGGATTGGAAAATCTTTCTCGCCGAATAGTCCAGCATATTGACACGATGCTTATTGTAAGCGACCCTTCAAAGCAGGGAATCAAAACCATCAAGCGACTCTTCGATCTTTCTCAGGAAATGGCCATATCATATAACAAACTCGCTCTGGTCATCAATCGTATGAAACCTGAAAGTGAATCTGACTATTTTCAGAGTCTACAGCAGGATATTGGAGCCAACTACCTTGCTTTACTCCCAGAGAATAGTGAGGTTGCCTCCCACAATGAGTGTGGTCAAAGCCTATTGACACTATCAGATTCAAATCCTGTTGTTGAAGCTATCGATCGTCTGATCATCAATCTAAAACTATGATCAATCTTTTTGGAGAGACAGCAGCACTGGGGACAGCGCTCTGCTGGTCCTTTGGATCGGTTTGTTTCACCATTGCTTCCAGGCGAATCGGTCATAATGTGGTAAATCGATTCCGCCTGATTTTTGCTCTTATTTTGCTGGTGAGTGTACACTCCGTTTTATATGGTTCTCTCATCAATCCAGATACAACGGGATACCATTGGTTTTGGTTTGGCATATCGGGGTTTGTCGGTTTTGTGATTGGTGATCGTATGCTCTTTAAGAGCTTTGTCTTAGTCGGACCACGACTTGGAATGCTCATGATGTGTACAGTACCCATATTCGGTATAATGATCGCTTGGTTTATGTTTAACGAGAGTTTAACCGTTTTGGACCTCTTGGCAATTGTCATTACGCTTACCGGTGTCAGTTGGGTAGTACTGCAACGACAGGCACACAATCACCCAAAAGATCATTATATTTTAGGACTCCTTTTAGGTATAGGTGCTGCATTCTGTCAAGCTTTAGGCCTGATTCTTTCTAAAAAGGGATTAACAAACAATTTCTCTGCCCTCTCGGGAAACATTCTCCGGGTATTAGTTGCATCCATTCTTATTTGGATAATGCCGCTTGCAAAGGGCGAACTATTTAACAATGTGCATTTGCTCAAGAGTAAAAAAACAGTATTAACTCTCTTGGGTGGATCATTTCTGGGTCCTTTTCTAGGTGTGTGGCTATCCCTGCTTGCTGTACAATATGCCTATGTGGGAATTGCCTCAACCCTCATGGCACTTCCTCCAGTGCTTTTAATCCCCCTCTCCCATTTTGTGTTTAAAGAGAAAATCACCTTGCATTCTGTCCTTGGTACCATTGTTGCCCTCTGTGGTGTCGCTCTAATTTTCTTGCTCTAATTACCCAGGCATCTCTTTGTTTCAGTTGAATCCTATTTAATGAAGAATTAGAAAAGTTATGTCCGTTGCACTATCCAAAGGGGAGTGACAACTGTCACTCATGGATTTCTGTCACCATGAATGTCCGATGATTTTTCAAGGTGTTATCGAATACCATTTTACACCAGGTGACATCTGTCCACAGTAACCGATCGATACTTTTTCAAGATCAGAGCAATTTCCCTAAAAAATCGTTTCTATACATCTGGCACATTGATTGCATTATTGTTTTGAAAACTGTTGAGGATAACTATGCTCACTATTAACAAAGAAAACAATAAATTAACAATCAAGAGTGATTGTATGGGACAATACAAAAACAAAGTATTATCACTATGCAGCGATTATATAAAAGATCGACAGGGTTTCGGATATTCCGGGGTGATGGTAGTCATCCGCGAACTTCTAACCAATGCTATTGTCCATGGTTGTCAACAAGATGGCTGTGGTCGGATTAACCTTACAATCATACCACTTAAAAATTGTCTCTATGAAATTACAATCTCCGATTCAGGCCAAGGATTTGATCATTCAAAGATAAAACCACGAAACATTCCCGAAGATCCTCGAGAAATTAAGAATCGAGGCTATCTTCTTATTTATCAATTATCACAAAAGGTCACGTTCAACAAACGTGGAAACTGTATAACTGCTCAAGTAGCTGCACAATAAAGGAATAGTATGGAGCACACTATGGACAAGATTCAGGCCATGTTAACACCACAATCCATTGCTGTCATTGGCGCCTCATCAAAACCAGGTAAGGTGGGTTATGAGATTTTTTCAAACCTAAAAAATGGTGGCTATAACGGAGAGTTGATACCCATAAACCCTGGCTCTCAAGAGATTTTGGGAGTTCCCTGTCTACCAACCATTGTGGATTGTGGAAAACCTTTAGATTTAGCAATTATTATCCTCCCTGCACCCTTAGTATATCAAGCGGTCAAAGAGGCTCTTTCAGTAAAAACAAAATCTCTCTGCATAATTAGTGCAGGCTTTAAAGAGGTTAACAAAGAGGGAGCAGCACTGGAACAAGAAATTACCCAACTCTGTTCAACCCAGAAGACTAGGTTACTTGGCCCCAACTGTTTGGGACTCATCAATACTCATCATGCCATGAATGCCTCCTTTGCCAATCGAATGCCTAAGGAGGGTGCCATCTCTGTAATATCACAATCCGGAGCACTTTGCACAGCCATCCTAGATTGGGCTGCGGGGAGACACCTGGGGCTGGCAAAATTGATAAGTATGGGAAACAAAGCCGATCTCTCAGAGATTGACTTTTTAAAGACCTTTACCGAAGATCCCGAAACTAAGGTAATAGTAGGCTATCTCGAAAGTATCGGTGCCGGACACGAGTTCATTAAAGCGGCCGAAGCTGCGGCTATGATTAAACCCGTGGTAATCCTCAAGTCAGGAGTAACGCAAGCTGGGGGCAAAGCAGCTTCTTCACATACAGGAAGTCTTGCTGGAGCAGATATAGCCTATGGATCAGCTTTTAAGCGATCTGGGATCATACGCGCAGACACCTTTGAGCAGCTCTTTGATTTTGCTACAGCCCTTGCTATGCAACCTCTTCCCACGGGTAAACGAGTAGCGATTATTACCAATGCTGGAGGTCCTGGGATAATGGCGGCTGATGCTGTGGAACTCTCCGGTTTAGAGGTGAGTATTCTTGCCCACGCCTCGGCTACAGCACTACGAAAAAAGCTTCCTGCTGCAGCAAGTGTAGGTAATCCTATAGATGTGTTAGGTGATGCCGACCCCAAAAGATATGTCGACGCTGTCAACACAGCCATGGATGACTCAAACGTCGATGCTATTATTGTCATTCTTACTCCCCAAGCAATGACACGCCCTGCAGAAACAGCTCGTGCCATTGCAGCTTGTTCAGAATCTAAAAAACCGATTCTTGTCTCTTTTATGGGTGGTGAGGATGTCATGCCTGGCCGGGATGAACTGGTTGCGGCAAATCTTCCTGACTATCCAACACCAGAGAGAGCTGTTGCTGCTTTAAAAGCCATGTTCGAATACCATCAATGGCTTAAGCGTCCTTCCCGAGTATTGCAACGATTTGCTGTGAATCGCCGGCGGGTGGAGCGTATTATTCATCGCGATATACGAGAAAAAATCTTTCAAATGGGCGAAGCAGAAGCTAAAATGGTACTTGACGCATACGGATTCAATGTGTTACCAGGACGACTTGCAGCTGATGCTGGCGAGGCTGTTAGCTTTGCTGAAAAAATTGGCTATCCTGTGGTGATGAAAATTGCCTCGCCACATATTGTTCACAAGTCCGATATCGGTGGGGTCAAGTTGAATTTAACCTCAGCCGGAGAGGTCTATGACGCCTTTGATCTTATGATGTTGCGGGTCAGCCAAAAAAATCCAACAGCTCAAATTGATGGCGCCTACATTGAACGAATGGCAAACCCCGGTAGAGAGGTTATTATCGGCATGACCCGCGATCCTCAGTTTGGCCCACTCCTCATGTTTGGTCTTGGCGGAATCTTTGTTGAGGTCATGCGGGATGTCACATTCCATATCGCGCCAATTACAGAAGAAGAGGCCATGACCATGCTCTCCCAGACTCGATCGTTCTCATTGTTAACTGGAGTCCGGGGACAGGCTGAAGCTGACATCCAGGCTATTGCTAATGCTCTTCAGAGGATTAGCCAGTTGGTCACCGACTTTCCACAAATTGTTGAAATGGATATAAATCCCTTTATTGTTGGGGAAGTTGGAACCGATTCTGTTGCAGCGGATGCACGGATCACTTTAGCAAAAACAGATTAGAAATCTTCTACCACGAGGTTACTCATGAATAAAGAATCAGTTAAACAAAACCAGGCTTGGGAGCAGGATTATACACAAAAGATTGTCTCGGCACAGGAAGCGGTATCACACATTCAACCGGGACAGCGAGTATTCATAGGCACCGGCTGCGGACAACCTAAGGAGCTTATTCATGCCATGGTTGGCCGAAGCAAGGATCTTCAAGATACAGAAATTATTGATTTTCTTACAACAGAGTCTGCTGCCTATGCGGATAAGTCTCTTGCAGGTCGCTTTCGTATAAACAGCTTCTTTATTGCCGATGGTGTCCGCAGTCATATACAGGAGGGGCTCGGTGACTACACACCGATCTTTCTCTCTGACATTCCCCAACTCTTCTCCTCTGGTCAATTACCAATTGATGTTGCTCTGATCCACGTGACACCACCTGACTCCCGTGGCCGATGTAGCTTAGGAATTAGCGTCGACATTGTAAAGAGTGCGGCAGAGAATGCCAGTCTTGTTATTGCACAAGTAAATCCTCAAATGCCTATAACTCATGGTGACAGCTTTATTCATATTCATAATATAGATCTCTTAGTTCCTGTGGATAGGCCGCTGTTGGAAGTACCACCAGCAGAACCTAATGAAATCACAACGAAAATTGGCGAATTTATTGCAGCACTTGTGGAGGACGGCTCTACTATAGAATTTGGCATTGGTGCAATACCTCAGGCAGTGGCCCCCTTTTTAAAGAAGAAAAAACAGCTTGGGATCCATACTGAGATGTTTACAGATACCATTATTGATCTTATCGAATCGGGAGTAGTTGATGGAAGCAGAAAATCCTCTGACAAAGGTAAAGTTGTTGCTAGCTTTTGTATGGGCACGAAAAAAGTATACGACTATATCAATGACAATCCCGGTTTTATGTTCTATCCCACAGAATATGTAAACGATCCATTTGTCATAAGTAAACAAAATAAACAAGTGGCCATCAACGTCGCTTTAGAGGTTGATTTAACTGGCCAAGTCTGTGCGGATTCACTGGGCTCAACCTTTTATTCAGGTATAGGGGGCCAGGTCGATTTTAATCGCGGCGCAGCAAAGTCTCCTGGAGGTAAGGCAATCATCGCCCTTAACTCAACCGCAAAACAGGGGACCATTTCACGAATCAAGGCGCTTCTGACGCCCGGTGCCGGCGTAGTAACCACTAGAGGCGACGTTCACTATGTGGTTACTGAGTACGGCACCGCCTATTTACACGGCAAAAGTATCCAGGAGAGAGCTGTTGCACTTATATCAATTGCGCACCCAACATTTCGCGAACAACTGCTAAAGGATGCCTTAGAAATCGGCCTGCTACCCAGCGAGTTTACCGGTACTGAGAGCGGATTCTATCTTGGCTTCCAAGACTACTACAGCTCAAACGTTCTCGATGACGGCACGCTTCTCCATTTCCGGAATGTCCGCCCTACTGATGAGCCCGCTCTTAAAGAGATGTACTATGATGTATCCCAAGACACTATCTACTTTAGGTTTATGGCCCGTCTTAAAAATTTACAGAGGAAACAGATCAAAAACTTCATTTATATAAATCCCCGTACAGATGTAGCTATTGTCGCCACGGTGCCCGAAGCTCATGGGGATAGGATAATTGGTTTTGGCCAATACTATCTTGACGAAACTCAAAACCTTGCTGAGGTTGCCTTTACGGTGCATGATGATTGGCAAAATCGGGGTATCGGGTCCATGCTCCTTGATCGTTTGACCGACATGGCAAAGCGAAATGCCATCAGTGGTTTTACCGCAGAAGTGTTGGTGGATAACAATAAAATGCAAAAGGTACTGGATAAGTGCGATGCTCAAATTACCAGTACCCGAGAAGATAATGTACTCTGTTACCGGATGGTTTTCAAATGAAAAAACTATTTATCTATTCAGATGAGTTGGAAAAAGATGGATACCCAGCAGATTGCCCATTTAGTTCAAAAAGGGCAGGCCTAACCTATGCTTTAGCTAATAAAATGGGGCTCTTTTTAGATTCCTTGGTTCAAATAGAAAGCCCCGTTGCCTTGACAGATCAAGAAACATATTCTTTTCATAAGCGAGAGTATATCGAGGCTATAAAAAAGGCATCGCAAGGGGAGCTACCACTCTCCTCTTTAGAAATGGGTCTTGGCACTGCTGACTGTCCAATTTTCCCATCCCTATACCCCTATTCCCTTCTTGCGGCAGGTGGTTCGATTACTGGCGCAAAGGCGATACTCTCTGGAGATGCCGATATTGTCTTTAATCCATCCGGTGGGTTTCATCATGCCCATGCTGCTCATGCCTCTGGTTTTTGTTATATAAATGACATTGTGTTAAGTGCCTTAACCTTTTTACAAGCGGGATTACGCCCTGCAATTATCGACATAGATGTGCATCATTGTGACGGTGTACAAAAAGCCTTTAATGCAACAGACCAAGTTTTGACACTCTCGCTTCACCAGGACGGCAAGACCCTTTTTCCAGGAACCGGGGCAGTACAGGAGTGTGGAGAAGGTGATGGGTATGGTTTTTCATGCAATGTTCCACTACCCGAAGGGACGTATAATAAAATTTATAATCATGTCTTTTGTGAAATCGCACTTCCACTGCTGAACAGTTACAATCCTGATGTAATCATTTTAGAGCTGGGAATGGACACCCTTACTGGTGATCCTTTAGCCCACCTGCAGCTTACAAACACTGTGTTGGTTGATGTTGTGCAAAGGATCATGGCTCTAAAAAAGCCAATACTAGCAACCGGAGGTGGTGGATACCATGTAGAAAATACCGTGCGTGGGTGGACTCTCTTGTGGAGTGTCTTAAGCGAGACCTATGAAGAAGACCTTTCACTGGGAATGGGTGGTGTTATGCTTGCCAATGCTGATTGGGTAGGTGGGCTTCGTGACCAACAACGAGAGCCCTTTGACCCTCAACAAAAAAAATTAATTGATTCACAAATAGATACAACAATAGAGGAAATAAAAGATCTCCTATTTCCTCTTCATTCTATCAAACGTTAAAAAGGCCAGAACTGATTATCCTGCCAAATCTGCTCACAGAGCTCTTTATCAATGCTTACTAAGAAATCCAGGTGGCTCTGTTCCCATTTGGCAAGCCAGGAATAGAGTTCCTTTTCCTGTGGATCTGTTGTTTCTTTTGCTCGACCTAAATAGAGCGCAATGGCATTTTTCTCCATGGCCATTGCAGCAGCAATCGCAGCTGCTTCAAACTCTGCAGCAGAGATCTCCTTTTTAATTGATTCATTTAATACCATGGAAGCAAAGTGACTCTGATGTGCCTCCTCACTCTTTTCAAAGGTAATTGTATTTGAATCTCTATAGGATTTAAACTGATCGGAAATTATCTGAATGTGACTCTCCTCTTCCTTAGCCATGGTTGTAAAAAGCTCTTTCACACCATTGTTCTCGGTATTGTTGGCTACCTTTTCATAAAAGGCCTTTCCTCGCTTCTCTAAAAGAAGAGCTTTCTTAAGAATCTCTAACACTCCAGTATCACCCATGTATTCCTCCAACGTTGAATTTTCTCTTTATCATCCCGTCTTTAAATATAGCTACTATTATCCTTCTGTAACCCATTTCTCATGACACAATGAGACACCGTGCTTAACATCTTCGCGATTGACAAGAAGTGAAATCCGAAAAGAGGTGGTCGCAATACCTGAAATAGCAATATCCTTCTGTTTAAGAAGGTCAATAGTCTTAAGCAGTGTCTGATTGCTTTCGTTAAGCCCTTCACCAATAAGAGAGAGTGCCGAGAGATGTGTATCAAACGCAATAGTCTCTCCAAATTGCTCCTGTAGTTGATTCTGTATCTTTTCCCAGCCATAGACATTTTTCGGTGACACCACAAAGGAAGCCTTGGACTTGCTAGTATCTTCATCATAGCTTGCTACATGCAACTCTTTGATATGCACCTGTTGCTCTTCTAAAATTGACAAGGCTTTATTAAATGATTCAACAATATTCTTACCCTCCATACGCACGCGAATAATGTCATTCTCACTAACAACAGCCTGAACTCCAATGAGGGTTCCCGGTGCAAACTTTCTAATAACCGTTTCCCGTTCACGACTGAAGGTACTGCGAGCATATATGGCAATTTGCTTGTCTTTAGCAAACTGAACTGCATGAGCATTAAGCACCTTTGCTCCGGCAGTACTCATCTCCTGCATAACCTGGTAAGAGATCTCCGGTAAATGCTCTGCATTGGCCACCACAGAGGGATCAGCAGAATAAACACCATCCACATCAGAATAGATCTCGCACCTATCTGCATTAAGAGCAGCAGCAAGTGCAACCGCAGTGGTATCGGAGCCACCACGACCCAGCGTTGTTATATCACGACGATAACTGACACCCTGAAAACCACCAACCACAACCACCTTCCCCTTAGCCATTTCATCCTGAACACGGAAGGGACGCACCTCAATAACTCGAGCATCATTGTGGCGATCGTTGGTAATAATTCCAGACTGCGATCCAGTGAGGGAAACCGCTTCAAGACCCTGCTCACTTAATGCCATGCAAAGCAGTGCCATTGTGATGCGCTCGCCGGTGCTCAAAAGCATGTCCATCTCTCTTCGTGGAGGCGAACTTGACAACTCACGAGCAGTCTTAACCAAGTTATCCGTCGTCTTACCCATAGCGGAAACAACGACTGCCACATCAATATTCTGTTTCTTTACTTCTGCAATCGAACCTGCAATTTTTCTTAATTTTTCTACATCAGCAACACTGCTACCACCATATTTTTGCACGATACAAGTCATAAAGCTTTCTCTCCTTTTAATAGTTTATCATGCGCTCATTTTTTACCAGCCCCAAACTAGCCTCTATAAAATAATACGGGAGACCTGCAACCAGGACTATTTGGATCCGTGGCAAAAACTTAAAACTTCATAAGGGTAACGGTGTAGTGCTCCATTGGTTGCATGGACATGCGGAAAACATCTAATTTATAGTATATTTAATTTTTATACATTTTATTATTATGCCATATCATTATTTTTCTCTTAAACTAAATAATTCGTATTATTTCTCTATACTAGCCACACCCATTCTTTTGTTAAAGAGTTTACAACTAATTCAAATAACTAAATATCACTCATTATAGCTGCGGCTTAAAAGGAATATCTCTATGGAAGATCAAAACAAAGCAACAATATGGCATGCCTGTATTCCCATGTTTTTCCTCGTTGTAGGATTGATCACAACCCTAAAACTATGGGGGGGTGAGCCCCATATTCCAATCCTTTTTGCCGCAGTCACCGGTGCAGCAACTGCCATGTTTCTCCTTAAAATGAAATGGAAAGAACTTGAAGAGGGTGTGGTGGAAACCATAAGAATGGCTATGGGTGCTATCCTAATTCTTATGATCATTGGAACCATCATTGGAACCTGGATATTAAGCGGTATTGTTCCTACTATGGTCTACTGGGGGCTTAAACTTCTGTCACCGAGTATCTTTTTAGTTGCCACCTGTATTATCTGCTCAATTGTCTCTGTGTCAACAGGCTCATCTTGGACCACAGTGGGCACTGTGGGCGTAGCCTTGGTAGGTGTTGGCGCAGGCTTGGGGATGCCCTTAGGCCTTGTTGCCGGAGCCATTGTATCGGGTTCCTATTTTGGCGACAAAATGTCACCGCTTTCTGACACCACAAATTTAGCCCCAGCTATGGCTGGAGCCAACCTGTTTGATCACATCCGACATATGCTCTTTACTACTGGCCCCTCCTACGGTATATCACTCATAATCTATGCCGTTATTGGTTTTATGTATGCTGGAAAATCATTAAATACCGAAGGTATTGATCCTCTGTTAAAGGGACTTGAATCAACCTTTAACCTAAACCCTCTCCTCTTTTTAGCACCGGTCATTCTTATCACCATGGTAGTAAAAAAAGTGCCGGCTCTGCCAAGTCTTATCTGCGGTGCGATAATTGGAGGAATCTTTGCCTGGATATTTCAGGGTGCGGGCATGACCAAAATTATTGGTGCAGCACATCATGGCTATGTCTCTGAATCTGGGGTGGAAGCGCTTGATAACCTACTCTCTCGAGGCGGCCTAAGCTCAATGATGAGCACCATTTCGCTCATTTTAATAGCCATGACCTTTGGCGGTATCATGGTTAAATCGGGTATGCTCCAATCTGTCGCAGATCAGATACTTCGTTTTGCAACGAGCACAGGAAATTTAGTACTGGCAACGATCCTAACTATAATCGCTATGAATATTTTAGCGGGAGATCAATATCTCTCCATTGTTGTGCCAGGAAGAATGTATAAGGATATGTTCGATGAACGAAAACTCCATCCTAAAAATCTCTCGCGGGTATTAGAGGACGCCGGTACACTCACGTCGCCACTTATACCTTGGAATACCTGTGGGCTTTTTATGGCAAGCACCTTGGGTGTCGCCACCCTAGCCTATCTACCCTTTGCCTTTCTCAATCTGCTTAATCCCTTAGTGTCTATCTTTTACGGATACACAGGGATCTCTATGACGAAGGTTACCGCACAATCAAAATTGGCACCAGAGGCAGCATAAGCATATAGTATAGCAATTTAATTAGACCCATAAAGAAAGCGATGTTTCTCTTTAGAAGAGGAGCACCGCTTTTATTTTCTGCACAAAAAATTACTGATCGCCTAGAGTTGCCACCATGACTGCTTTAATAGTGTGCACTCTATTCTCCGCTTCATCAAATACAACGGAATGCTTGCTCTCAAACACCTCTTCGGTCACTTCCATTGCGTCAAGACCATACTTTGCATACACCTCTTCGCCAACAGTGGTTTCTAAGTTGTGAAATGCGGGGAGGCAATGCAAAAAGAGCACATCCTTATCAGCTTTTTTAAGCATTTCCATATTGACCTGATAGGCCTTGAGTTGATTGATCCGTTGTTCAAACATCTCCTCTTCACCCATGGAAACCCATACATCAGTATAGATAACATCAACACCTTTCACCCCAGCATCAACACTGTCAGTGACCGAAACCTTGGCATTGCTTACGTCAGCATAGGCTTGCACACTGTCAACCAAGCTCTTTTCAGGAAAGAGCTCTTTGGGGGAGACAATACGAAAATCCATACCCAGCTTGGCCGCACCAATAAGCAAGGAATTAGCCATATTATTTCTTCCATCACCGACATAGGCAAACTTTATATCCTTTAAGTGACCCTTATGTTCCTGAATGGTCAAGAAATCTGCCAAGATCTGTGTTGGGTGATATTTATCTGTCAAGCCATTCCAAACAGGGACACCAGCGTATTGCCCAAGAGTTTCAACGGTTTCATGTTTAAATCCGCGAAACTGAATTCCATCAAACATACGCCCTAATACCCGAGCTGTATCTTTTACCGACTCCTTTTTTCCCAACTGAATGTCACCTTTTCCTAAATACTCAGGATGAGCACCTTCGTCAACAGCAGCTACCACAAAGGCACAACGGGTACGGGTTGAGGGTTTCTCAAAAATAAGGGCAATATTCTTTCCTGCAAGACGACCCGGTTTAACACCGGCATACTTAAGCTTCTTCAAATCTGCAGAAAGCTCCAGGAGGTATTCAATCTCCTTGGGACTAAAGTCATGAAGGGTGAGGAAATTTCTTCCTTTAATGTTAAAGGGCATGGCACCGTTCTCCTTTATATGAATAGTGGTATCGCTACGCGAGTAATCTCGAATTGAATGGAGGTAAAAATATATTCTTTCAAACAGAATAATAGTTTTGCTACAAAACAATTTCATCCATACAAATCAACGAGACAAAAAAAGGGGCGCCCAGAGAGCGCCCGTAAAGAAAGGGAATAGTTACCCGCGGTCCTAAGAAAACTTTTTAAGAAGCTCCTTTAGATCGGGCTTTGTTTTTTCATCCAACTCATAGGTGACCCGCACATGGGGTTTCTTTATGGTGATGTGTCTGGCAAGATCGATGGGTGTACCAATAACTACCAGATCGCACTCGGTATCATCAATCACCTTTTCCAGATCCTTCATTTGCTGCTCGCCATATCCCATAGCAGGAAGCAAGGTGCCAATATAGGGATACTTTTGATAAGTCTCTGCAATGGTGCCAGAGACATAGGGCCGCGGATCAACAAATTCCAAGGCACCATATTTTTCTGCAGCAATAGTGCCTGCACCATACTTCATTTCTCCATGGGTCAAGGTCGGGCCATCTTCAATAATCAAAACCTTTTTACCCTTAATCACCTCAGGATCATCTACAGAAACTGGTGACGCCGCATCAATGACTACAGCCTCTGGGTTGTGCTCTTTAATATTATCTCGAAGGATGTCAACGTTGCCCGGATCAGCCGTATCAATCTTGTTAATCACCAGAGCATCAGCACGAAGAAGATTCGACTCACCAGGATAATAGGAAAGCTCGTGACCCGGTCTATGGGGATCGACAACGACGATTTCTAAGTCTGCTTTATAAAAGGGAAGGTCGTTATTTCCCCCATCCCAAAGAATGATATCAGCCTCTTTCTCTGCCTCTTTTAGAATTGCCTCATAGTCAACACCGGCATAGATCACACTGTTCATGGCAATATGGGGCTCATACTCTTCCATCTCCTCAATGGTACATTCATGCTTCAAGAGATCCTCCATGGCAGCAAAGCGTTGTACCTTTTGTTTGGCCAAATCACCGTAGGGCATGGGGTGACGAATAGAGGCAACCTTTTTGCCCATTCCCTTAAGTATTTGAACGACCCGACGAGTAGTTTGACTCTTGCCACAACCAGTTCTGGTTGCGCAAATAGAGACCACCGGTTTGTCGCTTTTTATCATCGTTGCCTCGGCACCCAAAAGCGAGAAATTTGCTCCCCAGGCAATGACCTGTGATGCCTTATGCATAACATACTTATGCTGCACATCACTATAGGAGAAGAAGACATCGGTAACTTTTTCAGTTTCGATAATCCGCTTTAAATCCTCTTCCGCTTTAATGGGTATACCCTCAGGATAAAGCTTACCACTCAACTCTGGAGGATACACTCTTCCTTCAATATCCGGTATTTGCGTTGCAGTAAAGGCAACAACTTCGTACTGTTCGTTGTTTCTAAAAAAGGTGTTAAAGTTGTGAAAGTCTCTGCCCGCAGCTCCCATGATGACTGTTTTTCTACGTGCCATTAGTTTCATCTCCTACATAAATTAAGTGTATATGAATAGTATCTCTATTGTATAATCGATGTCCCTGTTTTTCCGTAAAATGCATCCTCAATCTTGTCGATTGAAGTAATAATAGCCTTCTCTTTTCCTGATTTAACAAAATTAATAGCTGCCTGTACTTTTGGCAACATGCTTCCCTGGGGAAACTGCCCCTGGGCAATATATTTTTCTGCTTCTGCAATGGTTAGCGTATCAAGCAGCACTTCATTCTCCGTTTGAAAATTGAGGGCCACCTTTTCCACCTCTGTAGCAATGATAAGTTTATCCGCATTTATCTGCTCACCAAGCTTTGCACTGGCCAGATCCTTATCAATGACTGCCTCAATACCTTCATACCGCTTGCGTCGACTGGTTACAGGTATACCCCCGCCACCACAGGCAATAACAATAAATCCATGATCTAAAAGTTTTTTAATCTCACGCCACTCGATAATCTTAAGTGGAGTTGGAGATGCCACAGCCCTTCGCCACCCCTTAGCGGTCTTCATAAAACCCTTCTGCTTTTCTGTGTAGGATGGTCCAATGGGTTTTGTGGGGTTTTTAAAGGCCGGATCATTTTTCGCAACCTGAACATAGGTGAGTACCGTTGATATGAGGGGATCATCAACACCTTTCTTCATAAGTTCGTTATCCAGTGTCTTTTCAATCATGAAACCAACTTGCCCTTGAGTCATGGCTACCAAGATCTCTAAGGGCATCTTGGGAAATTGCATCGATGACTCCTGCTGGAGGAGAAGGTTTCCAACCTGCGGCGCATTGCCATGGGTAATGACAATTTTATTTGTCTTTGATAGTTTGGCGATTTGAGATAGCGGTGTTTCAAGATTATCAAACTGTTCACGGGCTGTACCCAATTGGCCCTGTTTGATGAGTGCATTCCCACCAAAGGCAATAATAACAACGTCTAATTTTTCCTTCATTTCAACACCTACCTAGGTTATCATAATTCTGAACAACCTATAATATCGTTCATTGCCATTAAAAAATTCAAGTTATATTACACAAAAAGTAAATAATTGCTCCAAATGTTATCATAAACAACCACAATTCGTCTGTTTTTGTTGCTTTTCGCAACAACACCCTCTTTGTCATCATCGCCACTATTCGATTATTATTATATGATTATATAAATTAATGGAAAAAGTAAAAATTTATAATTATTTTAGTTACAACGTAATATCGTATCACCATTAATCAAATAGTATATATTACCTATTAGAAATATACATAAAAACACTGTATATACAGGAGTGGGAATAGTAAAAATAGTATATTAATATTGAACAGTTTAGGTTTACGTTTGAGGGCTACAATCAAACCATTTAAATCGAGGGAGTACTACCCATGAAAATTGATAAAACCGATCTTAACATTATCAGTCTGCTGAAGGAAAATGGCAGAATCCAAAATAACGAGATCGCATCACGTCTCTCCATCTCTGAAGGCACGGTAAGAAACAGAATTAAAAAGCTTATTGATAATAACTTTTTATCAATCAAGGGTCTGGTTAATCCGAGCATGATCGAGAACAAGCAAATTGTACTCATCGGTATTAACCTCTCTGAACGGGCCGACCTGGAAATCACACCGGAAATGATATCTCAGCTGAGCTATGTAGTTTCTGTGTATATGGTATCAGGACGGTATGACCTTGTTATTGAACTCTTTATTGAGCCTCAAAAACTGTTGACCTTCCTCAGCTTAGAGCTTGCTAAGGTAAACAGCATTGATACTACAGAAAGCTTTATCGCCCTTAGAAGCTGGAAACGGTGGATCTAAGAAACTCGCCTTTTTTCGAACTTCTTAAAAAGTGCTGTAAATAGTTCTGGGACCAAAGCCATCTTTTCTGGTGATTCAACATAGGCAATACGCATCTGTGTGGTACCGGGATTATTCGTTTTGGCACAATAAAACCCTGCCATAGGTGCCACAAGCACGGTTAAACACTCTCCCCCAATGTCAACAGAGCCCTCTTGCGCACAGAATAGAACAAACTCCTGAGCATCAAATCCAGGCTGTGCAATAGCTCTGACATCTACCACCGAATAGATCGATGCATCGGGGCTGGAGACAATCACGCCCGGAAGCAGCGTCCTCATTTTTTCGGTAAAATCCACCATGAGCTTCTTGTAGTAGCTACGTTGTTGAGCGTACCACTGCTGCAACGCCTCATGGCGCTCATGAGCCAAAGCACCAAATACATACTGGGCAATAGAGGGTGGGCAAAGGTTTGCCGTAAATTCTGCCACCGATTGGATATGAAACATTTTGTTGTCCGTAACCAAGGCACCAATACGCAGACCACAGGCATTCCACACCTTTGATGCGGTCTCAATACTGATCCTTCTCCCCGAAATACCAGGAACCTGCTCCTCGGACAACCCCCAGATACTGGAGGTCTCCGCATCAAGGTAGTACAATTCTCTATAGGCCTCGTCACTGATCATCCACAGATCATACTCTACACAGAGTTGGGCCAGCCGAACCAAATCTTTTTGACTATAAAAGTGACCAGTTGGATTGTCATAGGGAATAACCACTAAGGCGCCAGGATTATGTTCCTCAATCACCGCACGAATACTCGCCATATCCGGAAGCGTATACTTTCCGTGCTCCTCCAAATGCCGTGATACGGAAATGGTTTTTCTCCCCAATCGCCCTGCCAAGGCAGTGTAATTGGTGTAAGCAGCATCTATTACTAACAGCGGGTTTTTATCGGAGCCAGCCGGACCACAGGCCCCAAGAATAGCTAACTCCATAGCAGCTGAGCCCCCATCGGTTATCTGCGAATAGAGCCCCTGTGTAGAAAAACCTGAAGAGGCAATGATATTTAGGAAGGCCTGATTGGTCTCATCCATTCCCCTTGTGGCAGAATACTTCACCACCCCCTCCTTAAAGGGTGATGTATCGGCCTTAAGAGAAAAGAGACGCTCCTTTAGTTTTGGATGCATTGGTAAAGAGACATTACCTATGGCGGTGTTAATTGCCTGCACCTTGTCCTCGCGCTTGCTAAACTCAATCTGGGCAAGTCTAATGGCGCTCGGTTGTCGTGTTTTAAAATGATCGGAAATCTGTGGTGCCATAAAGCTCTCCTTTAATAGTGTGCCAACACAAAAACAATTCCCCCCTTGGATGGTTTTTAGGCAACTTAATCTTACACAACTATTACTACAATAAAAATATATATGATACTCAGCGCCAATTGTATGGTCCCCTTTTTGATTACACCATTATACAATATATTTTACAGACACTTTTTTAATTAGATACAACAAGGAACTATAACAGCTATGAGTTTGACCTTTTCAGAAATGCTGCAACAGCGTATACCCATAATCTTTGATGGTGCTCTGGGAACAGAAATCCAGAACCATTCTCTTTCTCCAGAAGAGTGGCAAGATAAGCATGGATGTAATGAAATCCTCAACCTGACCCGTCCCGATGTTATTCAAGCCATTCATGCAAGCTACTGTAATGCCGGAGCAACAGTCCTTGAAACCAATACCTTTGGAGCAAACCGAGCAAAGCTTGCCGAGTATGGCTTAGAGTCCAAGGTGGCAAACATCAATCAAGCTGCTGCACAGGCAGCACGGGATGCTATTTCAAGTAGTGCCAAATCCGGTCCCTGTTTTGTTTGTGGTGTTTTAGGCCCAACCGGATTTTTACCTTCCTCCTCTGATGCATCATTAAACAAGCTTTCCTTTGATGACTGTGCTGAAATTTATAAAGAGCAGGCCCAGGCACTACTTCAAGGCAACGTGGACCTTCTCCTTTTAGAAACCATGCAAGATCTTTTGGAAACCAGAGCCGCACTGTTTGGCATTCGAAAGGCCTTTGCTGCACAAAACCGAGTCGTACCCATTCAGATACAGGTTACTATGGATATGGCCGGCCTTATGCTTCTTGGAAGCAACAGCATTTCGGTGCTGGGCGCCCTTGCCAATTGTAATCCCACCGTGTTAGGCCTCAACTGCAGTACCGGTCCTATGGAGATGCTTACCACCATTTCCGATTTTGTTAAGAACTCTCCTCATCCCATATCAATGATTCCTAACGCAGGTATGCCTAAGAATGTGGATGGTAAAGCTGTGTATGCATTAGAGCCAACAGTATTTGTTGAACCCTTAATCAAGGCTGTTACTGAAATCGGTGTGAGTGTAGTCGGTGGTTGTTGTGGTACCACACCAGCTCATATAAAGCTCCTTGCCGACTCATTGGCCAATAAAAAGGTAGCAGCAAAAGAGAAACCAACCAACACCTGTTTCCTTACAACCGGTATTGGCGGACTGCCTCTTCATTCAGTAAAGCGTCCCTTTCTTATTGGTGAACGGCTCAATACCCAGGGCTCTAAAAAGACCAAGGAGTTTGTCCTTGCCCAAAATTATGACGAACTCTATCAACTTGCCCTGGAGCAGGAAAAGCGCAACGCCACACTTCTTGACATATGCATGGCCACCAATGAACTGGAAAGTGAATCAGACACCGTTACAACCGTAGTACGCTTTTTAGCGGAGCGTTTAGAAACGCCCTTCTGTATAGATTCAACCGAGCCTGCCGTTATTGAGGCAGCCCTCAAAGTATGTGCAGGATCACTGCTGATCAACTCTATTAACCTTGAGCGGAAGGGAGAAAAGGCTCGAGCGGTACTTTCCCTTGCCCGGGATTTTGGCTGTCCGGTTATTGCACTTCCTATTGACGATACAGGAATGGCAAAAACAGTTGAACGAAAACTTGCGCTTACTAAGGACATTGTCGAGCTTGCCTGCAATGAGTATGGTCTGGCTCTGCACAATCTCTATATTGATCCCCTTACCTTTACTTTAGCAACCGGCGATCCTGAAAGCGCCGATGCTGCCACCGTAAGCTTAGAAGCACTTACAAAAATCAAGGAAACCTTTCCCACAATTCAAACAGTCATGGGAGTGAGCAATGTCTCCTTTGGCTTGCGTCCAAAGGCGCGCCGCGTCCTTAACAACCTTCTTCTTCATCACGCTGGTATTGCAGGACTTGATGCGGCTATTTTTAATCCGCTCCACGTAGACGATATTTCTACCTATGAACCAGCCGTTAAAGAGCTTGCGGAGAATCTCCTCTTTAACAAAAAGGAGACCGCCCTTGTAGAGTATATCGAACACTTTGAAAAGCTCGAAGCAGACTCTTCACCGGCACCAAAGAAGAAAGCGACCAACCTAGAAAATCTTCCGCCGGATCAACAGTTGCGAGAGAAAATACTCAACCGGGATAAAAGAAACCTCCCACCCCTCTTAGAGACACTCCTGGCAAACAACTCAGCCCTTGACATACTCAACACCATGCTCATGCCAGCCATGGCTGAGGTGGGCAATCGCTTAGCCTCTGGAAAAATGATCCTCCCCTTTGTACTCCAAGCAGCAGAGGTCATGCGTGAGGCTCTTACCATTTTAGAGCCCTCCTTTAAAAAGGAGAAGATTGAAAACAAGGGTAAAATTGTCTTAGCCACTGTCTTTGGCGATGTCCATGACATTGGCAAGAACCTAGTCGGCTCTATTCTTAAAAATCAGGGATTTGAAATCATTGACTTGGGAAAACAGGTCCCCTTAGACGATATCATCACAGCAGTAAACACCCATAAACCGCGAGCGGTTGGCCTCTCGGCATTGTTAGTAACCACCTCTCAGGAGATGGCCCGCTGTGTCAAGGAGTTTGACCGCCTGGGACTTACTATCCCCATTCTTATTGGTGGTGCTGCGGTCAATGCTCAGTTTGCTAAGCGCATTGAGCAAGTTAATGATACCCGCGGCTATGCAGGAAAGGTCTCCTATGCAAAGGACGCCTTTGAAGCGGTTACGGTGTTAGAGGCAATGGAGCAGCAGACAGAAACAGCACAACCAATATCAGCAGAACCACACCCTAAAAAGGTCGAGACGCCAAAAAAACAGATCCCCGACCCAACCCCCTTAGAGTATGGTGAACTTTTAGTACCTCCCTTTTATGGCACTGGCGAAATATTAACCTGGGATGTTACTACCCTCCTGTCGGGTCTTAAAAAGACGATCCTTTACAAGGGATACTGGCGTGCAACCGGTATGGGTAAGGAGGCCTATGCCAAAGCCTCGGAAGAGGAGTTTGACGGGGCCTTGGATCTTCTTACCAATGAGCTTATTGAAAAAGACCTCATCGAGGCGCGAGCCTTTTATGGATTTTACCCGGTAATCACCGATGATAACAAATTGATCCTTTTAAGTCCCTCTGATTTTCATCAGGAGGTAGCCACCTTTGATTTCCCTCGTATTGAGAATCGGCAGTGGCGCTGTTTTGCCGACTACTTTAGGTCCGAAGGTGATTTGATTTCTATACAGATTGTCACCATCGGCCACAAGCTTGCCGAAAGAAGTCGCCGCTATATACAGGAGGAAAACGAGTATGCCCTGGGATTCTACCTTCATGGGCTTGGCACCTATTTAACGGAAGAACTTGCCGATAAAATCACTGCAGAGATTCGACGGGGTCTTATTCTTCCCAAAGCGCAAGGCCGCCGCTTCAGTTTTGGCTATCGTGGACTCACCGACCTTTCTGAACAGAAAAAGCTCTTTGACCTACTTTGTATTGAGGATCGCATGGGTATCACCATGACCACGGGCTTTCAAATGGTACCAGAACACTCCACCCTGGGACTCTTTGTGCATCATAAAGAGGCGACTTATTTTTAATGCCAGTTGATTCTGGAGATGACAGTCCCATTATGGACACAACCGAGGAGAGTAACCAATCCTGATTCTGTCGTGAGTTTTTCTTGAATCTTAGAGCCCAGAGCCAACGCTTTGGGCACTTTTTTATCCATCCAATTCTATAATTCCCAATAATACTACAAGGATTAAAACTGAGCAGGATTTAATCTATTTTTTCCCCTTTTTCGAAAGAACATTAACACTCTCAGTTCAAGATAGTTACAGGGGGAATCTGTGAGATCACCTGAGAATCTTTGTTATCTGCTTGCCCACAAGAGCAGGTCCACCGTCTAGGTGGAACTGATTTTGTGGATGCAAGCAGTTAAAAGAGACGAGGGAAGCTCACAGTGGGGGGCTTCCCCCCGGATCATTAAAAAACAAATAATCTTTTATATAAAAGCCTCTGTGACTCGGATCACAGAAAAAACCGTAAAATAGTCCTATAATAGAAGTAATTTTCAAACTGACGAATTTAACAACTTAAGCGATTAACCCATGTTGATTTTTAACCCTCTTAGTGGTATAATAAGCAAGTTACTGTCTAATATATAGAATTCAATCTAGTGAGGCAAAGAGGCTTTGGTTCCATGGAAAGATCAAAAATAATGATGAAGAGAAGCAAAATCTGTGGTGCAGTCCCTGTCCAACGGTGGGGAGTTTTTTTAGTGCTTATGGTGCTTGGTATTGGTTGGATAACCGGGGGATTTTCCCAAACCGACTGGTATGTCGACATTGCTGCAGGAGGCGGCAACACCGGTGCGGACTGGCCCAATGCCTTTAATCAATTGCACGATGCCTTTGATGCCTGCAACTCCACCGATATAATCCATGTGGCCCAGGGTGTATACAAGCCAACCAGCGACAATGCCCGGGATTCCTCCTTTACGGTTAAGAGTTGGATGAAAATATTAGGTGGCTACCCAACAACAGGTGGTGCACGAAATCCCAAGCAGTTCCCAACCGTGCTCAGTGGTGATATTGGCTCCATTGGTGATAGCTCGGACAATTCCTTTCATGTTGTAAAGTTCTACAATGTAGAGCGCGCTATTATGGACGGCTTTATTATAGAGGGTGGTTTTGCCAATGGCGGTAGTAATTTTGATTATGGTGGTGGTGTGTATATGGGTTCACTCTTTAAGGGTGACACCTTAACAAACTGTATTATTCGAAAAAATTACAGTAAAAAACGAGGCGGGGGCATCTTTTGTAAAAACATGAAAGCGACCATACGTAACTGTAGAATCTACGGTAATGTCTCCGATAGTATGGGTGGGGGTATTCTGTTTGAAAACGACTCCTCCATGCTTATAAACTCTATAGTGGTGGGCAATAAAGCCAAAGAGGGTGGTGGCACCTATGTCATGCGCATGAGTGCAGCATCAAATCACATTTACAACTGCACCTTTGTAGGCAATGAAGCCATGCTTGGTGGGGCCCTCTTTAATCAAAACACCACTGCGGGATTTCCTGATATACGAAACACCATTCTTTGGTCTAACAGGGCCATTGTCAGTAATCCCGAGATCCGCAACGAGGGCTCAAGCAACCCCAGCATCCAATACAGTGATATTGAGGGCTGCGGCAGTAGCGCCTCCTGGGTTGGCGGCAATGCCTTTGGTATTAACAATGGAAATAATCTCGACACCTTTCCCCTCTTCTTTGATGCAGACGGCTTTGATAACATGTTAGGAACCCCCGATGACAGCCTGAAATTACAAAGCGGGAGCCCCTGTTATGGTATGGGCATGTCCGGGGGTCTTATTCCTACAGTTGACATAGAGGGTATTGGCAGAAGTGCAAGCCCCTCTCTGGGTGCCTATGAAAATACGGTCATGTATCCGGCAGGAAAAACCTGGGAGAATAGCTTCGGTGACAACCTGTGGTATCGGGATGTCAACTGGTATCCCGATGGTATACCCGACGACATGGACACGGTGATCTTTGATGGAGTTGTTTCAAACGCCTCCTGCACGCTTACCATCAATACGGCGATCTCATCGATCTACTTTGTCAACACGCCGGGCCTGTTCTGTTTTGCCAACAGAACCCTAACCATTTACGATAGCGCTGATTTTTCCGGTGCGGTGGAGCTTATTACCAATGATGGTACTATACTCTTTAACAGTCCTACCAAAAATGTCTTTATTCCCAAGACTGGCGAACTCTTCCCCACCCTTTTTCAGATTGGGACCGGACAAACCTTTATTAAGGACCAAGCCTTTCGAGCAGAGGAGCTACGCGTTGGTAGTGGCACACTCTTCCTTGGCAATTACGGGGCAAAGGATACGGTTGAGCAAATTTGGCTCTCTGGCGGAACCCTTAACTTTGGGAACACCCACCTCTACGTCACAGACACGGCAGATTTTAAGGCGATCGGCACTATGAGCCGAGAAAGCGGCGCCCTTACCTTTGCCGGCACTGGCACGCAACCCTTCAAGCCATGCTCCTTTCACTTTCCTGATGTAACGGTCAACACCGGCGCCACTGTTCTCGCCTTGGACAGTGCCACACTCATGATGAAAAGCCTGACCATTCAAACAGGGGCAACCTTTACAGCTCCCACCAACAACATCATGTTTATCAAGGGCAGCTTTAACAATAGCGGCACCTTTAACCACAACAACGGTAAAGTTGAATTTGACACCTCAACCGGATACCACACGATCACCTCCGGGGGATCTGCTTTTCATAAGGTCACCTTTGGTGGAAGTGGTAGCACTGCCTATTTTACCTTAGCCGATGACTTTATGGCAGACACGCTCATTGTCGAATACGACACCTTGGATTTTGGGAATAGTGTCCACGCTGTTGACGAGTTGTATTATGGCATGATGTCCAACTTTGATTTTAATGCCTGCTCCTTGCGGATCAGTGGATGCGCTGACTTCACCGACGTTGACACCCTCTATGCCGGGACCGCAGTGATGGAATTCACTGGCTCCGGTGCGCAAGATTTAAAACTGCCTAACAATGAGAAATTCCCCCCCCTTCTCCATTCAGGTTCAGGCACGTTACGTATTCTAAATGATTCTCTGCAAACCGAAGCCTTTACCCAAACTGCTGGAACATTTGATTTAAACTCATTTAATATGCAAGTTGCCAATAATCTAACACTCACCAACGGCGATAGTACAACCCTCTTAAATCACGCCTTAACAACTATCACGGTTGGCGGTAATGCTTCTTTCTCTGGGCAAAGTGGCAACTTACTCAATATGAACCCTGCCAATCCTTGGTATTTAGATATCTCAGGAACTCTTAGTGCTGACTATGCCAAAATTGGCAACTGCGATGCATCTCAGGGATCACAGGGTGTGCCCACGGTAAATTGTGTTGATGCTGGGGGTAACACAAACTGGGCCTTTAATGATGTGCCAACCGATATAAACCTCAGCAACGACGTCATCAATGAAAATCAGGCGATAGGCACTTTTATCGGATTCTTCTCAACAACTGATCCCAATGGTAGTGATCAACACACCTACACGCTAGTCTCCGGCACGGGAAGCACAGATAATGCATCCTTTGCCATAAACGGTGATACCCTCTTTTCCAATGCCATCTTTGACTTCGAGACCAACCCCTCAATGTCAATACGGGTGCGTACAACTGATAATGGTGTGGGGACACTGTACTATGAGGAGGCCTTTTCCATCATTATTGATGACATGAATGATCCTCCAGTACTGACCGGTACTGGAGGTTCCTTTGTCTATACCGAGAATGATGCTGCCACGGTTATTGACAATGCAATCACCGTTACTGACATGGACAATGCCATGTGTGAATCTGCGGAGGTAGCTATTACAACAAATAATATGCCCACCGAGGATCGGCTTCTCTTTACGTCTCAAAATGGCATTATCGGAAGTTTTGACAGCACCAATGGGATGTTGACCTTATCGGGCACCTCTGCTCTGGCCAACTACCAGACCGCTCTTAGAAGTGTAACCTATGAAAACAGCAGCGATAATCCGTCGATTATAACCCGGACTGTTAGTTTTACTGTGTATGATGGGAGCTCAGTAAGCCAACCGGTTACACGAATGTTTACGGTAACCCCTATAAATGACCAGCCCCAATTGGTAAACAACACCTCCTCCTTTGGCTATAACGAAAACAATCCTCCGGTTACTATTGATGATAGCATCACCGTGTCAGACCCGGACAACAGTAATTGTTCCGGTGCAACCATAAAAATTACCGCAGGCTTATCGGTCAATGTGGACTCCTTGGTATTTGTAAACCAAAACGGCATCACCGGGACCTACAATTCCAGCACTGGTATATTGGGTCTTTCCGGCTCTGCTACGATAGCTAACTATCAAACAGCGCTGCGTAGCATTGCCTACTATAATCCCAGCGACGCTCCATCAACCATACCCCGCACCATAAGCTTTCGAGTCAATGATGGATTAGTTGATAGTGACTCTATTGCAATTACTATCAATGTTTTTGCGGTAAACGACGCACCAATTGTTGCAGACGATAGCTATATCACGTCACAAAACACTCCACTGACCATTACAGCACCAGGCTTTCTAGCCAATGATTCTGATCCTGAGGGTGATCCTTTTTCTGCAACCCTCACCCAAAATGTTGCTGTGGGAACACTCTCCTTTAATAGTGATGGGTCATTCACCTATACTCCTCAGACAGACATGATTGGCTCGGCATTCTTCTCCTACATTACCAATGATGGTGTTGACAATTCGGATACTGCCCTGGTGACTATTCAGGTTCAAGACACCATTGATCCGACAATTGTATCACTCGTTCCAGCGTTAGGAAGCATCGCAGTACCGCTCAACACAAACCTCACCATTGCCTTTTCCGAAGATGTGGTTGTTGACAGTGGAAATATCTATATTGCCCGCACAGCAGACCTTGGTATTCACGAAACCATCTCGGTTAATGCCCCCGGCGTCAGTGGTAGTGGCTCAACCATCATTACCATTAATCCGACTTCAACCCTGGCCAGTAAAACCGGCTACTACATTCTTTTTGATATCACCTGCTTTATGGACACTTCAGGCAATTATCATCCAGGATTTGCTGCAAACACCCAGTGGTTTTTTGTCACCGAGGATACCCAAACAGAACCACCTATCCTCAACGCACCGCTGGCCAATATCACATTAGACAGCACCTTTGGCCTCAATTTCTCCCTGCCCGAGGCAGCACTGTCTGGTACAGTCAAACTCAGTATTGTCAATACTGGAGGGACTGCAGACCCCAGTGGTACGCACAGTATCATCTTTTCAGCAGGGTTTGAAGCGGGCGGCGTCCACACCACGACACTCTCTGGAAATGATCTCTCCAACAATACCAATGTGTCAACCGTTTCTACCGAACCCAATGATCATCTGGTTAACAATGCCCTCTATACAATCACTTTAGAGTATCAAGATACTCTTGGCAATCCTGCAGCCAGTGCCTCTGCTGCAAATATCGCCTATATGGGCATACCACCCATTGTGGGTGTGCGCTCGGCATCCTATAGAGAAACAACCAATGTGTTAGAACTTATCTTTGACAAGCCGGTCCAGTCGACCTCTATTCACACAGATCATCGGGTGGGTCTCTATGTCAACAATGGCACGGCCGACTCTCTGCTTGTGGCATCACCCTGGCCCTTTGCCTTTGGGACAACCCAAGACACTGTGCGAATAACAATTTTAGAAGTCCAAGCTCAAGTGATTGAGTCCTGGGCTGAGATCGGGACCAAACTCTCGCTGATCATGGAAGAGAACACCTTTGGTGATGGCAGCGCCTATAATATCCGAATTGACCAGACCGTACCCTTTGGTGTCACCTATATTGATGATGGCACACCGCCCAATCCAGTAACCGGCTTAACAGTGCGTGCAGTTAATTGCTCAACAGCGGCAGTGTATTGGACACCCTCCACAAGCCCCGATGCTAAGGAAGTCAAGGTTTGCGCATCCTCAATGGCCATGCCTAAAACACCTTCTGAGGGTGAACTTTTTCAGTTTGTGGGAAGTATTGATTCGAGCGTGACCATGGGTCCCTTTCCAACAAACGGTGTTATAGCCTATACAGCAGCCTTTGTTGTTGACAACGCAGATAACTGGTCAATCTTTACCAATGAGTCCAGCGGTAGGGTTCGGCTACCTGATGGCGATGCACCGATTAATACGATCCAGGCACTTTTTAGAAACCAAGGAGACAGTGCGGTTGCAGTCACCCTTTCAATTGCCAACAATAACACGGCCCCTGAAAAGGGTATCTATTTTACCCTAGCCTATAAAAACCCTCTCTTTGATACTACCAATGCCTATCGATTAGCCTATCGCGACACCTCATTCACCGTACCCAACATTAACAAACAGGGATATTGGCATGGTGCATGGACACCCTATGACAGCTCTGGTAATGTGGGCAATTTTAAAACAGACAGCATTCTGATCAATAATGGGCGACCTCGCTTTTGTGTTAACCAAAACTATACACTATTTGAAGACTCTCTTTGGACCTTTGGTCCCTGTGTGCATGATGTCAACAATGATCCAATTGCACTGACTGTTCTTGCAGCACCTCCAGGCTTTGTGGTCGATCAAAACACTCTCACCCTCCAATGGAAACCCACCAATAGTGATGTGGGCTCGCACCGCATTCGCCTAAGGGCAAGCGATCCTATGGGTGCCATGGACTCTACCTATTTTGCCATAGCCGTACAAAACACCAATGATGCTCCCCGCATCGCTTCGATTCAGTATCCCGACACCCTTTTTGAGGACTCCCTATTCATCGGTGAAGTGGTCATCCTTGATCCGGACAAAGGGGATACGACTATAGTAAGTATCAACACAAACAACCCTTGGCTACGAGTAACCCCTAAAAATGGTACCAGTGCCGACTCAATCAAACAGTTCCTCTTACAGGGGGTGCCAGGAAACAGCAACACTGGTGTTGTTTCATTTACCATCATTGCCAAAGATCGCATTGGTGCAGCGGTGCGCGGTACCTATTCCTGCTATGTCATAAATACAAACGACGCACCCACAACCACCCTTAAAAGCAAACGGATAAGCTTTGGTGCTGCACAGTATAGTATGATTGGTCGGGACGACTTTGACACCACGCTCCTCTTCCATGGAACCATGACTCCTCTAGCCAAAAGTGTGGACAAAAGGGCTACCAATACCACTGGTCTCTTTAATTGGTATCCCCTCTCTGATGGGAATTATGTCTTTTCCTGCTATACAGAGGATCAGGCTGGTCTAATCGATTTAACGCCCTATGTCGATACCTTTACCATCCGCGGTGCAACCATGCACACCTGGTCTGACAGTGGTCAGTGGCATATGGTCTCGGTCCCCTCGGAATCCTTTAGCGCAGCTTCCTTTAAACAGGCTGGAAAGATTTTACACTGGGACGAATCGAAAGAACCCAATAGTATTTACAAGTACTATACCCGCTCTGATGGTATAGCAGCCCTTACTGGCGACAAGGCATACTGGACAAAGCAGGAAAAACCTCTATCCCTTGCTCTTACCCTAAACCCCAATGCTCCAGACTCTGTTATTGTAAACCTTGCTAAAGCGGCCTACGGCTGGAACCAAATCGCCTCACCCTTTCCCTATCCGATTAAATGGAATTTACCTTATACACTCTGGCAGTGGAATCCGCGGACACGAGACTATGAGGAAGCACAAAGCGTGCTGTACCCCTGGAAAGGATACTGGGTATTGGTAGATCATCCTCAACAGGTGGTGCTTAAGGGAACTCCTATTCATCAGAGCCGCTCAGCAGTTAAAACACGGGTCACCAAATTTGTTGACAAAACAGAGTGGATCTTTAATATGTCCTTGGTTTCAAATATCAATAGAGACGAGGACAACCTCTTTGGCATAGCCAAGGATGCACAAAATGGCTACGATCTTTTGGACAGGCCAGAGCCTCCCCGAATGGGTTCCGAGCCACGCCTCTATTTTGCCCATCCTGAATGGCAACGATCAGTTGCAGAGTATGCCAGTGATATTCGTCAGCACTGGAATGAGCAGGCCAATATTTTTCAAGTGGGTATCTCTGCCTGCGATCCAGCGACAACCTCTCTATCCCTTTCAATTTCTGGGTTGAACGAGAAGTCACCCATCTACATCTTTATTAAAACAAAAGAGAACTTTATTGCCTATACGCCCAATAGCGTGCTTGCTATTTCTCCAACGGATCAGGAACAGTTCTTTACACTCTTTGTCACTGCAAACAAAGACTTTCTTAATACCTTACCAAAAGCCTTTTCTTTAGGGCAGCCCTATCCAAATCCCTGTAATCCCCGGGCAATTATTCCCTACGTTATCCCTTACAAATGGGACTCCAATGGATGGCTCCAAAACAAACCCTTTACCGTGACAATGCGCATCTATGATGCACGCGGTCGCCTAGTTCGTGACCTTGTTCATAAAAAACAGAAACCTGGATTCTACTCAATTATCTGGCATGGCAAAAGCAATGCCGGTCGTTTGGTTCCGTCGGGGACCTATTTCTGTCGGCTCATTGCCGATGATTTTGCCACGGTTAAAAAGATCGTGACGCTGCGATAGTAAAAACAAAATACTCTATAAAGGACACAATGATGAGAATAGCATTATCCACCACACTTGTAGCGCTCTGTGTTTTATCTTTGGCTCTGTCCTCTTTGGGTCAGACAAACTTCGTTCCGGAGAAGGTATCCATAAAAAGCATTGTGGGAAAAGCAGAGGTGCGATCACCAACAACAGGAAAGTGGCGGCCAGCTCGGGTTGGTATGCAATTAAAAATGAAGTGGGACATTCGTACCTTTGTAGAGTCTTCGGTAGAGCTCTCCTTTGAAAGTGGTTCGCTGATTAGGCTCAGCGAAAATAGTGTGGTTAATCTCTCTTCAATCCTCCAGGATAAAAGCTCCAACACATCGCAATCGAAGCTTAAAGTATCAACCGGGCAAATCTGGGGTAATGTTAAAAAGCTTGTAAACAAGAATTCCAGCTTCTCCTTTGAAACACCAACAGCTGTGGCAGCTATTCGTGGTACTAAGCTCGGCCTCATTGTCTCAAGGTCGCGAACGATTGTTGATGTCTACCATGGACGAGTTGCAGTACGAAGAATAGGTAGTCGAAGAGAGGTGTTAGTACGTTCAAGACAAAGGGGTGTAGTCCTCAAAGACAAAAGAGAAATAGACATATTCAAATTTGAGGAAATGAAAAAGCAGGGCTTAGACTCGCTGCGAATGCATCTTTTGGACACGCTCAATCATGACACGTTGGATAGGAGAGACTCTATTTCTCGTGATACACTTATTGATACTACTGACCAATCATCAAACAACCTCGATCCTGAACTATTTCTTTCAGTTGAATCACCGGATAACAATAGCACAACAAATCTGAATCGTATTGAGATTCTGGGTAATGCCACTCCGGGAGCAGTAGTGATTATCGGCACCAAGCAAAGTATCACGAAACCAGATGGAACCTTTAAAGTAATGGTTAATTTACTTCCTGGGAAAAATCATATTTTGGTAGTAGCAAAATTGGGTTCGGTAACCAAGGAGAAAAAGGTAACCATAGAATACACTCCTCAAAAGGAGAATTTTTTAAAAATTATTGGTCCTATTAATGATGCTAAAATTGACAAACCAATAATCTACATTACCGGCTTAACCGTGGGTGGTGCCGAAGTCACTATAAATGGTATCCCTATCACTATCCGTCCAGAGGGCCAATTTACCTATCCACTTCATATACCCGATGAGCCGGGGTCCTATTCTGTTAGCATAGTCAGCAAATACAACGGTGATGAAATTCACCAAGACCTTACCGTACACTATGTACCAAGAAGAGCTGCGCTATTTTTAGACGTTGCTTCACCAAGAGACGGGCAAAAAATCATATCAAATTCTATCACTGTTATGGGACGAACAAACCCGTGGGCTCTTTTATATGTAAATAGCAGAAGAGTCCCAGTACTACAATCGGGCAATTTTTCGATGCATTTACCTGTTTACGAACGTGACATTGGTGACTATGCGGTCCGCATAGAAGCTATAGACCAAGAGGGTGGGGATGAGATAGATAAAATCTTTAACGTATTTGTTGATGGTAGCTCTCCCATTATAAATAAAATTCCTCCTCGTATTGCTATCTTAGGAGGCCTATCCCATGGAGCAAGCCGTACTGGCCATCTAATTGTTCAAGTATTTGATTATACAAAAAACGACCAGCTCGCACTCAATGTCAATGTCAATGGCTCTGTTGATCAGTTTTCCTTAGAACCCAGCGAGCAAGAAAAGATACCCTTAGAGGAAGGAAAAAACAGATTCGTTATTAAAGCAAGTGACCGAGCAGGCAATCCTTCTAATATCCTTTCCGGTGACATTTACTATTTACCAGGACCACTAACTGTTGACATACTAGAACCGGACGAAAGCCAGTATGTTGTTGATGATTTACCGCCTATGCCAACTAACACCGGTGGCCTTTCCATGGAGGTGGAAGTCGAGATTGAAGATGGTATCGGTAGTGTACCAGAAACGATTGTCTACTGTCGGGTCAATGGCGTTCCCCTTCGAGAACGGCTCAACTATATCTATTCTGGAAAGGTGATGGTAAAACGGGGGGTAAATAACTTTTTACTGGAAGCGGAAGATATAGCGGGAAATAAAGTAAAGAAGGTTTTGACTATCAGGATTGCCGACTAACTCTGTTTGCTCTCCTCCCAGAGAGCATCCAACTCCTCTAAAGAGGCGCTTGTCAAGGTGCGCTTCTTTTCGGCCATCTTTTTTTCAATGTACCTAAATCGTTTGTCAAATTTTTTAATGGTTATCCGCAGGGCATCCTCAGCACAGATCTTTTTATGACGAGCTACATTAACTAAGGCAAAAAGGATATCCCCAAGCTCTTCCTCGGCATGCTCCAAGTCTCCTGACTCAAGAGCTGCGCGAAACTCGGCAAACTCCTCTTCCACCTTATCAAGTGCTGGACCGGTTGTCTCCCAATCAAAACCAACGCGAGCAACACGACGCTGTACCTTTTCGGCCCGAAATAGAGCTGGCATAGCCATTGGTATCCCGTCAATAATTGACTCGCGGTGCTCTTTTCCCACCTCTTTATCTTTAATGTCCTCCCAGTTCTCGATAACTTCCGTCGTAGAGGATGCTTTGGTATCACCAAAGACATGGGGATGACGGCGCACCATTTTTTCACAGATCTCCTGGGCCACATCCTCCAAGGAGAAACGGTTGTCCTCTTTTGCCATCTGTGCATGAAAGACAATTTGCAAAAGAACATCACCCAGCTCTTCACGCATCATGGAAGTATCGTCCTGCTCTGCAGCTTCAAAGAATTCGTAGGTTTCATCCAGTAGACAGGAGAGAATACTCTTGTGCGTCTGCTCTCGATCCCAAGGACACCCTTGGGGACTACGCAGCTTTTCAATAATAGCGACCAAACGGTCTACCTGCTTACCCATGCCACTCTCCTTTACCTTGACGAATTACTTCAGGCTCATCGGTGGTTAAATCCACAATGGTTGATCCCGTAGGATCATCAATGACTCCAACATCCAAACAGACATCAACCTCATTGGATACAGTATGATCAAAGTAGGAGGGGTCACCACGATATTCAATAGGTATCGCCAGGGAGGCATTGGCCAGAGGTTCATCTAATATCTTGACAAGCTCCATACAGACAGAACAATCGGGAATACGAATACCAACGGTCTTTCGTTTGGGACATACCTTCTTTGGTACGTAATTTGTTGCCGGAAGAATAAAGGTGAATGGGCCGGGTAAATAATGCTTCATCAGCTTAAAGGCATAATTGCTCATCTTTACATAGCGACTAACCTGCGAAAAATCACTACAAATAAAGGAGAGTCGTCTCTTTTTATCCTTATGGATAATGGAGCAGATACGATCGATCGTTTTAGGATTCGACACACAGGCACCCATACCATAAACTGTATCAGTAGGATAGATACAGATTCCGTTTCTGTTTTTTAGGATCTCCTTGGCACTTTCTAAATAGCGTACCTGGGGATTATCCCGGTGAATATCGTAATGAATCATGATGCTGCTTTATCGAAAAGTGTTTCCCTTAGGTTACGCTGATTACCGCAATTATCCAGAAATGCCCTGCAGTCGCTCCATTGCCTCTTTTACATTTTCAAAGCTATTAAAGGCACTCAAGCGAACATAGCCATCACCGCACTTGCCAAAGCCGATACCTGGCGTGCAGACAACTGCCGCTTTGTTAAGCAGTTGGTCAAAGAAACTCCAGGAATCCTCTTTCGCATGGATCCAAACATAGGGTGAGTTAACACCCCCAACACAATCGAAACCAAGCTTTTCTACCTGTTCTCTAATGTGAGAGGCATTGTTCATGTAGTAGTCGATCAATGCAGTTACCTGCTCCTTACCCTCTGTGGAGTATATTGCCTCTGCAGCTCTCTGCACAGGATAGGAGACACCATTGAACTTGGTGGTATGACGCCGATTCCATAAAGCATTCAAGGAGTGTTGTGCCCCGTTTCCATCATACACCTTACACTCCTTAGGTACGATTGTGTAGGCGCAACGGGTCCCGGTAAATCCAGCTGTTTTGGAGAAACTGCGAAATTCTACGGCAACCTCCTTTGCGCCGGCGACCTCAAAGATGCTTCTTGGAATGGTAGTGTCACGAATAAATTCAACATAGGCCGCATCATAAAGAATCAGGGCTTTAGCCTCTTTAGCATAGGCAACCCACTCAGCCAACTGCTCCTTGGTCACTGTTGCGCCCGTTGGATTGTTAGGAAAGCACAGGTAAATTAGATCAACCTTCTCTTCAGGAATTTTTGGTACAAAGCCATTCTCTGCGGTTGCCTTAAGGTAGACCAGGCCAGCATAGCCACCATCACCATAGGCACCACTTCGTCCAGCCATAACATTGGTATCAACATACACTGGATAGACCGGATCGGGTATTGCCACAGTGATATCCTGAGCAAAGAGTTCCTGAATATTTCCTGAGTCACACTTGCTTCCATCACTGACAAAAATCTCATCCAATGCTACCGTTACACCATGGTCAGCATAATCATTTTTAGCAATAGCCTCTCGTAAAAAGGCATATCCCTGTTCTGGGCCATAACCGCGAAAGGTGCTGTCCTGTGCCATTTCGTCAACAGCTTTGTGTAAGGCATCGATACACACCGGTGGTAAACTTCGTGTGACATCACCGATTCCTAACTTGATAATGTTTTTATCGGGATTGCTCTCAGTAAAAGCGGCAATCCGTTTAGCTATATCTGAAAAGAGATAGGATGCCTGCAATTTTGTATAGTGTTCGTTCATTCTGATCATGTCCAGCTCCTCATGTAAATGATCATTGTATATATGATTAAATCTCGCCAAGGGTGGTATTGTCTACCCAGCCACTTACCCCATTAGGAAGACTGACAAAGCTCCAGTTGTCCTGCGATTTTTGAATCTGAAATTTGGTCCCCCCATGCACAGTAAAAAGAACCTTATCGCCCTCGGGAGCATTCTTTGCGTCTACAGTCTTCTCTAGCACAATAGCATAGCGTGTTTTCTCTATATCATAAATTTTCTTACCCACAGAAAAACTAAAAAGGCCTATGATCACACCAAAGAGTACTGAAAAGTAAATCAGCCAAAGTCTTACATTGTGCGAAGCATAGAGCCCCCAGGCAAAGGCAAGGCTCAAAAGAAAGAGTGCAATTAACAGCAACCACAATTGTGCTGTTAGGGGAACCAAGGTGTGCAAATACCAGAGAAGGTTCTCTAAAAAGCCTCTATCCGGCTCAGGGACCCGGTCAACGATATTGAGCTTTGCAAAGCGGAGATTTGCAATGACATCAGCATCCCGCGGTGAAAGCTTGAGCGCCCGTTCAAAATGCAATATAGCATGACCTAGCTTATCTAGCCGATAGTACGTATTACCTAGGTTGTAGAGCACATCACTGTTTATTGTGCCCGCATCTAAGACTTTCTCGTAATAGACAACAGCCGAGTCATACTGCTGATTCTCGTAAAAAGAGCTAGCCTTTTCAAACCACAATTGTGTTGGTGCTGCTAGCATCTCAATCCAAAGAATTGCAACAAACAAAGGAAGATAAAAAAGCGCCTTTTTCATACTCTTTTCTCCTTCCGACTAAGATCATCTATGAGCTGTTTTGTTTTATCCAGGGCCTTCTCTAAGCGGTTGGTATCGGTTTCACCACCGCCACCAAAGCGATACAGATCAAGCTCCTCTAAAAAGAGAACCACCATATCAGTAACAGCCTGATCAACCTTATGAGAGGCCAATGCAGTTTTTAGTTCGTCTAAGGTTTTTCCCACAGCAGGGAAGCCAAACCGGTTTGAGATAAATTGCTCAACGGTTTCGGCAATTTTTGCAATACCCTTTTCAAAGGTCGTCTGAGGAAGCTCTTTTCGTAAAAGCACAATTCTTTTCTGTGCAACCGCATAGGCTTTTTTGCTTAACTGGATATGAAGGTCTTTTCGAAGTACCGTTGCCTGTATTCTATACAAAAGAGAAAAGAGTAAAATCAAAAAGGGAATTGGAAAAAGAATAAGAAAATGAGCCCGGGTATAGGGTTTTGTTGACTGGGTTACCAATTTTTTAGACGACTTTATATACCGAATATCCCGACCAACCTCTCGGATATCCTCCTGGGTTAAATAGCGTGTCTGCGCCTTTGCACCTTTTTTCCCCTTTGTAACAGTAAGGGTCATGTTTTCTGTGGTTGCTGTATTATACGCTCCCCTATTGGGATCAAAGTAGGTCCATTGAATAGCAGGAACCGTTTGTACTCCCTCCTGTTGAGGTATAATTAGGTACTTATATTTTTTTCTTGCGGTTATACCTTTTGCTGTAGTGTCAATATAGACATGTTTCTCAGGGGTAAAGACTTCAAAGCCGTCAAGCTCTCTTAGCGTGATATCGCCCATATTGCCTGGACGAGTTGATCCTCTCAAAGAAATAGAGAGAGTCACCGCTTCACCAGCAGGAACACTCTGTTCACTCAAATTCGCATTAAGCGAAAAGGTGCCAACCGCACCAGAAAAATCACTGGGTGGTGCAGGGAGGGATTTGACTGTGAGAGTCAACTTATTGCTAAAGGCAGTTTTTCCGATTCGTTGGATGCCTCCACCAAAGAAACTTCCTCCAAAGAAATCGTCAAAGAGATCTCTGCGGCCACGCTGCGACTGTCGAAGTTCCTGGAATTGGAACGGAATCGAGGGTAGTGTGATGGAGCCAGACTTGAGCGGAATAATCGAGAAAGCAAGAGAATAGGTTTTGTAGAGCTCCCCTTTGATTCGTTTCTGTGCCTGTCCTACCTTATCTTTAAAGAGCCTATTTATTGAGAAGGTTTGGCCAAAGGTTTTTTCGACTGTAGAAATTATTGCCATAAACCCTTCTGTGGTCACTTCAACTGGAGCCTGAAGTTTTTGAGCAACTTCAGCGGTAAGTACCGCTTGCTCGCCCTTGTAAAGGCTCTTTCTATTAATCCTGATGCGAACAATAAGATTATCATTCTTTATGGCCTCTTTACCAACAGTTATATGAAAGAGCTTGGAGCTAATGCGCTGTCCACCAATATTTGCTGTCAATGCTGGAAAGGTAAACCTTCCTGCCTTTTTCATAGTCAGATGGTAATAGAAGAGATAGGTTATCTCAACGGTTTGTGTCATTTTTCCTTGTACGACCTGGATCGATGAAGATTGATGCTGATTTCTTGACACATTGGTCACTGTGTAATATTCGGTTGATTGTAATGGTGGCGCAGCAAGCCCCTTTAGCGCTTTGTTACTGACCAGCGTCGCTGTCACAACAATCTGTTCGCCAATCACCAGGTTGGTCCTCTCTGTAGTTGCAGAGAATCGAACCGAACCAAAACTCACTTGGTACAGTGCAATAATTGCCAGAAGGATGATCATCTTTTTTGTCATTGAAGGATCTCCTTTATCCATCGAAGTGATGTTTGCTGCACCTCTTTTCTGCTGGATACTGTTGAGTACCGGTGATCAGCCTGTTCAATAACATGATAATCACAGGGAATCTGCTCTTCGCGAGCTTTATTGACAAAGGCTATTGACTCCTCCACAGGAATAGCTTCATCGGCGTCTCCCTGAAAGAGTAATAGCTTTTTGCAATGCTCTTTAGTTAATCCTCCTACAGGGTTGTGATTTTTGAGATCGTGAAGAAACACTATACTCATCTCATGGGGACCAAACTCAAAAAAGCCATCGCTGTTTGTACCCTTTGCGAGAACATCTGTATGAGCATTGATGTGTTTTGCAATATCAGCAAGGGGAGAGAGCAAAATTACCCCTTCCGGAGCAACTCTTTCTATAGAGCTTACCACCACAGTGCCACCAAAACTATGACCCAAAAGAACTATCGAAGATGGGGTGTACTGTTTCTTGACAAAATCAACAGCCGAGACCAAATCCTGGCACATTGAGGAAAAGGTCATGTCGGGAAAGGTTCCCCCACTCTCCCCACAGCCATAAAAATCAAAGGTAAGGACCTGCACACCACAGGCAGCTAAGTGTTTTGCTAAAGAGACAAAAAGGTATTCCGGTCCCATCCGGTTATTGGTGAAACCATGAGCACAGATAACCCAGGGTCCAGATGCATCCTTAGCTCGATACACCGAACCTCTAATCACCTTTCCTGCATGCTCCCAGTTTACGTATTCAAAGGAATAACTCACTCTGACCTACCAATCCTTTTCCGGTTTTTTACCCTTTAAAAGTATAGCCTTCTTTTTTGGCTTATTCAAATCTTCTGCATCATCAGCATACTGTTGCAGCAATCGTTGCGCCTCCTCTTTTTTCATATCCTCTTCGGATTTTTGGGGTTGTGGCTTGGGTTGTTGCTGCTCTTTATTCTGCTCATCCTGATTTTGATCTTGCTGTTGGTCCTTCTTTTGATCCTGTTTCTCTTGCTCTTTCTTTTGTTGATCCTCGTTGTTTTTTTCCTTATCCTGTTTTTGCTTATCCTGCTGTTGTTGATCCTTATCCTGGTCTTTGTTATCCTTATTATCTTTGTTCTGATCCTGCTTTTGTTGCTGTTGTTGCATTTTCTCCAATTGCTTGATTTTCTGCTGAGTAATTTCAAGATTCCACTTAGCATCCTGATCTGAAGAACGCACATCTAAGGATTTGATATAACTGTCACGGGCACCCTTATACTTCTCCATGGCCTGCTCCATAACCTGAGGATTCCCTCCGGAAAGAAGTGCATCGCCCTGCATATTCAGATTATTGCCCATGTTGTAAAGCAGATCGGCCTTTGTTTTATCATCTTCACTAGCAAGTGCTTTCTCATAGCTCTCTGCTGCTTTATCAAAATCCTGCAGACGATGTAAAGCAGACCCCTTATTCATCTGTAGTTTGGTATCACCGGGTGATGCCAACAGGGCATCCTCATAGAGCTTAAGAGCCTCGGCATACTTGCCCTGCTTGTAAAGCTTATTGGCTTTTTTATTTTTCGAGTAGGTTTCATCGGCAACAGACCAAAGGGTCATTGCCAAGATAATGAGAAGTATCCTATTCAAAACGCCCCTTCCACTCCCTTTTTCTCCTTACCCGTTCTGGAATAATAAATTCGATAAAAAGCAAGAGTAAGGCAATGAGTAAAAATATTTGATATTGCTCTTCATATATGGCCAGTTTGTTCATGCCCAAATCTTTTTTCTCCATCTTGGCTATTTCACTGTAGATCAGAGAAAGATCTAAATTGGTTCCCGCATGAAAGTACTTACCCTTTCCCTCTAAGGCAATTTTTTCTAAGGTCATGGAATTTAGCCTGGTCATGACCAGATCCCCCTTGTTATCCTTCTTGTAAACGATATTACCGCCCTGCTTTTTAAGGGGAATTGGCACACCGCTTTCAGAGCCCAGTCCAACCGTATATATTTTCACGCCCTCCTTGGCAGCACTCTTGGCAGCTTCTAAAGCCTTGCCTTCGTGATCTTCACCATCGGAAATCACAATCATAACCTTATGTTTCTTCAACTCAGAGCGGAAGGCTTTGGTAGATTGCTCAATTGCTTCGGCAAGCGCTGTTCCCTGTAATTGAATCCATTCGGTGGTCACCACATCTAAAAACATCTTGGCTGCACCATAGTCTAAGGTAAGGGGACATTGAATAAAACTCTCTCCAGCAAAGACAACCAACCCAACCCTGTCTCCCCTCAGTAAACCAATAAACTTGGCGATCTCGTGCTTAGCGCGATCAATACGGTTCGGTGCAATATCCTCAGCCAGCATGCTCTTGGATATATCCAAGGCAATCATCACATCAACACCTCGTCGTTCGAGCATCTCCATTTTTACTCCAAACTGAGGGCGAACCAGAGCCAAGACTAAAAAGAAAAAGAAGGAGAGAAAGAGAACCCATTTTATTACTTGCCTATTCAAGCCAGATTCGGGAGTCAATTTATCAATCAGTTTAAGCGAGGCAAAACGAGCAAGTGCAGCCTGCTTCAACTGATAGGCCCAGATAAAGAACCCAATAAAGAGGGGGATCAATAAAAAGAGCCAAAAATAGAGTGCACTACCAAATCGCATAAGGTTCCTATGGTATCCGTCTAAATCGAGTATGTTTTAAGATTAATTCTATCAGCAAAACTATCAACCCAGCAATAAGCCAGGGGAAAAAGTGTTCGTCATAGGTAGTATATGATTTTGTTTGAATTTCAGTTTTCTCAAGCTCGTCAATGGTGTTATAAATCTCTTTAAGTTCCTCTGGATTGGCAGCACGAAAATAACGCCCCTTAGTCTCCTCTGCCATATCAACCAGAGTTTGCTCATCCAAATCGGATTTTATATTCTGGACTTTTCGCTCTCTCTTACCGGTCCAGGGATTGATATACTCTATAGGATAGGGAACCTCTCCCTTTTTGCCAACACCAATGGTGTAGAGCTTCATCCCCAATTCGCCCACGGCTTTTGCTGCAACCCGAGGAGTGATTTCACCTTTATTGTTAGCACCATCGGTAAGTATAATAATTACTTTACTTTTTGCCTTGGACTGCTTCAATCGATTGCCAGCTGTAGCCACAGCCGTACCTATGGCAGTGCCATCTTCAATTTCATCAAAACGGATTTCATCTATAAACTGAGTCACCACATTATAATCAAGAGTGAGCGGGCACTTGGTATAACTTCGTCCAGCAAAGACTACCAATCCGATCCGGTCATGTTCGCGCTTTTGCACAAACTCCTTGATGGTCTCTTTAGCTACGTATAAACGATTGTTGGGTTCAAAATCTAAGGCACGCATACTGGTCGAAACATCAAGCACTAAAATAATATCAACACCATGGGTGGTTACTTCCTGAAAGGTTTGTCCCTTTTGGGGTCTGGCCAAGGCAATGATAAGGAGCCCTACACCCAACACCCGAAACACAATAAGAATATGACGTAGCTTAACAATGAGCGAAGTGTGGAATTTTGCTATTATCGAAAGGTCTGAGTACTGCACTGCTGGCCTAGTGCCACGCTCCCGACGAATGTAGATCCAAATCATGGGAACCCATAGAATAAAAAGAAAGAGATATTCCGGGTTGGCCAATCTCACTGTTGTGCTCCCTCTGATTGTGCCTGTTGTTTATTAGGGACAACATCATTTGGTCTGGTTGTATGCAAAAAGTGCTTTGTCTCCTCAGTCAACTTTTTGACCAGCGCCATATCCGGTACAATCTTAGCAAATTTCACTGGATGGGTAACATCAAAAAACCACTCCATGGAGCGGCACAGTTTTTCGGCAAAGGGTTTTCCATTAATCCACTCCAGCATCTCTTCTGTGGTGAACTCAGCTGCATTAATCTGATACCGTCGCTCCATATACCACTTTAGAATTTCCGACAATTCGAACACATACTCACGTAAAAGTCCCTGGGAAAGATAGTTTTTATTCTCTAAGGCTCTCAATGAATCCATAGCCTCTTCATAGGGTGGCTTCGGCGGTGGCCCTTGTGGTACCTGTTTTTGCTTGGCAAAGAAATGACGGCCAATAAAAATTCCTGCAGTTATCAAAGCTGCGGCAATAAGGAGCCACAGCCATAACAGAGAGGGTTTCCCTGCTATCTGCTGCTCCTTTAAATCTTTGAGTCGAATGGTGTCTCCCGAGTCCGGCTTCATGGCAGCAATAACCGAGAGCACCTGCATGGGGAGTGAGTCCGAGAAGAGCGTGTCATAGGATTCACCCTTAGTCTCGATAAAGGGAAGCGATGGAATGGTACAGAGCTTTGTCTCATAGGTAGTAATATGGTAACGAAAGCTTAAACTGTCTGAGTGATCTCGATCTACCCGATCATGAAACCACTCCTTAACGGCAAAGGGACCGATCCCCTCTTCCACCTCTGGCGGCACTATGGTTGCACCGGAGGGAGCAATAATCGAAACAGTTAATGTTATGCGATCACCAACATAAAGGTTTCGCTTGCTCACCGTTGTATAAATCTGCGCGGCCAAGCCAGTGTTAACAACTATATACACAATTAATAAAACATACATAAGTTTAGACTTTATTCGTACCATCTTAAGACACCGCATTTCCCACAACAATGATACCTACCTGCACACAACCAACAACAAAACCAAGAACACCACCAAAGATCTCAATTGCCTGGAGCTCCTTGGCAGCAATTTTATAGACAATAGATTCGAGTTTTCCCAGATCAAACTCCTCTATCTTTGTTCGTACAATCTCTTTAAAGTCTATCTTCTCTTCCATCTTGGCAAACATATTTTCCATAAATTCCGGCAAAATGCCCCGCAATTCATCCTTAACACTCTCTTTAATCTGAGTTGCAACCTCACCGGACATCATCATGGCAATGAGTGGGTTGGAGCCTAGTTTTTGCTCAATAAAACGCTCCACCGCTACCACAATGGCACTAAGGATCTCCTCACGAAAGGCATCTGTATTTACAACTCGATGAATATCTTGATGCGATATCAGTTCTGTTTCAACGGTCTCGCCTATTTTTCGGGCAAGATCTGATTTACGTTTGGGAATGAGTCCCCAAATTTTTATGCCCAGAATCGTTACTGGTTTTTTAGGCCTAAAAATCATCTTAACAGCAATAAAATTTGTCAGCCATCCAATAAATGCAGAGATCGGTGGTATAATCCAAAGAACAGCGATATTCATTGCTTTTATCTAGTTTTTTCTTTCTTTTAATTGGTTACGTTGTACTCTATTATAGAATACCCTATAAATAAGCTCTAAAAAATAACGTTTTTCTTGGCAAACTTCAACCTAAATAACTCATTAAGGCTATTAAGCAGACCTAACAATAAAGCGCACAGCATCCAATCTTGGTTTTGCTTGAACAAGGATACTCTCTATCTCTACCATCTCAGTAATCTTCGTATTCACCTCTTCTTGCGTGACCTCTCTATTGATTTGACTGAGGGTTTGTAAACGCTTCACCTCAGCACCACCGCTTGCTTGGAGAGATTCCTTTGCATGGGTAATAAGAAGATCACTCTTCTTCTGTGCGATCTCCATGGTCTTGTCAATCATGGAAGGAAGAAGCTGTTGTCGCACTTCCTGATTTTCCAACAAAGAGATCGATCCTCCCGCAGTCAGCGCACCATGAAAGGCCTTCTGTTCCAAAAGCTCCTTCTGGTTGGCCAGGGTTTGATCAACCAACACCTCTATGGGTGTTGGTGAAAGATATCGATCAATAAAAAGGTGTGGTGGTGCAATACACTCTAATACAAAAATGCAGTTTACTAAAAGCAAAGGGTTTCCTGGAGCGTTCCATACCATGACCGTGGCATTTCCCTTTTCAGAACCTAAAAACATGTCCATGCCACCGCGGATAGCGGGATGGTCGTGCGTAATAAAATCATAGTCCTCGCGCCTGATTGCCGTTGCCCGATCAAAGGTAATAATGGGTCGCTCAGGAGAAAGACCGGGAAAATCCTGGTCCACACTGGCAGAGGCATAGAGTTTACTCGTATTATCTGAAAGCTCTTCTACTACAATACCATAGGTCCGAAAGAGTTGTTGTACAATCTTCTTAAACCCCGGCTCATTGTCTGCCTCTTTGAGGATCTGGACTAAACGATTAGCTTCAACTGGGCGAAAGGAGTGCTGCTCTAATAGGCGATCCCGCCCAGCTTCAAGCTCCTGAGCAATGCGCGCTTGATGCTCTTTTAATGCTGCAATGCATTGTACTAACTGAGATTCTCGGCCATCTTCTATGCCTAAGGTGTATAGTGGTTCAACCATTTCCTTTACAGGCTCAAACATCTGAGACACCCCAGAAACACTCCTATTAAACATATCCAATCCCTCATGAAAGAGTCTTATCAACACCTCATAGGGGGTATTCTTTACATAGGGAACATGAATAGTAATGTCGCGGCTTTGACCTATACGGTCTAATCGGCCGATACGCTGTTCAACCAAGCCTGGATTTACCGGCACATCCCACATGATAAGCTGGTGAGCGCGCTGAAAATTACGCCCCTCACTACCGATTTCAGAGGAGATTAAAAGTCGTGCCCCCTGCTCCTCTAAAAACCAGGCAGCATTGCGATCTCGTTGTATTAGTGAGAGCCCCTCATGAAATTCGGCAATTTTGATTGTTGTCTTTTGCTTAAGGCACGTTACCAAAGATTGAGCCTTCTCCTTGGTGGTGCAAATGATAAGAAACTTATCCTCTTTATACTTTTGAACTACATCCAAAAGAGTGTGCAAGCGAGGGTCATTGGCAAAGTTAAAGCTACCCTTCTCCTTTTTTTGGTTTTCTGTAAAAAACTCCTTATGTATGGCGCCAACCTGCTTTTCTGATCCGTCAAGCGGTATCAAAGAGACCTTCCGCCCAGGAAACCCGCCAATAGCAGAGCGGGTATTACGAAACAGGGCCCGACCAATACCGTAGCAGTCAATCAAGGTTGCCACCAACTGTTTTCGATCGGACTCTGTTAATACAGTATCCTTTGTGTAATCACTGAGCAGCTCTTTACTATGGGGCATACGCTCTACAAGCGCTTCTCGATCAATCTCTTCTAAATGGTCATGGTCTAAAATCCGACCGGTAATCGCTGCCACCTCTTTGTGATGGGCACTCTCCTGCAAAAATTGATCAAAGTCATTATAGCGAGAGGGATCCAATAAGCGAAGACGAGCAAAGTGGCTGTTCTCCCCATCCTGTTGGGGTGTTGCTGTTAAAAACATTCGATCTGTGCAACTGGCACAAATCTTCTCTACACAAGCAAAGGATGGTGTGCCAGGCTTAAGCCTATGCGCTTCATCAACAATCAATAAGTCCCACTGTGCTGCAGTTGCATAGTTGGCAATATCACTGTTCTGGGTAAAAAAGTTGATATCACCCAGAACCAGCTGATCATGGTACAGAGGATTTTCCTTGTCAGTTGTACCATGTATTGCAGCATAGTACTCTTCATTGTAAATCTTAAAGGAGAGGTTAAATTTTCTTAAAAGTTCCACAAACCAGACATGCACCATCGATTCAGGAACCAAAATCAGCACACGAGTCACATAATCACACACCAACAGTCTATGTAAAATTAGCGCTGCCTCAATTGTTTTTCCCAACCCAACTTCATCAGCAAGAAGGATCTGCTTGCGTTGCAGCAGGGAAACCTCCTGAGCAATATAGAGCTGATGGGGCAAGAGTTCAATTCTTCCCCCCATAAATCCCCGATAGGGGGAACCCTTAATGCGTGCCCTAAGGTGCAAAATCTCCTTTCGGAGCTCAAATTCCTCATTGGTATCACAGTGACCAGTCAAAATCCGATCAAGGGGCGTGCTCTTTACTGCACGATCACTTAATTCAGACTCTAAAAAGATCCCTTCAGAACTCTTATAGCTGGCAATACCCTCTTTGATTGATACATCGTCAATAGTGCACTGGGTACCATCTTTGAGTGCAACCTGGTCACCCTCTTGAAAAACCACTCTCTTTATGGGGGCGTTTTCTGTTGAATACTGACGAACACAGGCACCCTCTTGAAAGGAGAGCGTCACCCGTCTCTTTTCAATAGCTGTGATTGTGCCAAGGCCCAACTCCGGTTCCATACTATTGGTCCATCGCTGTCCCAGGGCAAAGAGCATATCATCCTGTGCACCTAAAGAGAGGTTTAGGTTTGCGTGCTGTGACTCCAAGGGAAGATCGTCGTGTAAATCACCATGCCACTGTCCTCCACCCTTTTCTCTATATCTTCCGCGACGACTTCGTCCCATAGTACCTTCTCACCTTTTTGCCCATAAAAAAAGGCCATTAAATCTCTTTAATGGCCTTTCTATTTTTATGCGGTCGGCCAGACTTGAACTGGCACGAAGATTACCCCCACAAGGTCCTTAACCTTGCGTGTCTACCAATTCCACCACGACCGCAATATGTTCTTCATTGCCTATTCCGGTAACTTCTCTCCCTGAACTGGTGAGGTTGCCGGTGCTGATTCCGTTGCATCACCCTCTTCTATAGGAAGGCCACCGCCCTGCAAAACAGAGGCTGGTGAATATGATTCTTCTGTTTCTGCGCGTTTCTTTAATATCGATTTTTCTTGGGTGGTTACTGCCATTCTGGTTAAGAAGAGCGACAGGACAATACAGAGCACCATGTACGCAGAAGCAAAAATGGTTGTACCCCGGGTAAGGATATTGGCTGTATCCTGGGTTCCAAGCATGGTACTTGCTTGAGATAGTCCACCACCAATAGCACCGGAAATGCCACCGCCCTTATCTGATTGAATAAGAACCAAGAGGGTCAGCATCAAGCAGACCAACACAAAAATCACCACAACAACACCAAATACAATAACCATACTATCCTTCTCTACGCTAAGTTATTTGGGATTAACAATACCCTCAAAAAGCTCAGGCTTAAGGGCTGCACCGCCGATTAATCCACCATCAACATCACTCTGGCTAAGTAACTCCTTAGCATTCCCTGGCTTCATACTGCCGCCGTATTGAATACGCATGCTCTGAGCACTTTCCTCATCATAGAGATCAGCCAAAATCTTCCTTACAAAAACGTGCGCCTCATTAGCTTGCTCTGGAGTCGCAGTCTCACCAGTGCCAATGGCCCATACTGGCTCATAGGCGATGGTGCACTTCAGAGCATCTTCACGGGAGATCCCTTCAAAGGCCCCGCGGGTCTGCGTCTCGACAACCGCTTCCATTTTACCACTTTTACGCTCATCTAAAGTCTCACCAATGCAAACAATTGGCAAGAGTCCTGCTTTTAAGGCAGCCTGTATCTTTTTATTTACGGTGCTATCTGTTTCATGAAAGTAGGTACGCTGTTCCGAGTGTCCAATAATTACATAGGTCACGCCAACGCTCTTAAGCATGCCGCAACAAACCTTACCAGTAAAGGCTCCCATTTTTTCCCAATGCACATCCTGGGCACCAAGTTTTACATTAGAGTCTTTAACAACGTCCTTTACCGCGGCAAGGCTAACATAGGGGGGACAGATCGCCACATCAACAGCATCCTGAGAACCTACAGCTTCAACCACTCCCTTTGCAAGCGCGACAGCATCTTCAATCGTAGTATTCATTTTCCAGTTGCCTGCAATGAATGTTTTCCTAGCCATGTATCATTACTCCTTCGTTATATCGAAATTTTGAGATCATCAAAAATAGTATTTTGCAGTTTGATTGTAAAATAGCAATTCTATTTTTCTGTGATAGCATTATATGTTTTAAATTTTAATCAGGGGGAAATCCCCCTACAGCAAGCTTCCCTCGTGCCTTTTAACTGCTTGCATCCACAAAATTAGTTTCACCTATTCGGTGAACCTAATTTCATGGGCAAGCAGATAACAAAGGCTCTCAGGTGATCTTGCTGATCCCCCCTTTGGATTCTCGCGTATATCATACTGTAATTATAAACCCAGATTATGCAGTAGGAGTAGATGCAGAAGTGCAAGATTATGATTTAGTAAGACTTGAAGGTTTTGAAGGGCATATCTACAAGGTGATATGGCCAAAAAAGCC
>JANQEN010000186.1 GCA_028278335.1 Chitinivibrionales bacterium | reverse complement strand
ATTACCAAAAATCAACAAATTAAAAAGTTTTTCAAAAGTAATAAAATATTACTTTAAGTGTCAAATCAACAACTTACAAAAGAAAAAAGTAATATTTTTATTACTCCTGTTTTTTAACAACACTTAACTAAAACAACAACAAAGCTTTACAGAGTAAAAATGCGTTTTAAGAATTTTTTCTTGATATTATTTAAGGTTTTGTTGTTATATTAGATATTAAGGTTTAATCAGAAAGTTCGGGTATGACTGATTCAAAAGGGATTCGACCTCCATATCCAGCGTATGAAAAAAACCAAGCTTTAATAATCGAAGCGTTGGAGGAAATTTATAACGAAACAGGGAACGACCTTCCCCCTTACAAAGAAATTGCCGCCAGAACCGGGCTCTCAACCCGGACAGTGTATAAACATTACCAAAACCTTGACTTTGGTTATATTGTAAAACGCGAGCGCGTGCACACCCCTAAAGTAGTACAGGCGATCCGCCGCAGCGCAGAGGCTGGCAAATCAAAAGCCCAGAAGCTCTACGCCCAAATGATGGAAAAATTTGTCGAGAAGAAATCAACCGACAATAAAGTTGTGGGTGATTTAAAAACAAATTCAAACGTTAGTGGAGAGCTGACCGTAAACTTAGTTAAAAAAGTTGTATTTAGTAAAGAAGAATTACAATCTTTAAAAGGCGGTAACAAGCCACCAGCTACCACAAAACGGTCAGAAGCAGCGTCTAAACTCGTAGAAGACAACGACGAGAAAGTAGAAAAAGCTGAGTCGGAGTTAAAAGAGCGATCTATCGCTGTTGTTGGAGAGGCAACAGTTCAGTTATTAGGAGCTGGAGAGTTAGATATAATATGAGAACTATTACCGTAGACGGTGGAGACCTTGATTTAATAATGCTTCCTAATCAGATGGAAGTTTTTTGTAATGGCCACCCAGAGCAGTTTACTGTATGCACCAAGGGTCGTAGGTTTGGGGCCACCCATGGGGCTGCTATATTCTGTATCGAAAGTTTACTTGAGGGAAAATCTATTTTATGGGTCGACACTGTTCAGCGAAACTTAAATAAGTATTTTGATAAATATTTTTTACCCGACCTTAATAAAATCAAAACAGAGTTCTGGAGTTATTCATATTCACAACATGATTTGAAATTTCTCAACACTGGTGTTGATTTTAGGTCCGCAGAACGCCCAGAGAACATAGAGGGGTTTGCATATCACATAATTATACTCAATGAAGCTGGTATTATTTTAAAAGGGCTCAAAGGACGGCAGCTTTGGTATAACACTATTTACCCCATGATCCTTGATTACCACGCCGACGTGTATTTCCTTGGTGTTCCAAAGGGTAAAAAAGCAAAAAAGGACGAAAAAGAGGTTTACAAAAAGAACACAACGCTGTATTACGAGCTCGCTCTTAAGGGTGGTTTAAAAGACCCGGAATATAATAAAGCCGCAACATTAAACCCTGATGACGACATTGAGGCAGAGGTCGAAGCGGTGCTCGCTGATAACCGAGAAGCCGACGAGGAAGCGGTAGAGTCTGCTTTAAAAGATAGATATAAAAAGGACCCTCGATGGCGCACGTTGACATTTACGAGTTACGACAACCCGCTATTATCTAAACAGGACATAGAGGAGCTGGAGGCCGACGTCCCCCGCCCTACTCGAAAACAGGAAATTAGAGGCCAGTTTGTTGACATAGGTGACGAGGAAATCTTCAAGCTTGAATGGTTTATAGATGACCGTATTAAATGGGAGCTGCCTCCGGTACATTTGCGTGGTCGCAAGATAATGTCGCTCGACACAGCGTTTAAAAAAGGTGCTGAAAACGACGACTCAGCTGGCGTTGTGTTTCAAGAGGCGTTTATAAATGGGACACCTCACTGGTTCTGGGTTGATTGTTTTTGTGAAAAGCTTGAGTTCCCAGGGTTATTAAAAAAGGTAAAAGAGTTTTATGCTAAACACAACCCAGACTTAACACTCGTTGAGGATAAGGCAAGTGGCACCCCGTTAATTCAAATGTTGAAGGTGCAGGCTGGTTTTCCCATTAAAGCGATAACACCTGTTACGGACAAGGTTAACCGAGCAGTTGCGTGTACTCCTTGGTTTGACAACGGACAAATATTTTTATTACACGGAGCTTGGAATGCACTTGCAACAGACCAGATGTGTGATTTTAATGCGCTCCTTGACACGCCCGACGACATAGTAGATGCTGTGTCGCAGTTATTAAACTATATAAAGACCTGCGGAGTTGCGACACCGCGGCCGGTTGGCATTGATCGCCGTCCTCGTAAATCTGAGCTACTTGACGGGTATCTAACCACTGTTCATAGCAAACGAAAAAAAGGTCGAAAAACTCGTATATTGGAGGGTTATTTAGATGGCTAATAGTAAACAACGCAGAAAAGAAAGGCGTCGTAATTCTGGCCACACAGAATCGCCAGCGCTAAATGTTGTTAAAGAAAAAGAGACTAAAGAAACTCGCAGAGGTTTACAAAAAATATTTGCTACTCGCGAGAGGTCTATTGATTTTGTTGGTACGCTGTATAACTCACTACCAAACCCTGATCCAGTACTTGACAAAAAAGGGGAAACGATTGACGTGTATAACGACCTTATGTACGACAGTAGGGTTACGGCAGCGGCAACGGTTCGAAAATCAGCAATTAAATCAATGGAGTGGGACCTGGTTGGTGGAGACGACATAAAAGAATCAGACATTGACTTTCACCGCGAGTATTTTGATAAATTTAAAATAGAGGACATTATCGGGGAGATACTCGACGCGCCATTGTATGGCTATAAACCGATTGAAATAGTGTGGCTCCCCGTCGAGGGTGGTCGATATATAACCCCATCCGACTTTGTAGGCAAACCTCCTCACTGGTTTACCTATGACCAAGAAAATAAATTACGAATGTTGACAGATAGTAATATGATATACGGTGATGAGGTGCCACCTAACAAATTTATTGTTGCTCGCTCAGAGGCCAGTTATGAAAACCCGTTTGGGAAGGGGTGCCTATCTGCGTGTTACTGGCCTGTTTTGTTCCGAAGGAACGGTTTTAAATTTCTTACGTTGTTTGTCGAAAAATACGGGATGCCTCATATTGTAGGCAAAGCACCTGCTGGTGTAAACCCAGAACGTATGGAAGAAGTTCTTGACCTCCTTGATCAGTTGGCTCAAGACGGCGCAACTGTGGTTCCTGATGACTATCAGATCGAGCTACTGGAATCAAAGGAGGGTAAGGGAAAATCAGATAGTATTCATAAGGTATTTTTAGATATAATGAACACTGAAATTGCCCTTGCTATTATTGGGAACAACTTGACAATTGAGGTTGAAGGCGGCTCTTACGCTGCTGCTAATGTGCACCTTGAGGTGCGAGCTGATATTGTTGAGGGAGACCAGCGTATAGTTGAAGGTGTTTTTAACGAGTTAATAAAGCTGGTGCACGCGATCAACTTTGGTGAACATAGCGCAGCTCCAGTATTTAAGCTGTTTTCAGAAGAGAAGATTGACAAAGCAAGAGCAGAACGCGACAAGGTGCTTGTTAATGATGTCGGCATAAAGTTTACGCCGCAATATATTGAAAAGAATTATAACCTGTCGCCTGATGATTATATAATCAGAGAGGAGGTCGAGAGTGTTGATTAGCAAGAAAAAATTGGAGCCAGACAAAAAATATTTAATTCTGCGGTGTGTAGTTCCAACCGGCATTAATACATACGATGTTTTTTATCGATCTTTACCTGACGACTATGATGAGAAAGCCGCTGCAATTAGGGATGCCGAGAAGTGTTGTAAGGTTTACAGGGCGGCAAAGGGATTTAACTCTGAGATATTTAAGAAAAAATACCCGAATGTACAACAGGTCCACTATTCGACAGGTGAGGAGTTTGCAGAATTGTTTAGAAATAACGGCAAGCCTGATCGTGATCTTATTAAAAAAACCGATGATTTTTTCTCGTTGGCAGAATAGGAGGGTAGAATGTATCAATGTAGCAGAGCGGGAAGTCTTAAGTGCTGTAACGTAGGGAGTTATCTTGAATGTAGCCACGTTCCACCCCATGAATTAAAGGTTGTCCCTCGTGAAGATAAAGACACAGGCAGGACCGTAGTTAAAGATTTGTGTAACTGTAAGTGTGGTCCCCGTGCTGATGGTACATGTGTGCCCGTAATTGTTGACATAGTGACACAGCCGTCGAAAATGGCTATAGGTTAGAGCCTGAAAAAACTCTGTATAATATTGTTTTGGTCGCTAATAGCGGCCATTTTATTAACCAACGCTTGGATTGCCCTTGTTGTTGACTGGGGGAAGGCGTTTAAAGAATGGAGGTAAATTGTGTGCCCAGCTTGCGGATTTAACCCGTGTCAATGCTATAAAATGGCATGCGTTAACCTGTCGGGGGATGCGCATCCGACAAAAATATAAAACGCAATAATAGAAGTCAGCGCGCAAGAAGAGGTATTATACACGAAACAGCAAGAGCGTAGTATAATACTGTGATGGAATACAAGGCAGCGGAGCCAGAAAGTGAGACAGTTATGTTTATAAAAATAGTTAGTTTAAAAAAGTCAGACAAAGATAGCTACATAGTTGACAGAGTAAGAGTAATTGATTGTGATGAATATGAGAAAATTTGGTTCGAGGTTAATGGTGAATATAAAAAGCTTGTGTTAAAAATATTTGTTAACAAGGTCCTTAATCGCGAGATTCTTTTCGACGACCCAGAACGCCGAGTTGATATATTTATTGAAAACAACAACGGGCAGACCGTTGATCGTATCGAATACCCTGCTAATAGATAATAATTAATAATTAACAAGGGCTCCGCCGGCTATATGTTTAACGCCAACATCTACGCAAGAAAAGCAAAGCGCCGCATGAGGTGGTATTCAGATCGTCTTGATTTTTTACCTTGGCTGCAAGTTGGTGAGATCGTCCGCCAAAGCGTTCATTTGAATTTTGTCAAGGGCGGACGCCCTACAAAATGGCCAAAGAGAAGGCGGTCTTATCCTCATCCAATTTTGAGAGCCTCTGACACGTTGAAAAACGCTCATTATATCGAGACCATTTTAAACGGAGTTGCTGTAGGTAATCGGTTGATTTATCAGGCAGTACATAATTTCGGATATCCACCTCGAAACATACCTCAGAGAGAATATTTATTGGTCCAAGATAGAGACAGGAATGACATAAATAAATTATTCCGAAAACACCTCGGATTAAAAAAATAAAAAAAATTGCATTGTTTCTGAAATTTTGTATTATATTTAAAATTATTAGCTTTCATTTGTGTGAGGATGGGGTGGTTTTTACTTTTCGATGGACTAAGTTTTACTGAATTGTTGACTAGAAGGCTCCTGCCGACGTTGCGGGAGCCTTCTCTCATTGAAGGGTGTTTTTTTTATGCCATATAATGAACACGTTGCTATTATAAGATCGAGAAACTTAGCACAGGGGGTGGTCCGGCGAACGCGAGGCTCATGTGGTATTAAGGTAAGTGGTGTGGAGATACCCGAAGATATTTCAGTTTTCTGGAACATCGACAAGGAGAAAAACGGCCGGCCGTTTGAGATAAGATTTTCATCGAGCAAATGGAACGACGCAGACGCGAGGTCCTGGCTCAAGGATAATGGATTTAAATATGATGTTTTCACACCGGCTGAGCCAAAAGACGAAAAAGCACCGTGTTATACGGCTACGTTAAACAAATCAGAAAAAACACTTGACATCATACTACATGATGATATCGGGTTCTGGGGAACGCAATCGAAAGAGTTTACTCAGCTACTTCATGACAATAAAGACGTTAAGATTATTAATGTCGACTTGAATTCTCACGGTGGCAGCGTGTTCGATGGTTTTTCTATTTATAACAATTTGCGCGCCCACCCAGCGACCGTCAATATGACCATTTCTGGGATAGCTGCAAGCATTGCCTCAGTCATCGCTATGGCTGGCGATAAGATAGACATGCCAGAAAACGCTATGTTAATGATACACAAGCCGTTCTTTGGTTTTTTAATGAATATGGACGCTTCTGATTTAAGAAAAAAAGCAGAAGCTCTTGACAAAATGGAAAAAGGTATAATTGCTGCATATCGGACAAAAACCGAAAAATCAGAAGCTGAAATAGCAAGCCTAATGGAGGCGGAAACCTGGCTAACAGCAGAAGAGGCGAAGGGTTTGGGGCTGGCCGACTCTGTGTCTGAGGAAATTGAGATAAAAAATTATTTTGATTTTAGCAAATACAATTATCTTCATACACCTGAAACGGTTTTAAATAAATTTGATGTTAACCATGGGGAGACCACGCTCGATATAGTAGAGCCACCAGTATTGAAAACTGGTCTTGAATATATTGTTGACTATGTAAAGAAATCGCTAAATATTGTTCCACCAAATAAAAAGGAGATCGACATGCCTATTAGTGTTGAGGAGCTTGAAAAAAAGGTTAACGGTTTGAATGATACTGTTAACGGTTTGAATGATACAATCGGAAACTTAAAAACAGACAACGAGGCGCTGAAGACCGAAAACAAATCTCTTAAAACTGAGAACGACTCTTTAAAAGCGTCGGTGTCTCAGATTAATGCTGCAATGCAGAGCCAGACAGAAAAGACGAGAGAAGATAAGTTTCGTGATTTTTGTAACGGGTTGGTAACTGAAGGTAAGATGTTGCCAGCGCATATTGATCAGCACGTCGCGACGCTCATTGACAAGTATAGACAGGACGAAAAAGAGTTTACTGACGAGAAAAAGGAAACACCGCGTGTTGACGAGTTTAAAAATTTCTTAAACTCTCTGCCTGTTGTGGTACCTGTTGGAGAACGCCAAGTTGCCAACAAAGATGGTTCGCCACCTGCGTCAACTGGCAAATGGACAGACAAAAAAATAGAGGAGGCCATTAATAAAATAATGGACGAAAAAAAGATCGGATATGCCGATGCTGTAATTGAGTTTGGAAAACAGAATCCAACAGTAGATATTTTAAACAATTAAGAAAAATACAGGGGGAAATTGCAGTAACGCGGCGTAGTGTCGCTCCCCCTCTGTAAACTATAAATAGGAGTTATAAAATGGCAAATGTAAAATATGGAACGGAAATACCATACGAAGCTGGAGAGGACTTGTCTTCGGCCCAGTATAAATTTTTAACATTAGAAAGCGATGGCCAGCTTGATCTTGCAGACGCGACAACAGACGAGCCTATTGGTGTATTGCAGAACGCTCCCGATACGGCAGGTAAAGAGGCGCGTGTTGTTAAAGGTGGGCAGACAAAAGTGGTGGCTGGTGAGGCTCTTGCAGTTAATACCATTGTATCAACAGATGCGAGTGGTCAAGCTGTAGCGTGTCCTGCTGGCTCATGGCCTTGCGGTAGAGTTGTTGTAGCTGCTGGTGCGTCTGGTGATTTAGCAGTTATAGAATTCTTCTATGCGTCTGAGGAGATTGGCGGGAGCGACACCTTCTCTGCGATTGCCTGCACTGGTGATATCACCTCAACAGATAGCGCTGCTGACGCAGACTGTAACGATCTTATATTCCAGAAAAACAGGGCTACTGCAATTGTTGAAAGTGGTGACGATCTTGGCAAAATTGACTTCCAGGGATACAATGGATCGAGCTATGATTCAGCGGCTCAGATAATCGCAGAAGTAAACACCGCTCCTGGTGCCACTACGGATATGCCTGGACGATTGGTGTTTTACTGTACGCCTGATGGTTCGGCCACTCCTGGGGAAGTTTTCAGGATTGCCGATGGATTATTGACACTGGCTGACTCGGTTGACATAGTGATTAACACTACAACTGGGACCAAAATTGGTACAGCAACAGGGCAGAAAATAGGGTTCTGGAATGCGACCCCGGTTGTTCAGCCGTCCCATAATGCTGATCCCGCTGCTACAGCCAGTGATCCAGATGCGTTGACTGCGACTGCAATTGCTGCGGCTGACGCAACTACACCAGGAACTGGAGCGGATGGTACGACTCCAAGTGGTGCAGAATACACGACATGCGCAAATCTTGCCAATGAGTTGAAAACTGACTATACAGCGCTACTCGCAGACGTAACAAGTATACGCACGCAACTTGTCGCGCTGATTGATGACGTACAGGCCAACAACTCAGCAATTGATGCGATAAATGCTGACATGGCTACGCTTGGTTTGACAGCAGCAGCTTAAAAAAGATTATTAAGATAGTCCCGGTTCGACTAAAACGGATATTGACCGGGACAGTCTAACTTTACATAAAGGAGAATAGTATGCCTTTAAGAAACACGGAACAGGTTATTATACGGCAGGCATTGACAAACATTGCCATTAAATATAAAAACCAGCAATATGTTGCTGATGAATTGTTCCCTATTATCGATGGGGTTAATAAGCAAGTAAAGGTTTTAAAATTCCTAAAAGCGCCTTGGTTCAGAGATGAGGCTGGCGTTAGGGCAGAGGGCACACCAGCGCCTGTTGCCAACCTGTCTGTAACAACTGTTGATATTGATCCGGTTAATTATTCAATTGGGACAAAGGTTACAGACGAGATGTATAAACAGACAAAAGTTGCAGGGAACCTCGATGTTCAGTGCCAAAAGACAGCAATGGAATTTATGGGTGACAAGCTTGACATCAAAAAAGAACGCAATACGTCCACGTTACTACATGCGACTGATTGGTCTGGTGCTGGTGCTGGAGGTGTTGACGCAGAGGGACACTGGGGTGATTCAACGGCAGCCAACGACACGTTTCTTGCTGATATGAAAACAGGCCACGATACTATTTTTGCAGCTACAGGACGTAAAGCAAACAGTCTTTTTCTCTCGTATCACGCATACAGTAAATTAAGAATTGGTCCCGCGCTGCTTGCTTACCTGTATCCACAGGGGTGGACGCCTGGAATGTTTGTAACAATTGACGCATTAAAGATTCTGGCCGATGTTGATCGCGTTATTGTTGGTGGTGCAAGCTATACTGCTACCGAGGAAACGGTCGCCGATGATTCTCCAACTATGACTCAGATTTGGGGTACAACCGACGCAGAAACCAAAGGTGTTGGTTTCTTGTTCCACAGACCCGATGCTGCGTCAAGAGAGATCCCCTCGGCTGGTTATCAGTATCGTATTAAGCAGGACAACGGGCTTGCTCGTATGGGGACACAGTGGAGAGAGGCTGCTAATCACCAGGACGCTTTTGACATGCAGGAAGACACTGACATTGTCGCGACAGCAACTGATCTCGGCTACATGTGGAAAGACACCGCTACAACTTAATTGTGGCGTTCTTATAAATACCTCCTTGCATCAGTAGTGTTTTTGCAGAGCCGAGTCGCGCTCCATTACGGCTCGGCTTTTTACAAGGATTGACGTATGGCAGGACCTTACACCACACAAGCGAATATAATCAAGGAAATCGGTCGGTCTATGCTTGTAAAATTGACCGACGATGAGAAAGTGGGCGATGTCAACACTGAAGTTGTAACTTCCGCGATATCGTGGGCTGACAACAAAATCGATCTGTATTGTCGTGGTCGCTATCCTGTTGATATGGACACTGTTGACGTACCAGAGGCCATTGTTGATTATTCGACATGCCTTGCGGTGTTTTGGCTGTACAAAAGGAGGCTACAGGTAACGTTGCCTGATGCTCTGGCGAAAGACTACAAAAACACAATGAAGGATTTACGAGACATACAGGCTGGTAAGTTGACACCTTGGGAACAAGAGGACGAGCCGACCATAATACTTAGCAATAAGACGTCTGACTCAAAAGTGTTTAATTCTACTCTATGGGCTGGATACGACCGTGATTAAATTTGAATCAAAATCCGAACTAATTGTTCTTGGTATTCAGGAAAAGCTCTCCGAAGCTGGCGTTGATTTTGTAGACTTTCGAGAGCTGATTAGTAAAGAGGCTGGTGTAGCCTCACCCCGCCCATGTGCTAACATATCAGTAAACCAAGCAACTTACAAGCGTATTACGATGAACAACGTATTTAATTGTAGCATGTTAGTAAGTTTGTTTTTGTGTCTTGCCGAACTTGACGAGGAGGAAAACCGCAGAGGCACTCTGAAGCTAATCGGTGCTATTGATGAGTTTTTATTCCATGCAGATGTTGGGGTTGATTTACAAGACAGGCTTGAACCTGCTGGCTTTAATAACATAACGCATCAGGAATATATGGACGCTGGTTTTATGCTGTATCAGTTAAATTATAAATGTTCTTATAATACCAAAACTGAAACCGAGCAGGACAATGGCATTATAACGATGATTTATAATAAATATTTTCTCCAAAAGCCCAGCGACGATGGCGTTACAGACTCAGAGGGACGGGTCGATCTTGACCAGATCGGTTCTGGTGATTTACACGTTGCTGATCTTGAAGGAGAGGATATAGACGGCGGTACTCCATTTACAGAACACGAAGAAGACGAAACTGATATCTACGGCGGAACGCCAGAAAGTACATAAAAATGGCGAACACAGCAGCAAGACGAATACGATTAAAGACCGGAACGGCCACCCAGTGGACAACAGCAGACCCGACGCTTAAAAAAGGTGAATTCGGTGTCGAGTCAGATACTGGTAGAATAAAGGTTGGCGATGGATCAAACGTATGGTCGAGCCTGTCTTATATGACAACGCTCAGCCCGCTACCTCTTAAATCGTACACAGTTGCTACAGTTCCAACCGCATCGTCTCATACTGGGTATGTTATTTACGTATCAGACGAAACTGGTGGTGCGGTACCAGCTTTTTCTGATGGTACCAATTGGCGTCGAGTTACAGACAGAACTATTATTTCATAATAAGGGAGTGTTGTATGGCAAGGATATGGGTTAAAGCTGGCGAGGGCAAAAAGTTTGTGGTGCCTCTCCGGTTCAGAGTGCAAGGCCAGCTTACTGACAAGGACACACCAGTTCTCGTTAATGCTGATGGTAACGTAACACAGAAAATAAGAGATGGGTCTCTTGTCAAGTGCAAAGCTCCTGTTTATGTTACTGGCAACGAAGAAAAGAAGGAAAAAGGAAATAAATAATTTTATAAAAAGGAGCTTACATAATGTCAAGTCCTAATATTAAATTCGACAATATAAATACTGACACTCGTAAACCTGGTCAGTATTCAGAATATGATCTAACAACGGCAGTTGCGGCGTTGCCGTCAGGGGCGCCAAAGGTCGCTATTTTAGGGCAGAAAACCGCTGATGGTTCTGCAACAGCTGATACGCCGTATAAAATATTTAGCGAGCAGGATTCTATAGACCGAGGCGGTACAGGTTCCATAATCCATTTGGCAGCTCGCGCTGCTTTGAAGGCGTTTCCTAATATTGATTGCACAATTGTTCCTATTGACGACGCTGCGGGTACCGCTGCTACTGGTACAATAGTGATTGCAAACGCTGCGACAGCATCCGGGACAATTGATTTTTGGATTGGCAACGAATACGTACAGGTTACTGTTACAAGTGGTGATTCTGCAAATACTATTGCGGCAGCAGTTGACACAGCGATAAACGCAAAAGAGCATAACATGCCTGTAACAGCGAGTGTTAACCTTGCAACTGTTACGTTGACAGCACGCAACGACGGATTGCTTGGCAACAACATACCTTGCTCATACAAAATTAATGGTGTTACCGCAACAACTGTAACCATAACTCAGGTTGGCAGCGTGATAGCAGGCGCAACAGACCCGTCAATCGCGAATGCACTCGCAGCAATTGCGCCAGAAAAGTACGATATTATTATCTGTACTCTTAATGACGCGACCAACCTCGGTCTGCTAAAAACCCACCTTGCCACTTACGCAGCACCGACTGAAAACAAGCCAGGTGTTGGCATTTTTGGTTACACTGGTGTACAGGCCACTTGCGAAACACTTTGCGGTACCACACTTAATTCTGGTCGTATCTCCTGTGCATATATGAAATACAGCAAAACCACAGAACGTGGCCACAGTCTTGATTATGAGGTTGGCGCTGCGTATGGCGCAGTAATAGCATCACATGATGACCCAGCAGCGCCATATAATTACGAGGCATTGACAGGAATAGCACCATCTGATACGGCACAGAGGCTCACGAGGTCGCAGCAGGAAAGTACTCTCGAAAATGGTGTTACTCCTCTTGAGGTTGGCGCTGGTGAAACAGTCCAAATAGTTAGAGCGATTACAACCTATACGACCAACGCTTCGAGCATACTTGATCCGTCTCAGCTTGACCTGACAACAATACGGTCTCTTGATTATGGTCGTCTTGCAATTGAAACCCGCCAAGCTCTTAGGTTCGCAAGATCAAAGGCTACAGAGCGCACTAAAGACAAATTAAAAGCCGAGGTACTTGACGTAATACGACAGCTGTCAGAGCTTGAAATATGGAATAATGTCACACCCGACGACGAGGTGCTTGTCGAGGCTGACTCTGTCGCAGCGGGTCGTTTTAACGTGTCTATCCCTGCCCATGTTGTTCAGGGTTTACACATAATAGCTAACAAAATCAGCCTATTTTTAGGGTAAGGAGTGATTTATGCCTGAATATGTAAATAATTGTTCTTTGGAATTTAATGGTGCGACGTTCGAGGATTTTACCCAGTTTGCTGACAACGAAGAAACGTATGCTGTAGCTGTTGAACTTATGAATAAAACTGGTTGGGCTGAAAAAACGCCTCGTCATGGTTTTATGGTTACAGCCCAGAGGCCAGTCGGTGGTTATCCATTTGATTTGTCGGCTGTCAGAGATGGGACGTTTACTGTTGAGTACAAGGGCGGAGATCGAGTTACCTATGGCGGTGTTACGTGTCTTAGTAAAGGAGAGGGCGCTATTGATGGCGATACACCTTTGTCTGAGCAGTTTACATACGTAGCAGCGAGCAAATCAGAAATTTAGGAGGTGTCAATGGGAGTTTTGGAGGTATTAAAATCAACGGCAAGGGTCAAGGAACTAATTGACTGGCCGGACAAGAACGCAGGAATCAAGGTTGTAATTAAGACGCTTACCGAACAGGATTTTAGTGAAGCCAAGCGCGAGACAGACAAACTTTTTAAGGACCGTAAAATAGGTGCTGAAAACGCTGACGCTTACGAAGCCGAGTTCGAAACGCAACTATTACACAGGGCAATATTTGATCCTGAAAATGAAGACAAACCACTGTGTAGTATAACTGAATTTAGAGGTTTGTTGCGCCCTGAAATTAAGGACGCGCTTGCTGAAAAGCTTGATAATTTACACGAGGAAAACTCTCCTGATCCTGACAAGCTGAGCGACGAAAAATATAACGCTGTTGTAGCTGAAGTAAAAAAAAATGCAGAAAAGGCAGTCATGAATATTTCAAGTATCAATACGCTGAAAAGGCTTATTGTTACTTTGGCAAGCCAGCCGCCGAGTTAAGCCCGTCTAATTGGTTTTTTCTCGAAATTATGGCCGACATTGAGCACAGTAAAAGTTCGGCCCCTACCGGAAAATGGCTCCCCGTTAAAAAGAGTTCAAGCGATTAACAGCTATGCGATTGACAGATAACAGGTTTTTATCATGGCCGACGATATTAGAATAGAAATAACTGGAGACCAGAAAAGCGCAAAAAAAGCGGTCAAGGCTTTTGAGCGTCTTGTCAAGAGATTTGAAAAGGCGAACAGGATTGCAGCGAATCGCAGGGCTGGTACAGAGGAAAAAACTAACAAAGCTATAATTGCATCAAGGCAAAAAAACATACAGCGCCTAATGGCTCTCGAAGCAAAACAAACCAAGTTTAGAAAACGCGAAGAGGAAAAAAGGCGTCGTGAAGCTCTAAGGCAGGAAAAACGTGAGGCGTTAGCAAGAGAGAGGATACTCAGACGCCACGCACAGCGCAGAGCAAGAATTTTACGAGGTGCTGCCCGTTTTGGTGGTAGAGGGTTCGGTCTTTTGGGTTTTGCTGGTGCTGCGACAATAGCTTTTCAAGCGAGAGAGATACTATCTTATAATAAGACAATAGCCAGATTGTCTGCTCAAGCTGGGGTATCAACAAAACGACAATTTGAATTGAGAGATGCCATTAACGCTGTTTCGCTTGAAACAGGAGTGTCTCGCAATGTAATAACGTCAGGTATAGAGGAGATAATCGACAAGTCAGGCGACTTTGATCTTGCCGAGGCTAATTTGTTAAAGTTCTCAAAAGCAATACAAGGCACCGGTGTTGACACACTGGCGCTGGGCAAATTGCTTGCATCAATAAGAAATGTTTTTAAGGGGTCTGGTCAAAACATTTTACCAACAGCTTATATGGATTTTGTGGAGATACTTTCAGCTCAAGGTGATATAGCACAAGTAAATTTAAAAAACTTAGCTGAGTACGGTGAAGAAATATTCGGAGCCTTTAAAGGCGCTGGTCTTGTTAGTAGAAAAGATTTCGTAACTTTTGGTGCATTACTCCAAACAGCCGGTGAAGCAGGCACGCCTGCCGCTGCCGCTACTGCTGCCAGGCGATTTTTAGATGAATTATTCGCAAAATCAGGAGATTTAAGTAGCAAATTTGGTGTTAACGTTTTTAAGCCTGGAACCGAAGAACTGCGAGACCTTGACATTGTGATAAATGAATTGTTCGAAAAGACGGGCGGAAGTGTCACAAAATTACAGGAAATATTTACAGAGCGTGCGATTAAGCCACTGAAAATACTCGCGACAGAGTATCGCAATAATGGAGGAGAACTTAAAATATTTAATAGGATAATAGATCAAGGCGCAAACGCAGCATTAAACCTCGAAAAGAAATATAGACGTGTGGCTGCGACATCGTCTCAGGCATTTGAAAGACTGGGGGCAGCTTTTACTATATTATCAGACAAGGCATTAACAGGCGTTTTGAATGATATGGCAGACTCAATACAGATATTGATGGATGATCCGAAAAAACTACAACAGCTCGAACAGACAGCAAAAGAAATTGGTAATATGCTAAGTATTGCGTTGAAGCTTGGTACCGGTGCATTTAAAATAGCTGGGTTGCTGCCAAAATTAGGAGAGGGTATAGGAACGGTAGTCTCAGCGCCTTTTGTAGAAGGAGAATCAGAGGTTGCAAAGAGAACACGATTACAGACCCAAGCAATGATTGAAAAAAAGATTAGCACAGGAGCTAAATTGCCTGAAAGTGTGATATCTGGTTTAAGCCCAACGCAAAGACAACGATATTTTGAAAATGTACAGTTGAATGTTTATACAAATGTAAATTTAGATAAAGCTGGAAATGTAATATCCCAAAACACAGCAGCAGAACTTAATGACCCAGACCGTGGTAAAACCACAGCGAGGGCGGTGAGCAGATAATGCCTGATAGATACGTGCCCAGATTAGGAAACTATTACCTTGACATTGTCGAAGTGCGCGACGGGTTTGAGAACGCCATTGCTGTACATGAGTACCCATTTTCAAATAGAAACGAGCTTGAACATATCGGGCAGAAAACACGACGCATTGAGGTTGATTGCGTGTTTACAAAATCGCCAGTGTTTACAGAAGGATGGAACATTGATTATGCCGTGATACCTGATTATGAGTCGCACTTTATTTTTTTAGCATTCCTCGAATCAAGCCGTGATGATATTACTTTCGCTCATCCAAAATACGGCGAGATCACAGGAAAAGTAGAAAAATACAATGTTGTAGCCGACGATACTGACGAATTAGCAAGGGTAAGCTTTACATTTTTACAGCATGTTACTACAGAGGAGACGACTTTTGATCGTTATATTGTACCAGAGCTTGCAGAGGAATTCAGGGGTGCTACTGATACCATGACCGACGATGTAACAGCAGAACAGACAGCCGCGACCGACTCAGTAAAATGGACAGCCGACACACAGACATTTATTAACACACTTGACGCATACAAAAGCACGCTAACTTCACCGGCGACGTCTATTATGTATCAAATAAATTACGGCACTTCTGTGCCAGGCCAGTTAATGGAGTCAATTAATGGTGCTGTGGATAGGATTGTAGAACTGTATAACACTGGCAGGGACTCAGGACCGACCTTTATTAACAATCTTATTGTTGGTGTTCGGGAACTTAAGGACACACTTTCGAATGCTTCAGATAAAAATAGAGTTCATATTATGGGGGCGTCTCGCATAGCATACGAGGCAGCGGTGTTGCTTGACGAGGATGACGCAAACAGGAGAGAGATCGAGGATAAAGAACAGGCAAGATCGTTTGACGCTGAGGGCAATTATAAAAAGGTCGATCCACTCCCAGAGACCATGACAATGGACGATCTCGATGCCATGCTTGCACAGCTTAAGGGGTTTATGAATGAAGCTATACAGCTCGGCCGAGATTTTAGGTCACTACAGACCCAGGCCGCGTATTTGCAATCTTATGTTAATAAAATCAAATTTGACAGGGAGAGAATAAACGAAGAATATGTTGAGCGCCAATCTATGCACTTGGTTTGTTTGAATAGCAATTTATCATACCAGGCAGCTGAGAGATTGATCAGGTTAAACCCGACAATTAAAAACCCTAACTTTACTTATGGTAATGTCAAAGTATTAATTGAGGCTTAAATGTTACAGGATGTTAAAATTATAGTAACAGACCAAACTGGGAAAGTAATATCAGAAGAGAACCAATTCAGTGCGTATTCCTTTGATACTCAATATGGCGTTGTTGCTGATGCTTTTAATTTAACCCTTGTTAATTTTAATTCCGATATTGAGCCAGGACACAATATTGATTTTTTAATTGATGGTACTGTAGCGTTTCGTGGTGTTATACTGCTTCGTGATAGCCTTGTTGGTAAGGGCGAAGCAAGGCTGTCTTTGTCTGGCAAGGATCGTGCGACAATGCTCGTCGAAAATTATTGCAGTGTCCATAAAGACTATGCGAACGAGACACCAAAAAATATTATTGACGAACTAATTGGGCAAACAAATTTTTACACCAAAGTAAAGGGAACCGCAGACACCGCAGCCGACACAACAGGGTTTAACAATTCGACTGATATGTCAGACCGCAACGCAGCGCTGCTCGCCGATGTAAATGCAAGCGAAACGGCTTCGGGACGTGATGATACTACCACATACGACTCAGAGTTTACTGCACTCTCAGCAAAAGCTAAATTTAAAATAGAACCAGGAGACAGGGTTTTTGAACGAATAGACAGCCTCGTACGCTCTGTAGGATTTGAGATATTGTATCAAGAAAACGGGGCTTTGTACATAGGCGATCTTACCAATAAGCGATATGCTGATAAAGTTATTTACAAGGTCACTGTTGACAAAAAAGGAAACAGCACAGATGTAGAGACTGCAAATTTGATCGATGATATATCTGGTCGTTATAGCACAATATCTGTTACAAGCCAAGCAGAGGGTTATCGTTATACGTCGAGCTTTCCACATGTAAACAGAGAGAAGATTGCAACAGACTCGACAATGAGATATAAAAAATATTATTCAGCACATATAAATGATGATGAAGGAAGCCCAGAAAATGTTGCAATTCGTATTCGTGAGGATCAGAGAAATGAGGGGTATCAATATTACTGCGAGGCAGCAGGGCATAGGGCAGGCAATGGTGAAATATGGAAAATTAACCGTTATGTAAATGTTTACGATGAATTTAATAGAGTATACGAACATTTGGTATTATATGGTCGGACATTTGTTTATAGCAACGAAACTGGGAGTGGGACCCTATTAAGAATGGGGAAAGAGCGCATAAACGAGTTAGTAATATGAGTGTAATAAAATGTAAAATAATTACTGTTACCGAAGGGGAATACCAAAAAGTTTTCTCAGCTATTGGTCGTACATCGAGTGAGGAAATAACCAGCCGTTCATATTTTCAGCATGTTGGGTTTTCTGCTCTCCCGCCTGCTGACACTGTTGGTATAATTTTAACTGATGGCAACAATTACACCATGATTGCAAGCGCAGACCCATCAGCTTCAAGACCGACTCTATCAAATGAAAAAGACGTTTGTATATACGCCGATGCGGACAAATATGTCATGTGTAAATCTGGCGGGGACATTGAAGTTGCGAACAACAACAATAAGATCACCCTTAAGGCGAATGGAGACATTGAACTCGGCGACGGCACCCTTAAACAGTTGGTACATGAGGACATATTTACAGCTATGAACGCGCATACTCACGTATGTGCTGGCCCTGGTAATACGTCGAGCACGCCGACATACGTGCCGGTGTTGTCAAAAGCTGCGCACTGTACACAGAAAACCGAGGCTGAATAATGGATTTCTCGATTACAATTGATGCGCTTGACGGTGTACCAACAATGAGCTGGACAAAGTCATCGGATATATCAACAAATGTTTGGTATACTACTAACACCGAGAAAGGTACGTTTTTTCAAAACCCTGACTTTGGTGTTAAGCTTAGGGATATAAACAAGGTTACGGATAATAATATTGACTTAATTAAACAGCGCTTAGAAAAAGCATACAACTGGCTATTAACAACAGGTAAAGCAAAACAATTAAAAGTTATAGTCGAAAAGGATTCGAGGAGCGTTTATCGAGTCAACTATAAAATAGAAATTTATCAGGCTGACGGCGTTCCAGTTTCGATATCTGACTTTGTAACAGTTGGAGGTGCGAGTGACAGTTTCACCCTTTAGTAAAGATTTTGACAGCATATTTTTTGATGTTTTGACGGACTACCAGAACCTTGACTCTTCTCCTGATGTTTCGCAAGGCTCGACAGCGTATATTATGGGTTCTGTTCTGTCTTCTGGTCTGTGGGGCTTGTATCGATACCTTGACTATCTGGCAAAACAACAATTTCCTGACACTGCTGACACTGATAATCTTAATCATTGGGGATCAATCTATGGTGTAACGAGGGTCTCTGGTGATACTGACGCACAATATCTGGCCGATATTTTGTCATTTTTACGACAACCTCCTGCTGGTGGGAATGCACTCGATTTCAAAAATTGGGCATTAGATCAGGATAACAGTAAATATGTTGACAGTGGGACAACTTACTATAACCAATATGCGACTGTTGTGGACGCTCCAGACGGAGTGCTTGGCATGGTAGGAATATATACTATCCCAAATGATGAAACTATAATAGGTGGTGCAATAGGTACCGGGCTCGTATCGGCGACTGATACATATATTGATAGCAAGCGCCCATTGGGAATGCTTGGCATAACTGTAACAGGTGCAACAGAATCGTCTCAAAATGTAACAATGACTGTTACGGCTCCTGCGACAGGCTCTGTCGATACTGATGATATAAAGGACGCAATAGAGGCTGAATTAAACACAATGGAGCCTGGAGAAGATTTGTATTTGTCAACACTTTATTACATAGCAAAATCATACGGGGCTGACAATGTCACAATAACAGTTCCAGCAGCGGATGTGAGTATCGCAAACACTAGTTTTGTGAGGGCTGGCACAGTTTCGGTAACAGAGGTTTAAAACCAATAAAGGTGAAAAAGTGAATTTAAATAAAAGATATTTAGGAGCTAATTTATACGACACTGGCATTAATGACAGTTCTGGAAAAAGGATTTACAGGCTTGCTGCTGGTGGTGAAAATTGCAATGTACCAAAAGATATTAATGGGAACCTTTCTGCTTTTGATAATTTAATAATTGAAAAGGATCATCCAACAGTGAAATATCTAATCAAACAAGGTCCTTTCGAAATAGGGTTTCACAATAAAAATACCAACAAATATTTAATGGGCCTTAAATTATACACAGGTGAAACAATGGTGGTTAAATTACCAGGAGAGCCAGCAGTTACACCTGTATTAAAAAATGAAAACAAGGCTATTGAATGGAATTATGATTGGGGATGGATACGTCAATATTCAACTGAGAAAAAAATCAAAGAAATTATTAAACAAAAAGTTGGCAAGGTGTTGACTATAAGGTATACTTTAAATGGATTAACACCAAAGAACAGCGGTAGCCGCTGGGATTTAAAAAGAACCTCTAATGATAAGATCGCACTCTCTTTGCCAAAGCCATATTATATAATTAAAGTTGACGGTGAGTGGGTGTTTGACAGTTATGTACCTTATAGCAAACAAAAGATTGACAACAACACATGGGATTTAACTTATCCCGCCCCTACTGAAAATAAAATTATTGACCCTGCTATTGTGTTTGGTGAAGGGGCTGGACAGACCGGTGGCGATCACAAAGATTGCTATGTTTTTGGACCAATACCAGCATTTGCCTCTGGAGATACAGCAGACTTATCGGTAGATGGATTAACAAGATATACTTCTATTGGAAGGTTTTCTTTAGTAAACCACGTGCAGACCGATGCAGATATATTGTCAAGTACTTTCTCGCTATACGACGACGGGACTGGGCAGGCTGGCTCCAATACACTAACTATACACAAGTTAACTCATGATTTTGGCGTAACAAAGACAGACGAGGGCACACAGGAAAATCCAGCGACTGGAGGCCAGCCGACATATAGAAGGTCTGTTGACAAGAACGGCGCTGGCGGAGATGTTCTATGGACTTCTGGAAATTTATCAGCAAACGATCATGACAATAGTGCAGAGGACAGCAATGTAATTGGCGCTGTATCAAATGGTACAAAATATGATTGGGAAATACCAGTAATGACAACAAGCTGGAAAAACGATGATAGCTCAAATTATGGATGGATATTAGTCGGTACAGCAGTGGCTTCAGGTTTTAGAAAAGATTTTCATTCTCAAGAATCATTGACAATAGGTTATAGACCTAAGCTTACAGTTGATTTTACTGTCCCTGCTGGGGCTCCGTTTTTCTTTTTTGATTCGACAAAATACAAACATTCACCAATACGTAAATAAGGAGTTATTATGGCAACTCAAGACGTTACTGTGCCGAGCCAAAATTCAGACCAGGCAACAAGGCACAAACCAATTGATATAGACACACACATTGAAACACCCAAAGATGTGCATTTTGTAAACGAAGGTGGCGACGATGCTTATGTGAACTATATAAACACAGCAGCAGACGGCACAGTTGAGTTGTTGCCGTTGGGTGGCACCGATCCTGATGATCTTGTTCAGGTTTATTTAGTAAAGGGCGGATGGCACGAATGTCCGTTTACACATGAAATAAAGGGTGACGATGGAAATACAGACGACGGTTTAAAAATTCGTGTGAGGCTGTAATGTTAAAACAAAACGTTATTAATTTCACATACCCTTTTAAAGAGTTGCCAATTATTGAGGTCAATTTAAACTCAACTGCCTCTGGTGATATTGTTGTTAATGATTCTAATATCGAGGAGCAAACGGCGCTAACGGCAACAGTTTACAAGGTGAGCCCGCCAGACTCCAGCTCAGCGAACTGGGTCAGGATCGGTAACGATCTTTACACAGCAAGCGTATTATATTTAGCAAGTCGAAAACGGTCCGACGGTCTAATGGTTGTCGAGTGGAGCTTTGACCCATCGTCAATATCCAATATTGCTGACGGTCATTTTTACGGGGCGGCAATAAAACTTAATGCTGGTGCTGATGCCAGCTCTCGTCAAGCTGGTATGGAATTGATTTTTAAAATTAATGACAACATATCAGGGAGTTAATTATGGGTGAAGAATACAATCGTGAATTGTGCGATGAAAAGCACAAGGGCGTTGACAAAAGCATAGAAGATTTGAAAGAGCTGGTAAAAACGTTATTTGAAAAGCTGGACGATTTTCGTAACAAATACAATAACCGACTCAACTGGTTCTATGTTGTTGCTGTAAGTGCTCTTTTGTCAATGATAGGAAATATGGCTTTAACCTTTTTTAATAAATAGGGGTAAATTATGGCTTCACATATAAGCGATCCCCCATATTTGGGAGATTACAAAGAGGATGAAACTGTTCATTTCCTTTGGAATACTTTTGACGACAACAATGCAAGTGTAACGCGGGCGACTGATGGCACTGTACAGGTTTACAAAGACAATGGTGCTACGCAATCAACCGCTGGTATAACTGACACAGAAGACTTTGACAGTCTAACAGGTCTACACGCTTGTACCATTGATCTTTCGGCTGATGCGTTTTACGAAGCAGGGGCCAACTACACAGTTGTTGTGGCTGGTGCGGTTGTTGCCGGTGATACGCTGAATGCTGCTATTGCTCATTTCAGTATTGAAAACAGGGCTCCTATACAGGCAATTGGGGCGCCATCGGCAATTGACAGTGGGGCAGCGACGCTTGCAGGAATGTTGTTAAAAATGATAGACGACAACGCTGGTGCCGACTTTGATGCGACAACAGATTCGCTTGAAAAAATCGGTAACAGAGTAGGCACCCCAGTTGCTCTCGATGGTGGCGCAGCAACACTCGCTGGAATGCTTACGAAGTTGGCTGACGATAATGGCGGTGTTGATTTCGACGCTGAGATTGACAGTTTGAACAAAAACAGTATAACAAAACTATTGGCGACTAATGTAGATACTGTCGCATTGTCAACTATAATAACGGAAATACTCGCAAGAACATCCGGCAAATATACTGTTGACGATCCTACTGCTGGTGACATTACATTTAAGAAGCGTGATAACACCACAACTTCTCATGTTATAAATGTAACAGGTTCGGGTAGAACAAGGACGTCACCATAATGGCTCTTGATCCAGTATGGATAGCAGAAGATGGCGAAGTCACCGAACCGGGGGGGCTACAGCCGTCTCTTATAGCGACTGATGGCGAGATTGATTTCTATGACGAGGGTACCGACTGGAATCCAAGGCATGAACATATTCTGCGTGGTTTATGGGTTCCTAAATCATTGCTTGGAATACCAAGTAATTATAGAGAGGAATAAAATTTAATGGCCGACTGGACTTTCGGCAGTGGTGGAACATACGCAACAGGTGTCGCAGCACTAACAGCATTAAAAGCTGCTCAGAACCCATTGACAAGTAGTCATAGAGTTTTATGTGTTGGAGCTTCGACAGAAAATAGCACATTTAGTTTTGCTGGATGGGATTTTGGGGTATACGAAATTGAGATAACTTCTGATACCGATCCGGGGGGAGACCCAACCGCTGGGCACTTGATAAGTGCCGATCCTGGAGTAAACTATTGGCTATGGCTTGCCAATACTGTGCCTGGTCACAGCCAGCGAATAAAAATAAATAAACTTAAGATAAAACGAACAGGGGTAACTGGTGCAGGGCATAATGCCGCAGCAACGATAGCAATTCAGTCCGTTGGTACAGCAGTGTCGCATTATGAAATAAAGGAAAACATTATTGACGGCAACAGCGTAGAAGACAGCGGCATTAGTTTCTCCGATGGTGGTACCGCTTCTGGTAACACTCATAAAATAATTGGTAATAAAATTTTTGCGGCAACATACGCTGGTATTTATATCATTGATTGGCGTACCATTTCTCAGCCATTAGTTGAGAATAATACTTATTACGGTCAAGGCACGACCGGCGGCGGCATAAGGTTTACAAATGCAATTGCTAATCAAGTGTTTATATTAAGAAACAACGCGGTTTCGAATTGCACAGCAGACTATTTACCGGGTTCGAATGTCGGCTCTGTAGTGAGAGAAAGGAACGCAAGCGAAGACGCTACTGGAGACAGTGGGTATACTGGTTTTACGCCATCTGATGAATTTATCTCTTTAGATTCCTCGAATAGTGATTTCTTAAAATTGAAAAGAGGCTCAAAGCTTGTTGTGATACCAACTCAATTTACCCCAGGTGCTGAAGTTCTTGGGCAAGGTGGCGTTGCGCCTGATGAGTTTACAACTGACATAGCTGGCGAGTCAATACCAAATGAGGACAACTATTTTCCAATTGGTTGTCACGCTCAATTGTATGACTTGTCAATGGCTATGAACGTGCTCGATGAAAATCTTTATATATTTGGCAAGCACATGGATATTATGGAGGAAAACGGCGAGCTGTTTAACGAGGAGATTTTTCCTGACGAGACAGACACGTTACTTGAAGAATACGAAAGTGTTTATAATTTGTCAAGGGCAGGATTAACAACTGATGAACGTCGCAATCAAATTATATCAGCTATGCGTGCGAGGGGTGGACTAAGTAAAGATTATTTTGAAACTGTTGGAAACGCTATGGGGTCAGGAGAGTATACTGTGTCAATAGCCGAAGGGTCTGACGCCATTGGGTTTATGGTGCACACGTCAAGCCCGCCTGCTACTCAACTGCCAGGGCAATTATACGATTCTCCCTTTGTTGATAATCCATACAATATAACAGTAACGGTAACGGGTGTAGCGGCGGCACCAAATTTAGAGGCTCTTTTTAACAGATTAAAACCGGAGTGGACTGCATTTAATTATACCTACGTACCATAAAGGACTTTACTTATGGCAAAAATAAATTTTAATGATGGAACATATTTAACACCTACATTTATGGACTCGTTTCATGGCACAAATGCAGCGACAGGCCATAATCACCAGGAGTTGGATGCTGATGGGTCGTGTCCTAATATCGCCCTCAGTAACTCAGTGAGTGACTACTCGGTAAGCGGCACCACAGGGATGAAAATTACGACGACATACGTCACGGTCGAACAGACCGGAACCTGTCGTTATTTAAGGGTCGGATCTCTGATCGTTCTCAGGATCCCCCAAATGTTCGGAACGGCGGCCGGGACTACGTGCCAGATCGACCCTCAAACAACGTGGCCGGCTGAGATACTGGCCGTAATTTCGGGCGGTACCGATTATATGATGGTACCCGTAATTGTTTTAACCGGGACGTCGGTCGTCCCCGGCACCATAAAGATCCCGCACTTAAATACTACCTCTATGGTTCTGGAGTGCGCTAACGCGTCAGCGCAATTCGCACCGGGCAATTTTTCCGGCACTATCGGGATCGAGGATCAGTTTATCGCCTATCACGTATTTTAAGCCCATTTGAGACAACAAAAGGTCGAGAGGTAATATTACACCTCTCGACCTTAATTCGTGGAATTCTGCCCAGATTTGGTCTATTGTTTTCGAGATTCGTAATCTTTTACATCGCTGAGCCTGTATCTCGTTTTAGAGCCTATTTTAACGCATTTAAAAAATCCAGTTTTTTGACACCTCCAGTTATATAATGTTTGGGTACTGATTTGCCATCTCTCAGCAAGCTCCTCTGGGGTGAGGAGTAATTCACCGTTTTTAGTTGTCATGCTGTCGCCTCCTTCGCCTCTCCGTCCTCAACCCAATAGGACCGGAACCCATCGATTTTGGGTATTTTCAGATTAGATTTATCATTCAGCGCTGAGACAATAACCGCTCGTTTTTTTGATTCCAGAACGACCCGAAATAGTTGAGACCGCAGCGACTCGGTCAGCTCGTCAGCATCGTCAATAATTACAAATGCTGATTTCTCGGCCATGGCACACATTAACTGTAGTAGTACCCGCACACGGTACCGGTCTGATTTAGCGATCAGGCGTCCGAACGGGACCCCTCCTGCAAGTATGTCTCCAGCGTCGTTTATTTCGACTGTTTTCCAGCCAACAAGATCGGTGAGCGCTCTCATAGAGTTGTTAATCATTTTAAATTTATCGATCAATTTCGTCCTACGTAATCCTGCTGGAGCGAGTATCGCCTGTAATTTTAAGTTCCCATTGATATTATCATTTGCCAACCTCGCATCTCTGTGTAACCTGAAGGCGCTGAGTCGATCCTCTGCAAGTTCGAGCCTGTTCGCAGCATCAGCAATTCCAGCCTCGTCAGAAATCTTTCCTCCAGGAGTCGGAGTTTTTAATTTTTCGACTGCCTGCTCCGCCAGTTCAAGTTCTGATTTGCGCTCTCCTTGTTGACGTATAATAGTATCTCTTTGTTTATTTAGGGCATTAAGTTCTTTGTCTATCTTTGCCAGCTCTTTCTCAACAGATTTTTTGTCGGTAGCTGTGTTTTCGGCTTTTATGAGTTTATTGTTTTTCACGATAAGGCGGTCTTTACAAGAGGGGCACTCAAATATTACAGACGGAGTAGCCCCCTCAATTTTGCGTCGCCCCTCTGATTTTTTTACTATTTCACGATCAGTTACAGCAAGCGATTTTTCGAGCACCTTTAGCGTTGATTTTATGGTCTCAACGTTTCCAGCGATCCGTTGCAGTTCTTTCTTTTCAGATTCTTCAACAGCCGTCGAGCTGATAGCTGCCTCGTGCCATTGTTTGGCAGAGTTAAGTTCGTCAATCAAAGCAGCCTCTTCGGTTTTTTCAAGATCGGCAGCCCAGCTGTCGGGGAGCCATTTTTCTGCTATTCGTTTTCCATAATTAGCGCCTGTTAGTTGTTCCCATCGCCCCTTAAGAACAGCCCCTTTTTCCTTGACTTTTGAATATGCAATGTCGTACCCGTTAAGATCAACAAGTTCCCAAAGACGAGTAAATAAATCTGGTTCTTTGGTGTCTTGTGGTTGTGGCTTATACCCCTTACCAAGTACACCAGCATCAATCAGAGCGTTTACAAGTTCTCTCTGGGTCGGTGCCGCATCCATCATGTCGGTTATATATTTCAGCCTATTGGGGTTGCTCATGTCAGCGAGAGAATCGAGGCCAGCGGCCACCCTGGATATTTTTATAGGTTTTCCTTTGCTGGAATATTTACACCCTGGATAGTCGATGCGGGCGACATTATCTTCGTCTTTTATTTCTACAAACCCTGATGGTGTTCCCGAATGTACAAACATGCTCGAATATTTTGTAGGTATTTCTTTACCAAAAGGGTTACCATCTGCTGTTGCCGCCGATCTGACAGCGTCAAGGGTTGATGTTTTACCAACATCGTTTTTGCCATACAAGGCTGTGAGAACACCAAGCTCGATATCGGCATTCTTTACAGCCCGATAGTTTCTTATTTTAAAATGCAAGTTGCCTCCTATATAAGATCGTTCTTATTTTTCTGTTTTTTGGGTTGTGGCGAAGGTTTTGTTATTTCGTCAACCAGTGCGGTTATTCTTTTCTCGAACTTATTAGCAAGTCTTTCAACAGCGTTATTAATTGCGGTTGAAACCTTGTTCATGTCAACAGCGTTTTCTTTTAAATGCGCTTCCATTTTAGACACCTGGTTTGTAATCTCCTGCCTTATTTCTTTCATGTCTATTCCATTGCTTACGGTCGACTTAACGTCAGAGCCGATAAAGTTGGAAAAAAACTCGATAACGGCTTCGTCGGCTTTCTCCTTTGCGCGTGCGAGATTAGCTTCCTCATGTTTTCTATGTGGCTCAGTAAGGCGGCAATAATTGTCGTGGACAGCATAGTATTTCATAGCTGCTTTGATTAGTTTTATTAAATCCATTTGTTATCCTTTTGTTAAGTTAAATTTGTCTTAAAAAAAATCTGGTATTTCTTTCTTTTGTTTTGGCGATTGGGGTGGAGACGTGTCTGGTTGATCTTCTGGCGGTTCCTCCTGTACCGACATTTCAGCCTCAACCTGTTCGACTGTTTCTTTCTTTCGTGGTGCTGGAGCACCTGTCGACGCAGCATTCTTTCTCAATTGGTCGGTTTGGTCGTCAGGTGGCTTGGTTTCCTCTTTTGCTGGTTCAGGTTGTGGTGCTGGTGGCTCCTGCTGTTCCTGTGGTGCTTCTGGTATTGCTTCTGTATCGGCTGGTAACTGCTCGGCCGTGTCTGGTGTTTCGAGGTCAACGCCTTGTTCTCCAACTATACCAATGTCAATACGCTCGGCCTCATCTTTGTCTATTACCTCGTTTACACCATAAGCAACGCGCACACCCTGGGCAAGGGTTTTCCAACGCAAAAATCTTTTTGTGTGAGTATCCCAAGGGTCGGAACTAAACTTACCTCCGTTGTAGCATTCGTCAAGATACTCGCGGATTATAATAGGGTGATCACGATCAGAATCGAAAATATGTATTTCCATCCATTCAGGGCATGGCTTCGATTTTCCGACAGTTATAAAATTTTCAGCTTCTTCTAACTTAAAACCCTTAAAGGTCAGGCGGTTGTTCATTATTTTAATCCATCCGTCAATGCCGATAATATTGGTTAATACACCCTTTTTGTTTCTAAAAGCGTATATCTCGCGGATAAATGGATCGAGTTTGTATTTGTCGGCAACAGACAGAAGAGATATCATTTCTGAGTCAGACGCGACTTTTTCGTCCTTAAACGCTGTCTCTCTCAATACAGAAGTTATTTGAGCTTTCGGAATATGATAACTGTTTTCCATTCTGTCAAAAATGGAATCAAGCAAATTGTCTTTTGTCTCAGTTATCGTTTTTTGGGCTTGCTGGTTTTTTGCCATAACCTTTTTAACCTCCTAAATGTTTCAGTAGAAAATTTAATTAATTTGGTTTCCCAGTGGTCAGGGTTTATTTCTGATATGTCTGGGGTTTGTTTTGCCTCTGTCAATTGGCGTGGTCTCTTTTTTAATAACATCGTTTTTGTGCTCCTTGCTGAAGTTGTGACACTTGATTTTCTAAAAACTCAATTCTATTTTTCAAAGCATTCATTTGGTCATTAGGATCTGGTGGCAAATCGACACCATCAGAACTGTTTAATAATAACACATATTTGCGACATTCGGGATCGCAAAATTTGTTGTTGGGCCTAAGCTTTTTTGCTTTCTTTCTAAGCGGGTCACAATCTTTACAACCGAAAAAAGTAATTTTCTTTTTACCCAACCTAACACATTGTGACAATTGTTTCCTCCTTTTGCTTAAAGACCTGAATTAACAATGCTCTTTGGAGATCTGTCCGCCATTGGCATTGTAACATATTCGCGCAAATAGTTTTTTGCGCCTTCGTCTTTGAGGTATAAATATGCTATTAACACCGATTTCCCAGAACCTCTCGGCAATGATTTTATTTTTTTGTATATTTTTTTTGTTCTGGTAATAGTTTAATGTTTCTTAACACCATAAATTTTCATCCTTTAATAATACTCACAAAACTTTGTTCCATGCGCCCGACAATATTTCTTTGAGCACAACGTAGACTGTGGATTAGCTTGAAAGCTGGCGGGATTACCCGATTTTATAAAATTTTTTACATCACGTAAAACCTGATTTACAAGATACCAAGATTCGTTTATGCAAAAGTCAACCGGGTACGAATCAAGCGTCGTACCCGGATACACTTTCTCTTTTCGTACTCTCGGTAGATGTGCTATTATAATATTTTCGCGTTTCCTCCTTTTGTTGGCGGTTAATAGATTGGTATAACCTCCGACCTGTGTATGTGTTGGTCGAAGCATTTTACCTGATTTTGTATCTAATAAAGAATGGCTTGTTAACGTGTCAATGTGGCCGCTCAATTCTGCATCGTCACCTATGCGGGCTTTTAAAAATAATTCAAGATGGTCGCTTGGGTTTGCGTTTTCCGGGAACTTCAGACGTGGTGCTATGTCGCGATGAAAAGCTTTTGTCAATACATTAATTTGATACGCACCAACATCTTGAGAAGGTGTAACGTTGTCGTATTCCACTGTTTCAAATTCGCTGAATTTGCGCCAATATTCTTCAATGCCAGCCTCAATACATCTTCCGACTGGAGGCAATACCCCGCTTGTTATTTTATGCGACAACATATAACGAGCTGATTCATGGGTGCCTATTCCGACAGCCGTGTAGATTCCGGTGCCCTTTACATTAAGCGAATAGCCAGCACCTTCAACAATATCAGAAAACTGATTACATGCAGCGGCACGCATACAATCAAGGCATCGAGGAAGCATTGAGCATCTGATTTTAATCAAACCAAGCCTCGTTTGTGTAGTTTACTATATTCCTCTGGATATTTTTCTCTAAGACACTTTTTGCAAATTCCATGCGAGACTCTGTCCTTTTCCTCGTTGTACAATATCGGTAGGGTTGTACCATCTTTTTGTATGACTTGACGACAGGCAGCACACACTCGACAATAGTTACATGAATTGCAGTAGCCAAAAATTGTAACACAATTGCAGAATGGGCAGCGCCCAAATATAGAAGAGCTACCCCACGAGCCACGTCGTATAGTAACGGCCCTAAAGCGGGCAGGGCTTTTCATAATCCTTATTTGCCTTTGCATAACGTCGTAGCGCTTCCACTCTTCGCGTGTGCATTGACGAGCGGGAAACACGCGAGAATAGTTTAGGCGCTCCACTATTGGAGGCGCTGGTGGCGGTTCTGGTATGTTGGGGATTTTGTTTTTGACCATAATTACCTCTGTGTTAAATTTTTACAGAACTGCCATTACCACAGTCATTGTATAACAACACTGTGTGTCTGGATAAAAATCAGTATCGCTTAGTGTTGCATCAAATTTAATATATTTTCCGCCTCCAAGAAAAGCCCGACTAATTATATGGTCGTATTCGCTGTCGTAAATGTCGGTATAGTCGGGCTTTTCTATTCTCTTACCGTCAATATAAATATAGATATCATTTAGATTTATAACAACATGGCTGGGGAACCCGCTCCCTTCGGTTACGCCGTATTTAACTGCACTAATTAGAGCATCCTCAATTGTTTCCATCATATCATCCTCATATCTTCTGCGGTAATATTCTCTGTTGCCATTTCGCGCTCATAATCGTTAAACCAGGCCCATGCGTCAAGCCATCCGTTTTTAAACCTGGCCTCAATTTCGTTTTCGCCGACGAGGTAAATAATGATATATAGGCTGATTCTCTGCCCGTCGTAATCGCCATCAATAATACCATCGAGATCGTTTTCTGGGACGTCAGCTATTAGCGGCTCAAATTCTGAGACTGTAAACGACTCTCGGTTGCGGGTGACAATACGATCACCCATAATAGTTACCTCAATTTTTCCAACTGTGCTGGGGAACATAATAATCTCCGTTTGGTTATTTGCTTTCGAAAAAAGAAAACGCTCTTTCGCGGTCATCTGTAACCAGCTTCACCTTCTCATCTAAGGACACTATATAAACACGGTCTTTGTATGTGTCAAGATACCAAGTAAGAAATTTATTTTTTGCCGGTTTTGTATTAAGGTTTTTGGCATGAGAACTGTTAAGCATTTCAGATATACTCAGATTATCCATTTTCTGCCTCCTGGTTTTTGGTTATTTTACGCATAATTGTTAATTGTTTCGTTTTTATTCTCCTGGCTTTTGTTGCTATCTATATATAAATATAACACAAAAAACCATAATTGTCAATACTTTTTTTTACTTTTTTTTACTTTTTTTTATTGACATCAATTAAATTTTGTGTTATATTTTATTAGTAAGGAGGTTTTTATGTCCAGAATCAACTTGGTTGCAGCCGAAAAATTAATAGATGTTCACCTGTTAGCAGAGCATCGAGAGATAAAACGCATCTGCCATTTGTATAGCAAACGATTAGAGTGCGGTAAATTTGACGACATACCAGAATCGTACACTCTCGGCACTGGACACATGAAGTTTTTTCTTGACAAGGGCGAGTTTACATACAGACGATATCAATCTTTAAGAAAAGAGTGCCTTAACCGGGGCTTTAAGATTGCTGATTACTGGAAAAACTGGAACATTATAAACGATAGGCATTGGAACAGCTACATACCTAACTCGGAAGAAATTAACATTAATATACACAGAATTGCACTCAGGCTGTGCGAGTCTAAAAAGCCATTAAAATATTATAGAAAAACAATATCAATTAGAGAGGCGCTTCGCTTGCTATGCCAATAGACTACAAAAAATATCCTGCAAACTGGAAAACCTATATCAGGCCAGCAATTTTAAGGCGAGCTGACAATCGTTGCGAGGGGTCGCCAGCATACCCGCTTTGTAGAGCAAAAAACTACACACCTCACCCAGTTACCGGCTCGCGAGTTGTGTTGACAATTGCGCATTTAGACCACGATAGAAAAGGGAAAGGATAGTTGTATGGTTAAATGGGACGACAGCTCTGCCGATCCTGTGGAGGACATTGGAAGAGCAAAGAAAATTGTTGAGAATCAATCTGGTTTGCGCAAAAAACCTCCATGTTACGCAACGGGTAAAAATGAAGACGGCGACATAATTGCTATTAGGTTTTGTGTTTTTTGTTGCCATTGTATGAATGATTGTGTTATTAGCATGCTTAAAAAACCGTATGCTCTATAAACTCCGTGACTATCAGTTAGATGCAGAAAACCGCATCAGATTAGCGCTTCGTCAAGGCTACCGGGCGCCGCTCCTCGTAAAACCGACAGGAAGTGGTAAAACTGTAGTGTTTACGTCAATAGCGACCCAGGCGGCAGCGCTCGGAAATCGCACTCTCATTGTGGTGCACAGATCATATCTCTGGCAACAGGTGTCAAAAAAATTGAATGAAGCAGGCGCACCACATGGTATTATTGCGCCTGGGCACACTCAGACTGCGGACAAAATACAAATAGCGTCAATAGATACTTTGATTAGACGACTTGAGCGAGTGCCACCACCAGGCATGATCATATTCGACGAGGCGCATCACGTTGTCAATAAAAACAAATGGGGTAAAGTGGCAAATTATTTTTCTGATGCATTAATACTCGGAGTTACGGCGACACCATGTAGGACAAGCGGTCAGGGCCTTGGTGTCAATGCTGGTGGGTTTTTTGATACGCTGATACAAGGGCCTCAAATACTCGATCTCACCCCAGAATATCTCAGTCCGTATAAACTGTACGCACCCGATATCGGGATTGATTTAACAGGTATACGGCGGGTCGCTGGGGATTATGAAAAGGGTGAGCTTATAAAGCGAGTTGACAAAAAAAGAATATACGGTGCAGTTCCTGCACATTACCGAAAACTGTGTTATGGTATACCAGCCATTGCATTCTGTGTTTCTGTAAGACATGCGGAACATGTCGCAGAGGAGTTTAACGAGTCGGGGATTTCCGCTGCTGCGGTGTCTGGTAAGACGCCAGAGAATATTAGAACACAATTATTTGGAGGATTAGCGTCGGGTAAATATCTCGTATTGTGTTCCTGCGATCTCGTGTCTGAGGGGTTTGACGTCCCGGTGTGCGGTTGCGCTATAGGTTTGAGGCCAACCCAATCGCTGACGCTGTGCCTGCAACAGTGGGGGCGGGCTGGACGAATCGCACCAGGGAAAAAACATGCATATATCCTGGATCACGTGGGGAACTATCTGCGACATGGTATGCCTGATGCCTGTCGACACTGGACGCTTGATGGTGTAAGGTGGAGCCGCAAACAAGATGGCGAGAGTGTTGTTAACATACGAATGTGTCCTAAGTGTTTTCACGTTCACGTTCCGAATCCAATCTGTCCAGAATGCGGCCACATCTATGTTAATGGTCGAGAACTACCAAAAACAGTTGAGGCAGTACTCAAAGAGGTTAAAACAGATCGTGAACGACAAGAGGAACAGGCGCGAGTTGCACGACGCCAAGAGGTTGGTCGAGCCGAGTCGCTTGAAGAACTACAGGAGATAGGGCGACAGCGTGGATACAAACCCAAGTGGGCTCACATAATGTGGAATTTAAGACAAAGGCGTTGCCGAAAGATTGACGCGGTACCAATAAATATGTTGTATGAACAATGAGGAGGCAGGCTTGAACGATAAATTAGTAACAGTTGCACAAGTAAAGGAGACTATACACGAACTTAACTGCATCAACTGTTGTGGTGCTGACTGCCGGGAGTGTGAGGTCTGGGGAATCGAGGAACCTTTAATAAAAATCCTCGAAAGTTTAGCAATTATTAACAGTATAGATAATATACAGAAAGCGCGCGAGAGTGAAAGCTGTTAGCCTATGGGAGCCGTGGGCGACACTGGTCGCGCTTAAACTGAAAACATACGAGACAAGACACTGGAGACACTCGTATAGAGGGCCGCTTTTAATTTGTGCAGCAAAGGGCGGTTTAAGCAAAAGAGCTCTTAACGATTTACTCGACGGATATTTCCCATTTGGTATAGGCGATTTGCTGCGAAACCGGCTTAATTTCGGCCATGCTGTCGCTGTCGTCAAAGTTACAAACATATACAAAGCTGAAACATTGAGGCCAATATTACCACAACACGAACTTTGGTGCGGAGACTACAGCGACGGGCGTTTCGCGTGGCAATTAGACAACATTACAAACATTGTCCCTTTCCCAGTTTCGGGAAAACAGGGGCTTTTCGAGGTAGACTGTGAACCACGCCAACCTTAAAAACTCAATACTGATCGAGGCAAATAAATTGCCTGGCATCAAGCTGTGGCCGAATCCGACAGGTCTTGCGTGGAATGGGACTGTCGTACGAGAATGGACAGATCGGGGTAAAAAATACCTTATTTTAGAAAACCCACGCCCTGTCAAATACGGAATGGGCAAAGGAATACTTGACACAGTAGGATTTAAAGTTGAAAATATTGGGCGTACTACTGTACCAAGGTTTATAGCATTTGACGCAAAAACTTCAAAAGATCGGCTTAGTGCAGAACAGAAAAATTTCATTAAAATGGTCTCGAAATATGGTGGTATAGCTGATGAGATCAGGCATACAGGCGAAATACAAGAAAGGCTGTCTCAGGGTTTGCGCTTCCACACCCGCAAAGAATGAAATGTTTCTGGGTATCTACCAACAGTGCCGTCGCGGTGGATAACAACAAAGTCGCCATCGTGTTTCATAATTATCGTGCATGAATCATATATAACATTGCCGTATTTCTCTTTTATTTCAACGATCAAACCGTTGCTGTCTTTTGCTATTAGTTGTTGACAATTACAATGTTTAGCACAAAGCAATATTATTAGCATTAACAAAAAAACGTATAGCTCTCTAATTGTATAGATCATCTCCTCACCTTTCTTCAATAAATATAGTCTTGGTCCTCGTCAATGTCCTGTGGGAAAATATTTTTATACGGAATACAAACGCTTTGGCTTCTCATTTTGTCAGCATATACTGCCGTTTTTTTATATGCACCGTCATATCTTATGAGTATATTTTTGTATCCGTTTCGCCAAGGCGTTTCTTGTAACAGCCCCATCAATTGACTGTGGTTGTCTGCAAATCCTATGTCGTAGCTTCCTCGCTCCCTGTCTGTTATGGTGGTTATCCCATACTTTCTCAAAAAATGACGAGACTCCTGCCTGTCGTGTTCGACCTGTATCCTAAGTGCTTCAGCACCAAAATTATCAACAGGATCGCGACCAGCTTTTCTCAACAGTGAACCTATTGCCTCGGTGTTATTCCCATTTGTCTTAATTAGTTGCTGCAAAATCAACTCGACAAGCCTATCTTGGTCGGATTTTGGCTGTCCTATGCTGTCATTATCCCAATCAATAGATTCAACATATTCAAGCGCTAAACTTTCCTTTACAGTGTTGCTGTTTTTAATGTTATAGGCTCCTGCCAAAAGCGTGCCAATCTGATCGCCACCCCGTCTCGATCTTAACGATTTGCTTACTACGCGGGAGAATATCTCTGCATTACTTCTGATTGTTGGTATAAGCTTTATTGCCCTTGCGCGGAACCTTCTACAATAATCATTGGTCAATGTATCGATTACCATCTTAGAAAGTTTGTCGAACTTACTTCCTGATATATAATCGTCTCTCTTGACAAGGTTTAACATCTTTATTCTTGATTCATCGGCTTGCTGTTTAATTTGTGGGTTGACAGATGAAAACAAAAAACAGCTTCTAACACAGTAAGTAAGCGCTCGTCCTGTTATAGTCCCCTTTATTATTGCACCACTTTTGTTGTTGCTGGACTGGCGTGCAAGCTCGATAATTCTCTGTACCCTAACAGCAGCCTCGCGATCTTCTGTCTCGATCTCGTCGAATTTAATAGGGAAGGCGTCGTTTTTTAACAATTGTCTAACGCCAGCCTCTGTACTGTTGCTCATTGGAGAAAGCATTGTGTTGCCTAATATGGGCGCAACAACATTTTCAAGTGTCCAAGATTTACCAGTCGAACTCTCCCCGGTTAACCATATATGGGGGCGCCAATCAATGGCTCCACATATTGGCGCGAGCATCAACCAGCCAGCGAACAATGCGGCGTGTATGTTGTGTTCCCAGCTTAAGAGCTTGCAAATGTCAAGAACAACACGAGATTCTTTATCTTCCATTTCGTCAGCCATGAAATCGCTTGATAGTTCTGTGGGGATTTCGGCTTCATAAATATAGTGAGATTTTATTTCATCAACCTTACACGTTTCTCCGTCGACTATCAACCTGTCGCCTAAATGTAATACGGTGCGTCCTGCATCAAACCATGCGCCCCGCCCACGAACTCGCAGGGGGTCATATATGCCAATAGCTTCATTTTGTCGCATACAATCATTTGCTGCTGCCATAAAATCGGCACCACTTGACTTGCTGTATTCTCTCTCGTAATATTGAACTGGCGCAATTGACAACAGACTCATTTTGCTGTGGTTCCCTGGAGAGAGGGCCGTTACTTTACGGGTTCCTACTGGTAAATAGTAATACGTTACGTTGCCTTGATAAGAGTTGTAGCCAAGACATTGAAAGGGCGCTGATTTAACAATCTTATCTGCGCTCGGCTTTTGTGATATACTCTCGAAAGTAATTATGTTTTCAGATATAAACCGAAGGACCTTCTCAGCGTCCCAACCCTTTAGGTCAGCTATGTCTTTACCGTTTGTCCATTCGTGAGGAGGGGAGATCAACCTCCCCCCAGATATTTCACTTTTAATTAAATTATATATTTGTATCATAGTGGATGGGCCAGGCTGGTCTACGAATGAGAGCCTTTTCCCGCCCTTGGTTTGCGAGTCTGCGTCTGGCCAGAAAATTACCTTTCTTCCTTTTAGCGGGTTCCAGTTGATATATTTCGCGCCTTTCCCTCCGCCAATCCAAGCTATCGGAACGATGCTTTCGAAATATTCTTTTAAAATCTTTGTGGCTGCGTCTTTACATTTTTCACCCTCAACAACCAATACTTGCGCTTGTAAATTATTTGCAAGCGCATCAAGCCCATATATAGGGCGGGGCCTGTTAAACGATTTAAACCGCCAAGCTTTTTCTGTGCCGTCTGTGCAATATGTCAACGGTAGAATGTCTTTTCTGTCGTTAGCAAAAACAATACGGCAAGTGTAACCAATCAAGTTTCCAGCAACATCATGGTATGGATAATAACTGTTTATTTTCCTTTCTACCCAGGTCTTGCCCTCGCGTCGAATGTGTGTCTTTGGTGGGGCGGGCGCATCTTTGGGGACTGGTGAAATTGTTTTCCATATTTTAATATCTTTTTTCGGTGAAGGAGTTAGTGCCTGTCCTGTGGAATATTTTTCGGCAAGCTCTTTTGCTGCGTCTCCCTGTGACAGCCCATTTAACATAGCATACAAATTAATTGGATCGGCTCCAGATACAGCGGCGTCGTTAAAGTCTTTGTATACACCAGTAGATGTGTTTATTTTAAATGACCCTGGGTTCTTGTCCTCTCTAAACGGACTACAAACAACATATTGATCCCCCTCAAAGTTGCCACCAGGAATCCAATCCGTTATAATGGATTTGTAGCTTGACAAAATAGATTTATTAATTAAGTCGAAATCTATGGCCATCACACGCCCATTTTAGCACAAAAATCTTTAATGGCAGCAATCAAATAAGAAGTTTGGTTTATATCGTTGTTTTTATTTTCTGCACTAACTTTTGCTATTGCGAGCTTAAACCTTCTTTTTAGATCAGCGTCAAGGTCAAATCTTATTTGATCAAGCTCCTTTTGTGCGTCGTTTTGTTCCATGTTCCATCCTTGTCAATACGTCCAAATAGCGGGTCTGTTGGTCCCGTTGCCGTTATCTATATGAGCCATTTTGTTGTTTTTTATACCAATGCCAGTAACTCCTAAATGCGGGGCGGTTTTTATCAAGTCATATTCGTAATGCCGGTGCTTTGCAACACTGTGTATTACAATGTCAAGCGCCCCAGTATCTTCGGTCGCGCCGTGGTCGTTTTTTCTGTCTTTTAGTGGCAGATGAAGCGAGCTTTCGCCACCACCTTCAGCTTTATTATGCCTAAGACACCTCGCTCCGCTTATAATATAAATTGGTACACGTAAAGTTATTCGCAATGAGTAAACTATAAAAATTATAGTTAGCTGAGGTGGCAAGCCACAACCGCATCTACAATTTAACTTGCTTTCTTTAAAATATTCTTTTATTATCATATCATTATCCTTAATGGTGGCCAATGTTTACGCATGGTTTTGCGCAGTTATCTCGCACGGGCTATTACCGCATTTCCATGAGCAAGAATAAATATCACAGGATTTTCCAGGCTCGTGGTTGCTACATTGCACCATGCGGTTGTTGTTTTTATCAGAGGGCAAGTGGTTGGCTGCTTTTATACGTTCTCGTATCGCATTAAGTAAATTTTCGATATCAGGACACCCCCACTTGCCCGCTTCACCCGTTAGGGCCTTGTTTTTACCAGCCAACAATGGATCGGTCCAGTTTGACGGAACCAATTTAGCCAATTCCACAGGGTTGTAAGATTTATTAATGTGAGAATCTGACGGTGCTGTTAATGGTAGCCAGTGTGTAATATTGTTAAGCCCATCAGGATAAACATGCGACATTTGACCACCCCCGTCACCATACCAACTACTGCCACCGGTGTATACAGCCCATCGAAAATATTTATGTTTGCTGCCACCATTTACATATACAGCGCAATTGGTTCCCTTTTTGGGAAGCCTTTCCTTAACGCTTTCCCACATGGTCAATTACCTTTAAAATTGGTTGACAATGCTACGCGCCCTGTGCCGACTTAAAAGACAGCGGGCATTTTGACTCAAACATATTACAGCCGTGCAGTGCGCCAACTTCCAGTTTACATTTGTCGCATGGCGCACTGTTGTCGGGTGCCTTTTCTTCCAATTGAGCTTCCAGTTTCCCGGTTTCTATCTTTTGCCGGGGGATAACCGGTGTCCACTTTTTATATTCATGCAAATCTTCCAAACACTCTTGACACACAGGGTGATCGCTCCCTTCACCATCATACCTACAGCCTCTACACGACATTTTATATCCTTAATCCCGGCCTACAATCAACCGGGAAATTTACGACAACGGAATAGTATGTTGATGTTTGGTATGCCTGAAAATACGCTTGACCAAATGGCAACATACGGTTGTTGTGCGACCCGAAGGGCAATGCTAAACTTTCTATTTTATCAATCATTGAGTTTTAACCGCTTCCTTATCTTTAAAAATGCGCTCAGTTTCCATTATTGTCATGCCAACTATTGTTACTATTTGAGGCACGACCGCGTTTCCAATCGCTCCAAGTCTGTCCATCCCAGAGGGTATCCCATAAAACTCTCGCCTATTTCTGGCGTAGGTATCACTCCGAGGCATAGCAAATATTGAACCCAGTTCATTGAGCCCCATACTCCCTGCTTCGATTCTTTCCTCAAATAACCGCGGCGAGTTTTCCTTATCTTTGGAAAATTTAAATCCGCACAATTCGTCTTTGTCAGTGTTGGCAATAATCCAAATTCTACCGCGGTTATGTTCTGCACCGATGGAACAAGCTGGTATATTGAGCGATTGGCAGACGTAGCCTTCTGATTCCAAGTCAGATAACACTTTGTCGAGCTCCATCTTGACAATTCCAGCAACATTTTCACCAAAAACCCAACGCGGTCGTATTGCTTGTATAACATTAAACATTTCCGGCCAGAGGTAACGGTCATCTTTCGCGCCCCGCCGCTTCCCGGCTGTACTAAAGGGCTGGCATGGGAATCCCCCGCAAATAAGTTCAACTGTTCCAAATTCTGTTCCTGTGACATCGTGTATATCCTTCATTCGTTTTACGTTAGGCCAATGCTTTTCTAAAACTTTGTTACAGAATGGATCAATCTCAACTTGGCCAACACAGGTCATGCCGGCCCGTTCTAATCCGAGACTGAATCCCCCAATTCCTGCAAACAAATCTAAAAAGCGCATTTTTATAATCCTAAGAGGTTAAAATTTCGTGCAACGTTTGACAAACGGTTGCTGTGTTATAGCCAGATATACATTAAAATTATTAATATCAAAGAAGCAACAATCACAGCGTTAATTATAAATATTCGAAACATGGCAACCTTTGTGTGTTAGTTGGCGTTTTTCGAGTTCCCTGAATCATCTTTTAAATTTTCGAAAATGTTATTATCATCTTCAGCACGAACCCCTTCATTTTCCATAATTTTCTTGTCAACAGCATCCCTTGCTTCACGTAATTTATCCTCATTAAGCAAACGGTCTCTTTCTGCTTGCTTGTAGTCATATTGTGGCATATTGCCTCCTTGAAAATTTAAACTATAACAAATTTAAGAGAAAAATGTAAACTAACGGTACGCCAAACGGCAGAAGTAGGGTGCCACAGTAGCAAGCACATCGCAGTATTAGAGGACCGCTGTGGGATTGCATACTCCTCAAGAGGTTTCCTATATTGAACCCGTTTCTGCCTTTGGCTGTTGTTTGATGTAGGCAAGATTCCGCCATTTCTTTTAACGAACGGCTATGTGTAAACTTCTCCGCACTCATGGCAAATGTCTGCCTCATCTGTTATAGTAACATTATCTTTTTCACCGCAATATGGACAATCATGTTTACTCTCATGCCCATTAGGTTGCAAATGTGAATAATCTTTCCCGTCTGAATATTTCATTTAACCCCCAGTGAGTTAAACTATAATTTTGAATTGACTATTTCAAACAACGTTCCGCGCTATGCCGACAGTTCAGCCGATATAATATCATACAGTACCTTCATAGCCATATAAGCACCTGAATTAACCTTAACCCCTATTCTTTTTTTCGCAGCCAGATAATACGTTCCAAAAGGCTGCAATTTTGGCATGGCGCTGTTGTTTGTTGTGTTTTCGCCTCCACTTTCATCTTTTAAAAATGGGCAATCATCATCTACCCCTGTGTCGGCATCAACAAATTTTTCAATTTTAGGACACATGCATTCCATTGCCCCAGTAAGTTCAACGAAAGGACAATCCTCACAATTTTCGATTTTTATTAACCCAGTATTTCCCATTTTTAAACTCCAATCTTTAAAGAAAACATTTCAGACAACGTACCCGGTATGATGTAGTTCTGAAAGAATTGCACTCATATCGGTGTTGTGTTTAGTTTTCCGATTTTACCTCTGTTTCTTCGGGCACAAGCCTTGATAAAACCTTCCAATGCGCTATTACATTAGGGTGAGCCTCTGGACTTTCTGCTAATTTCTTCTTAGCTTCTTTAGACAGCCACTCGGCGTTTTCCTTTAAATAATCTTCGTAACATTTAAACTTTTCAGAGTATTGTGGGTATAATAAATCCTCTAAATTTAATATTTGAAACCTTTGTATATTTCTGGTGCGCCTTAAAATATCCATATCAGCACAGGAGGCTTGAAAACCAGTAACGCCGAGCTTATGTGACACATAATAAAAAGCTGCTACTGCCGACATGCTCATGGCATACACACACGTCCCATAATCATGGGGTTGTTTAACAAGGCCATTAATGTAATCTGTCAATTCTTCAATTTCTTTAGGCCAGGGAACTTTACTTTCCCTCATTTCCTGTTCTGTCATAACATTTCCTTTCTTTTGTGCCCGACTACAATCTTGTAAATCGGACAATTGAACACAACTACCCACAGGTTCTACCCTGTTTTTCTATAAATATTTTAGATTTATTTATTTCACAACCACTTAGTGGCCTTTTGTAATTATCAACTTTTAAATTATTTTCAACGCAAAACCTATTAAAATCAACTCTATTTTTAGACGACTTAATTATTCTGTTTATCAATTTAGCATTACTAAGGCCGGTGGTTTTCCTCCACCTTTTAATAGTCGGTAAATCAGACTTAAAGATCTCAATTGTTGTGGTGTTAATTTTTCCCATTTCCATAAAAAACAGAGAGTTTTTCGAGTTTCCAGTCGGGTACCTTTTGACTGTTCGCTATTTCTAATATTAATATTGTTTTGTCAATAGACCTCATTAGTCGGCAGAGCTTCTTAACAATAATTGTTGGTCGACAGTATATGTTACCTATCGCTGTAATCAGTCTGGTCTCGTTTTCTTTCATTTTTGTCGTCATAATCCACGCTCGCCCCAGTCGGTTGTACAATTTCATTAAATTTGTTAATTATAGAAATAAACCCAGCAACAAAACTATACAACTCTCTATACCTCTGCCTCCAAGATTTGCCTCGTGTCATAACACTTATGTCTTCTCGCTCCCCTCCTGTCTGTTTTGCATAGTGTAAAGCAACGCTCTCGTCATCGAAATAAACAGGTTCGCCCTTTCCGTCTTTTGGGTTTATTTTGTAGATTATCATAAATTAGTGTCCTCCATTTTAACATCTGAGCTTATTAAATAATAAATACCACAAATCGCGCACTTAGAAATTGTAACACCTGAATTGTGGTGTATAGTAAAAAAAGTTGATTTACACTCAGTTACGATGTGCCTCTGTTTATAGCCGACCCTATTTTAAATATGAGAAACCTTCTCGACTTTGTACCTAATTGTATAATCAATGGTTATTTCCTTCTCTCCTTGACGAAATACTACACTGTCGCTGTTTCCTATATCAAGTTTGAATAAAACATCAAGGGCATTAGACAGGTTGCTGTTTTTTTTTTGCGACACTTTCTCTCTCTCTTTTACAAGCTGCCTTCTTTTTTCCTTTTTAATATCTTTACCACAATCAATACAACGCTCTTGTCGAGCCCCAGTGGGAGTGTATATTTTATTACAATCGATACACTGTTTTGGTTTGTAGGCAGTACCACCGTCTTCGGTTCTCGCCGTCTCAGAATTGATTTCATCGCTGTTTATAATACTCATTTTTTTTTGGGTCCTCACCACTTTACTTATTAACCGCTTAGTTTTTTATAAAAAAAAATCTCCCACACAGGAAGCCGGGCGAGTAACGGGTTGTATAATGGAACATCCTCGCAAACCGGATTTCTCTGTTTTTTTTTACAGAGATTAAACTTTCTACCTTTCCGCTTGCTATCTTGATTTTTTTTTGATACTTTTTGTCATAAAACTTATTCGCTTTACGCTTCAGAAAGGGGCTGTTTGGTCCCACAGCCATAGGGTTTTAATAGAACAGGATTTGAACCTGTAGCGCACGAAGCATAAGTCGTGCGTTTTACCATTTTGCCATTTTCAATTCTTGACATGAATCCATTATTTTACCTTTTTACTCTGTATGTAGATTTTTTTTAATAATAATTTAATTCTCGATTAAATCGGTTTCAGCATTAATTACTTCCAACTTACCATCAATCAATGACGGCTCGCTGGCAAACTCTTCAACCCTATTATTCTTTTCGGCCATATCAAAATACAACCGAGGTTTGCTAAGTTGGATACTCTCTTCTGTTTTTTTAGGATCATTATAAAAATTTTTCGGCCTAAGACCCTTACTACTAAGGCAAAGCCAAGCTGTTTTTTCGTTCTCAGCAAGATCGCGCCTTCGGTGTATCCACTCAGCTATCGAGTGGGTCACATCTTTTCCGCTTATAGTTATAGTTACATTTGTAGCTAAATTAGTTCGCTGTATAGCAATCCTAAGCCTCATAATTTCTTTTACAGAATCATGAATAGACTGCAGCCAGCTTTTAATCATTTCGCGCTGGTCCGCTTCTGTTTTAAAAACTGGCGTGTCAATATCCATATCTGCGCAGTGTTCCTGAATTTTTATCTTCAGGTCGCCAATTTTCCGTTGCAGGTCTTGGACTTTCTTTAACCCCTCAATTATACGCATAAATACCTCCTTTGTAAATTATGACACATAACACTTAACTAACACTCACTGTAATAATTTACTTTATTACTTTGGCGCTGTCAACACTTTTTTTTATCTGAGTCCATTTTTTTTTAGAGTCTCCGCAACTCGATAGCGTCTAAACCGGGAGTCACACCGTTTAATTCGGTGTATTTCGTCTGTTGGAGTTCCCGGTTTGATCTGAAATTTTCTTTTTTTTCCCGGTATGTTATAACACTTTTTGCAAATCTTGTGAAATAACACTTCGCCTGTTATGCGAGATATTTTTCCAGTTTGATAAAAATTCCTTCGCGTCACAGCGAGTGTTCTCCCACACAAACTTTTACACTTTTGGTATTTCACCTAAAATCACCTCCTTACAATTATTAATTTTTATAACTCGATAACACTATAATTTAATATAATTTATGCCATACTTAAATCAAGAGTAACAACAGTATTACCCTATTTTGCATCGTTTTTGCGCTCTTTACAAATTGATATAACTATTGTTACAAAATTATTAAGAAAGAAATCAACTTTTTTCGGCTGGAAATATTATATAGGGTATATTCCTACACTTTTTACATACATTTCCCGGTTTGTATTAAAATATTTTTGTGCTATATATATATATATAATTATTTATTTAAATAAATATATATAATATAAGGTAAATTACCAAAAATCAACAAATTA
>JANQEN010000160.1 GCA_028278335.1 Chitinivibrionales bacterium | reverse complement strand
CTTGGTAAAGCTATTGACTTAACACTGGAAGGTGCAAACTACAATAAAGCACTGCTTATTATTTCTGAAAAACATGAAGAAATAAAACACAAGATTTTGGTTGATTTTGAACGTGGTGGTACTTACCTGAACGGAACAGGGATGTACACCGGTGAGGATAAGAAAGTCATATACACCGTTGTTAGCCGGCGTGAAGTGACTATCCTGGAGCAATTTATCAGCAAAATTGATCCGAATGCATTTATCACCATCATGGATGCACGTGAAATACTGGGTGAAGGTTTTCATTCACTAAAAACAAAGGTCGAAACGCAATAGAGTAGATGCTGGATGCTAGATGCTTGATACTGGATGCTTGATACTGGATACTAGTGTCAAGTCAAGCATGATAATTCGGGTAAAATGATTATCTTTGAAGAAACTGCTATGAAAAAATACAAGGTAACATTAACAGGGCTTGAAGCCGAACTATTGGAAGAGCTCATCAGGAAAGGCAAGCGTAGCGCAATGATAATACGCAATGCGTATATCTTGCTCAACAGCAACCAAAGCCCCGGGGGCAAAAGCAAAAAAGACGAAGACATTGCTGGTTTCCTTGGGATAACGGTACGCACAGTAGAAAAAATAAGGGAGAAATTTGTGCTTGAAGGGTTCGGGACAGCATTGTACGGAAAGGAAAGTACACGGAAATACAAAAGAAAGGTTGATGGGGATGTGGAAGCACACCTTGTGGCACTTAGTTGCAGCGAACCGCCCAAAGGCTATGCAAGGTGGTCATTAAGGTTATTGTCGGACAAGATGGTGGAGTTAAAATACATAGACGATATATCCCATGAAACGGTACGTACCGTTTTAAAAAAACGAATTAAAACCGTGGAGGGAAAAGGGCTGGCTAATATCACCCCGCAACAATAGCGCGTTTGTGGCACAAATGGAACAAGTATTGGATGTGTACAAGATGCCCTACAATCCTGAATACCCGGTAGTTTGTATGGATGAATCGCCCAAGCAGCTAATAAGGGAAACAAGGTTGCCAATAAATATGAAGCCTGGCCAAGACAAAAAAGTAGACTTTGAATATGAGCGTTGTGGGGTATGTAATATTTTTATGGCAAACGAACCCCTTGTAGGGAAAAGGTATGTAGAAGTCAAGGGTACTAAAACCAAAAAGGACTGGGCCCTTTTCGTGAAGGAACTTGCAGATGTCCATTATAGGGATGCAATCAAAATCAAGTTGGTCATGGACAACTTAAACACACATTCTGCATCGGCTTTATACGAAGTGTTTGAGCCACAAGAAGCCAAGCGGATATGGGACCGGTTCGAATTTATATATACCCCAAAACATGGTAGTTGGTTAAATATGGCAGAAATAGAATTAAATGTATTGAATGGGCAATGTCTCAGCAGAAGGATCGACAATATCGATAAGGTAAAAGACGAAGTTGGGGCATGGTGTAAATCCAGAAATAATATGAAAGCTAAAATAAATTGGCAGTTTACAACTGGTGATGCAAGGGTGAAATTAAAAACACTTTACCCGAAATTTGAAATTTGACTTGACACTAGTATAAAAACCCAAACAACCATATGGGAACTTTGTTACCTGCCCCAACCTCAATATCATCAGATACAATCAAATAATTCTCTAAGTGTTTCACTTGTGATTTGGTTTTATTCTTCCCTCCGATTTCCAAAGTATAATCCTTAAAAGCAAAGTCACCGGCTTCAGGAGAGCTTACTTCAAACCCTACATTATACAATTGGTTAAAAACAAATGTTTCACGTATGTTTCCTATATCCGGCTTATTCCTTAATGCAAAAGCAAGATTCGTATTTTCCAGATATATTTTATCGGGTTTTTGTAAAGTTGAAACACCTTTCCCTGCAGAACTCAATGTATTAAGCAATCTGGCATCTTTTAACTGATAGATATACTGATAAATACTATCGCGGCTAATATCCAGCTTTCTGGCCAGGGCAGCTATATTAGGTTTAAAGGGCACAGATTCTGCAATTACTGCCAGTAATTTTTTCACTTTATTGGCTGTGCCTGAATTATGGGCAGCAATATAGGCCAGGTCTGTATCGACAATTGTATTAATAACCTGATTGAGTTTAAGCAAATAGGAGTCTTCTCCTTCAATAAAGATTGGTAAG
>JANQEN010000159.1 GCA_028278335.1 Chitinivibrionales bacterium | reverse complement strand
CCCTTTCGGGCCCCCTGTCGTACCGGAAGTATAAAGAATAGCTGCCGGGTCGCCCTCTGCCATATCCATAGCCAATGCTTTGGGTGAACTATGGGCCATCCATTCATTCAGCCCCACATCCTCTTCTTTGGTATTGCCCTCTGCAATAATAATCCTTTTTAATTGGGCCAACTCTTTTGCTGTCACATGAACCCGTAATGCTTCGGTTGTAAAAATGACCTTTGGATTACTATCATCTAAAATGAACTTAATCTCATTGGCTTTAAGTGTTGAATTGATGGAGACGGCGACACCCCCTATTTTGAGAATGCCAAAATAAGCGATCACAAAGGAAGGCATGTTAGGTAAAAACAAGGCCACACGATCACCACACGAAATGCCCTCAGCAATGAGGGCATTTGCTACACGGTTGCTCATTTCGTTGATTTCACCATATGTAAATGATCGTTCTTCAAAGATTAAAGCCAACTTATCTGGTTCAGCACGTTCCAGATGTTGAGCAATATTCATTTATCAATACCTCCATATCTTATCTTTAAAGCAGATCCTTTAGATATTTTTCTATTTGAACAAACCATTGTTCAAAATATTTACCTCCAAGGTAGGTGTATTCAGGCGCACATTTATCTGTCAATGGATTTGGGTAAAAATAGTTATGTCGATACCGACTCTCTATAACACCACAGCCCGTAATATTGAGTTGAACAACATCATCTCTATGTATTACTCCACTTTCTTTGGCCTTTATCAACCCCGCCAGGGCCGCTGCAGAGGGGAGGAGTACTTTTAGATTCTCTAATAAAGACATCTCGTAATGGATTTTATAAATTTCACTGTTACTGACGCTATACCCTAAGACATTGACGCCATTGTCCATCATCTCTCTTATGCCTCCTGGATAATCATATGCAGGGTCCCCACTTGTTAACATAGGACTACAAACCGTATCTATAAAACGACAGTGATCTAAAGGAGAGAATGGACTCCTGGTATTAATCGCCTGTACGAGTGGACCATAGGGTAAATTTTGCACTAGATGGAGATTAATTTTAGATGCTTCTGTTCGATCTAAAAGCTCGTACCCCCTCATGATCCCCAGGACACCAGAACCAGATCCCACAGCCTGGACATAATGTTTCGGAATCAACCCTGTGGTAGAATAAAATTCCAGTGCACAAACCCCAAGACCACATGTCCGACCAATATTAAAAAAACCACCCTCTTCTAATACACTGTCTCCCAATGTAGAGCGTATGTGTCCGCACAGGAGACTGGCATGGAGATATTTACATGGGGACTCCAGGTAGATGGCTTTAACATACTTCTGACATCGCAGTTGTGTATGATGAAGTAGCTCAGTAAGATGAAAAAGGAAGTAGTTAGATGTGATGAGGAAAGAACAGAAAGTAGTTAGGAATGACCAGGATGGTAT
>JANQEN010000157.1 GCA_028278335.1 Chitinivibrionales bacterium | reverse complement strand
TCAAACCTGTACCTCCCTGCTCGTATGGCTGTAACGAGAAATGGGTATTCACTAAACGCTCATCCCCATTTCTCTAACAGCAATATCTCACACTGCGGTACATCTTTTCCGCTACCCCGCTGGATCGACTCTTTATGTGGTTTACTTTATAACACAAAATGATTGTAAATATAAGACTTATAGATTTTTATGATTATTGTAACAATTTTTTTTATATTATAAATATGTAGTACCAATATATATATCACAAAATTCTTCATATTTTAAAATTTTATTTTCTGGGGGAGATAAAATGAATTTGCTGCAAACTTTTCAAAAAAAATTGCTGTTTCTTGTATTATTTGGTTTGGTGATTTTCAGTGGATTACAAAACAACACATACGGGAACTCGCCAAATTCAAAGACATCCATTATTCAAACGTATAGTTCATCAGAAAATTCAGTTGAAAGACGTCTCACTCTTTTATCACTTAACGATTATGACCTTGTTAAGAATTCAAATGATTTGACGTGGATAAATGAGCTTCTTGGAAATGCATTAAGTGATAAAAGTCCTGTTGTTGTCTCTGAAGCAGTGCGACAAATTGGACGTTTTCAATTGGATGACTATGGTTTAACACTTATCAACCTATTTAATTCTGCTGAATCCTTGTATGGTGCTTCCGGTTATAACCGCCGAGTTCAATATGAAATTATTCTTACGTTAGGTTTTTTACCTTCCTTAGAAGTAAAAACATTTATTGAAGATCTTTTAGCTAAAGACGAGGGAACAGCAATGGGACAATTTCTACTAACTTCCATTGAGAACCTTGCCGATCCCCTATTTTTAAATGTAGTTAAAAACTATAAACATAAGATGCATGCTGCATTGATGAAAGCCAAAAACCAAGGAGATGATCCAATTTTATATTCTCGAAAAAAAGGATATGTTGAATATGCTTTAGAAATTGAACAAATGCTTATTGCAAAGGGAGGTAAATAATGAATAGGAAATATCTTCTGCTTTTTGCATTGCTAATAATGTTTTGTTCAACCATGAACACCTTCGGAAAGATTGGAATTATTGTAAACAAGGATCTCTATTCCCTTATAAAGACCTCTGTGGACAATTTTATAAAGGATGTTGAAAAAATTGAGAAAAAATCGGTATGGTTAGAAAAAGATAAATTTTCAGACAGAAGTAGCGTTAGGGAATTGAAAAACGCTCTTGTTGCCCAATATAAGGATAATCAATTGGAAGGGGCAATATTGATCGGCGATCTACCTATTGCTCGATACAAAATCAAGAGTGACGTATTTGCCTGTGATCTATACTATATGGATATGAATGGAAATTGGAGCGGTTCTGGAAGTACGTTTACCAACCATACAGGAAGTACAAAGGGAGAAATATGGCTCTCCAGAATTACTGCCAGCGTCCTGGAACGATACTCCTCAAGTTTCGGAAAAGAGGTGGATATAGTCAATAAATATTTCAAGCGGGTTCGTGATCGTATGACCGGTAAAGACCCTATGAAAAGTAAATACGTTATAGCAGGTCAGTATTGGGAGTGGAAAGGTCTTGAAACAGAAAATACTGGAGACCTTAATTATGCATCCAGTAGTATTGACAAATATAGAAGCACCAGAAAATCTAATGACAAAGCCTGCGGCAGGAGTTGGCTTAACGCAATAAAAGAGGGAAGAGAATATGGTTTTATCTATTCTCATTCCAGTCCTACGAGCCATGCAGTTGGTGTTAACCTTAGAACGTTAAGAAACGAGGATCTGAACTGCAGATTTTATAACTCCTATGCCTGTTCCAATGCTGATTTTGAAAAGTCAAATATGTCAGGGGCTTATGCGCTTTCTGATAAAGGGTTGGTTTGTGTTGGAAGTGCGAAAACTGGAAGCATGAAACCAGGAACCTTTAGAGCTTACAACCGTCCCTTAGGTGCAGGAAAGAATTTTGGCGAAGCTTTTCTTGATTGGTACAATGAAAAGGGAATTAAAGATAAATACTGGCATTATGGAATGACCTTGCAGGGTGTAGGGACATTGCATTTAAAGCCATATAACGCTGTTAGCATAAAAATACCTAATGCAAAGAACACCGAACCTTTTGCTATTACCATTGTAGGATCAAAACTTATTTATTCAGTACCTGCAGTGCAGGGTAAGGATGCATCTGCTATTTCAATAGGTATTTATAATATGAAAGGCATATTAATAACAGAACTTGTAAATGAGGCTAAAGAAGCCGGTACCTACAATGTTAAACTTTCTACAGCAGAGTTTACCCGCGGTGTGTATTTGTTCAACTATGCATGTAATGGAAGAAAGGAAACTGCAAGGTTCATTGTAAAATAAATCGCAGAATCGCCAAAACATTATTCTAAGATTTATACAAACGTTGTTATACAGATTGAACAAATACTAGTAAAATCGAAGTATGCAATAGAAGCAAATTCAGAAGTACAAGATTGTACTAATGGACTAATTTCTATTGCATATTTTTTAAATCTTCTTTATACCAACCAATCAGCAAAATGTAATAGGGTAATAAAGTTTGAATGTGGTTTGATTACTTATACTACTAAGTTAAAAGAATAAAATAAGGATTAAAAAAGAACAGTTACATCCTCTACTTCACAACCGGGGCAAAGTACTGGATATTCTTTTAATCTTTTGCGTCAGGGATGCAGAAGGTGCAAAGCAGTATTTTTGCAAAGCAAAAATACCGAAGCGATAGCGTAGCCTGGAGCAAGCCCGGTTCGAGGCGAATGCCGAGAAGGCGCCCAATACTTTAATTTTTCAATACTAATAGAAATGATTAAGAGTAATTGAAATATAGAAAAACCTTAGAACTCTACATTCATTAATGACAACCCAAAACCCTGGGTCTCATGATTATAGTAAAAACTCAAACCTTCTTGTTTATCTACAAATTTATTGTATCGCCTTACAGCTTCATTCCGTTGTGCAATAGCAGGAATAGCGAGAATCACACCTCCAGCCGTTACTCCAAGCCCTATATAACGAAGTGGTTTATAATCTTCACTATTTTCTGGTTTTAAAAGAACTAAAGTGGAATAGGCAAAAGAAATAAAACCACTGATAGAAAAAATCCGTGAAATACTATGCAAACCCTTTGCATTTCTAATCATGGAATTTGCTTTTTCATCATTGGCAAGGGCTATAATTGGCTCTAATTGAGAATATTTTGTCATTGTAGCACCCTTATGTGTGAAAAATATTCCACTTTTATCTATTTTACTTAGTTCTTTTTTCTTAGAACTATATTTGCTTCCAGATTTACAGTTCTCCCTATTAAAGAACATAGAAAAGGCAAACTCTGTATTCTTTTTACTTGAGAAAGATTTTCCAAAGTTTTTACTTTTTACAATCTCTTTAATTTCAGAAAGAAAATTAGGATCCACTTTTGAATCGTTATACACTTGTTTGACCGATGCGAAACCTTTAGAGTTAACAGAGATTTTTAAATGAACTTTATTTGAAGAAGATTTTTTATACTTTGCACAGTAGCAGCTATTTATATCCTCTTTAACAAATTGCATTCTTTTAGCAATATTTTTTGTTGTACGAGTTCCAACCTTTGAATCCGCATAATCTTTTGCTTGAATCTGAAGTTCCGATTGCCCTTTGGAAAACACAAATGGATAGATCACCACTGTTGTATCCATTGGATCGGAGATCGGTTCAAACTTCCAGGTAGATATTTTGTGGACAATTGAATCTTCCAATATTTGATCCTTAACAGTATTTTTTTCTGCTGATGTTGTGATAACAGTTCCAGAAGCATCTATAGAAAACTTTATTGTGATTGTGCCAAACAGTTCGGGATCAGATTTTAGTCTTTTCCTATAGACTTCATTTAACGATGCAATATTCTGTTTAAATTTGAACATAACACTGGACTTGCTTCTTTTTCCTGTTAGTATAGCTTTTTCATCAGATATGGTTCCTGCGTCCAAAAAGGCTATACTTGCCAATACTATAAGTATAATTTTGTTCATCTTTCATGATTCCTATTTGTTGAAACTGTGTATAATGACTATTGCTGAAAAGGAGTCCCATATACCAAATCATTGACAAACTTCTTATCGCATTCGTACCAATTGAACATACGTATCACCTGAATCGGAAAACCCTGTGCTTTTGATTTGGAGAATGTTCTTCCATAGGCAACAACCTTATAGTGGCGATTGTCCCAGATTATAAAATCACATTTATATCGGAGATACTTTGTTTTTGGGGTTCTATTCATATGCATATTTTGCATTGGATTTGGATTCTTTGGGATTGTTGGTGGTTGGAAATAGAGAATATTTTCAGGAACTTCTGAAGCCAAAAAGCCAGGTTTATTTGGAGTACTATTATACCCAAATCCGAATCCATAATTATCATGCATCATCTCTACACCAATGAAAAGATCCTCAATAAAGAGCACAAAGTCCGGTACACTATTCTCAAATTCAATTGCAGTACTATCAGTTGGAACTGAAACATTAAGCTTAAACATATCTCCCATATCATAAGAGACAGCCCTGAATTGAGGTTCCTCTTTAAACGTGTCAAAAGTTACTGGATCAAACTTGGATTGTGTGTATAACCGTATGGGTAGCTTTTCTTTAAAATGATTGAGAATTAGGGTCTTTTGATCTCCCTCTCCAAATTCATCTTTAACATTGCCAAAATAATCTACAACAACATTTTTTAATGGTGCGATTACCAAACTTACTTTTTGCACCTGTTCAGAGGCGAACTCTTTAACAACAACAGTTCTATAGATTGGAGCACAGGATAAGGTTGCTAATGTAAGAATTACAATAACTATAGCTGTTCTTCTCATAAGGCAAAAGACTCCTTTTTTAAAATAACGGCTCAATTCTTATCTAAAAATATAAAATGTAGAGAAGATTAAAATCCATTAAAAGTTTCTATTACGATCCCGCTATTTAAACAAAAATTATTTTATAATATGCTTTCTACGGTAAATCATTGCACTTAGGTAAATCTTATATGAAGAAACTTATTCTCCTATTGTTAACATTTTTAATGCTTTGCATTGCCATTACCTGTGATAGGTCTACTGGTGCTGTGGTGATCAAGCACACAGCATACGGCTATTTAGTTGAAAATAATAGTGAGTCCGATATTGCCTTTTATGCAGTTGACCGAGAACGTTCGACATCCATAATTTGGAAACCTGCCTGCGCAGATGAAGATATCCTCTATAAAGGTACATTTGTTGAGATGTCCTATGCCACTGTTGTTGGCTACGCCTCAAACAGACCCTTTATTGTTTATTATTGGAATTGTCCCTACAAAGAGAATGATCCTATTTCTTCTGAGACACTTCACCCGAAGTAAGTTTATTTTTTTACAAATCATCCAGGGGGAAATCCCCCTACAGCAAGCTTCCTTCATGCTTTTTAACTGCTTGCATCTAAAAAATCTGTTTCACTTAGACGGTGAACCAGCTTTTATAGGCAAGCAGGTAACAAAAGTCCTCAGGTGATCTTGCTGATCCCCCCTTTAAATTACCGCCACTTTGATTGATATAAAATTCATGTTTTTCCCATAGGGATATGCCGAAGGCATGGAGGGGTTATAAAAAGCATTTTCCTTGCCGGGTTTTAGGGCCGGAGAGGCCCTACCAAAAAAATATCCTAAAAGCATTTCAATTTATAAGCTATAAGTTCGTTGCAATTACCCAATCACAAATGTACCATATATAATAATACTCACATCCCTTTTTCTGAGGAGTTTGTGCATGGCCTACACGGTTGAAGCGGTGGAACAGAAACTCGAAGAGAACATGCCTTCGCTCTCCCCTACTGCATCCAAGGTGATTCAGTTGGCAAACAACATCAATACACCACCACCAGAGCTTACCAAGGTTATCAAGTTAGATCCGGTATTGTCGGCAAAGGTACTCAAGTTAGTGAACTCCTCCTATTTTGCCTTAAGCAATGAGATTGTATCGCTGGAAAAAGCGGTTATCATGCTTGGTTTAAATACCATTAAAAACCTGGCACTCAGTGCTGCTGTATTGGCCCAGGTTGAGAAGAAAGAGCAGATATCTGACTTTGACAGTGAGGGATTTTGGAAACACTCTCTTGCGGTTGGTGTTGCAGCAAAACTCATTGCCATAAAAAGAGGAATTGACAAAAAGATAGTAGAAGACTATTTCATCGGCGGGTTGCTCCATGATTTAGGGCTATTAGTGGAGTTAAACATATTTCCTGAGGAGGCTGAGCGCATTTTAATCTCTGTGTCTGATGTGAGCCTTGTTGACGCAGAGGAAATAATTTTGGATGGATTAAACCACTGTAGCATTGGCAAAGTGTTGGCCAAACGGTGGAACCTGGCAGAAGAGTTGAGTAATGTATTACTCCTCCACCACACGCCCTTTGCTGTGGGAGAACCAACTGAACTGGTCGCCAGTGTGTATGTGGCGAATATTATTTGTAAAAACAACCAAGTTGGTTTGGTGTTAGATCAACCACCAATAGAGATTGACGAGCGAGCCTTTGCCCTATTAGGGATCGAAAAATCAATCGAAGAGGAAATTATTGCAGTCATGGAATCAGAGATTGCTAAAGCCATGGAGTTTCTTAAAGTATGATCATTAAATATTGGGGGGTACGAGGCTCTATTCCGACACCGGGACCATCAACCGTGCACTATGGTGGAAACACCTCCTGTGTATCAGTTGAGGTTGACGGCTATAATCTTATTTTTGATGCTGGCACTGGTATTCGCTTGTGCGGCAATTACCTCATGGCAAAGCAACCCAATTTAGAGGGATACATATTTATCTCGCATACCCATTGGGATCATATTCAGGGCTTTCCCTTTTTTGTTCCTGTGTATATTCCGGGAAACAACTTTACCCTCTACGGACCACCCTCGGATGTGCAAAATGAGACGCTCAAGCAGATCATGGAACTCCAAACCAAGTTTGAGTACTTTCCTATTAGTCTTTCACAGCTTGCAGCAACGGTCAATTACATAGACTGTCGAGAAGGTGCTATTGAAATTCCCAATCTTGAAATGTATGCCTGCCGTATCAATCATCCTGTTGCCTGTCTTGCGTACAAAATTATTCATGATGGAAAAACCTTTATCTATGGCGGTGACCACGAACCCTTCCGCAACATTTATCGTGATTCCGGCAATGCCGATGGCATGGATGAGGAATTCCTGGAGGAACTTGACCAAAATGCAACAGAACAAAACAATAAGATAGTAGAGTTTTGTAAAGGTGCGGATCTGGTTTCCTGGGATGGTCAATATACTGACAAGGAGTACGAAACTAAAAAAGGGTGGGGACACAGCCCGCACAGTGCCGATCTTGTCCTTGCAGAACAAGCGGGAATTAAACACCTTGTTATAACCCATCATGAGCCAATGAATTCTGATGACCGGTTGGCCGAGCTTGAAAAGGAACTCAAACAAAAGGCCAGTGACAAGGGATTTAAGCTTGACTTTGCAAAAGAGGGTATGGCAATTAAGCTATAAGCTATGATTTACAAATATCGCTTTGCAAATGACTACTGGAAAACTATTTTTTAAATACCGTAAATTTGTTATTACACATACTTGAAGGGGGATTGTATGAAAATAGCTCGACCTCTCATTGTTATCGTTACAATAATTTCATTTCTATTTATTCTCGGGGCCTGTAGCTATACAGATATAGCATCAAGAAACGCCGCAAAGCTGAGTGGTCTTTCTATTACTGATTGCTCACTCATTCCAGAGTTTTCCGAGGATACCTATTCTTACACAGCCTATTGCGTTGCTCTTCCTCGGAGTGTTATGCTCACTCCTCAAACCGGTGATCCCAAGTCAGTGGTGACCGTCAATAGCACTCCTGTACTCGCTGGTGAATCTATTCAAATTCAATCCTATGATTATGAGAATATCGCCATTAAAGTCACCTCACCTGATGGAATTTTTTCTAATACGTATATGGTGACAATTACAGAGAGTAAATATTTTCTTTGTAATGTTATATATAGCAAACAGTTAATTACACCTTATTTAAGTTACTTCTCCTATCGAATTTTACTGCATTGTTAGAACTTTGCAAAGAAAACAACTCTCTCTTTCACTTTCATTGTCCATTTATTATGTTATATTTTTATAAACTGCTAATATAAACTTATCCCATAATTCCATTTTACTAAGAGGGTATGTACAATGGAAATTCACACCGAACACTATAAAGATTGGGATATCGTCTCAATCCATGGCGAGTTAGTCATTCAAAATCTTTCACAAATACGACCGGTATTAAAAAAATTGGAAGAGGAGTCAACCTCACCAGTGGCCATTGACATTACTCATCTCACCTATTTGGATACCAGTGCTATTACATCTATCCTCAATTTCCACGAACGACTAGATCAGCAAAGTCGCAAAGTAACATTAATTGGCCCAAATAAAGAGGTTAAGGATGTATTTTCAATCATTAACATTACCGAAGCAATACCGGTCTTTAATAGTAGACCAGAATTTGAAAACATATTTGATTGAATAGTATGCCTATTTTCGTACGATATATTTGGCTTTCCCTATTACTTTTTTTATCCTGCTCAACTCCCCTTCCCGATAATAGTATTTCCATTTTTGCGAATTGGTTTATCAATTCTGATAATGCTGCGAAATCGCAATTTTCCCGTTTCTCACTCGATCACCATACACTTGATTCCCTTACAACGCACCAGCGTAAACGAAAAATTGAGCCAACCAAGGCCTATATAACGCTTCGTGATATTAAAGGTGTAGAATTCGTATCAGGATATGCAACACCAACGCAGCTCGACAAGGGTGCAGAGTATCCACTTTTAATTTATCTTCATGGCGGAATTGGCACTCAAAAGAGCGATAAAGGTAAAATGGCCTTTGATATGTTTACCTTTTTAGCAGACTCTATGGATCTTTTTTTAGCAAGTCCCTCGGGAAACAGACAGGCACCATGGTGGAGTGAATGTGGGATCGATCGGATACTTAAAACAGTACGTTACATGACCATGCAGTTTCCCATTGATCCAGATCGGATCTTTTTAGCTGGTGTATCCGATGGAGCAGCAGGGTGCTATGCTGCGGCAAATGCTATTTGTGGTCCCTTTGCAGGTTTTATTGCTATATCAGGTTTCGGTGGTATTCTTCCACAACTACAAATCAATCCAAATCCAACTAACTTGCGTATTCGCCCCATTTATAATATCAATGCAGGAAAGGATCATCTCTATCCTGTTGATTTGGTGCAGCAGTTTCTGAAATGGGCACGGGAGAATGGTATTCCCATTATTGATACCCTGTACCCAAAGGAGAAACATGGATTTGATTATAAAGAGAATGAAAGGGCATCTCTTGTGCGTTATATCACAAAGTGGAAGCGGATTGATCGTGATGCCTATAGCTGGACCTTTGTACCAAAGGTGACCAATCTTCCAGACAACATCTTGGATTGGACTCCTAAACATGCATCTTCAGAACAACGAATTGCAGCCTTTTGGCAAAAGGATACTTTGCTCGTACAATCAACTGGAATTGAATCTCTTACCATGATTACTGATAAGGGGCGTGGCAAAAAACTATTTTATCGCAGTAATAATGGTACGACAAAGAAAATTACCTTCTTAAAAGACAACACAGAATTGCAGCTTTCGCTGATGCACCATTATTGCAGACCAGGCTACATTGATAGACAGGTTTTTGTTGTATCAACTACAGAACCATAACAAAGGACACCCTTGCATGAGTCAGAATATCGCCATACTATTACTCTCCTGCCCTGATCAAAGAGGATTAGTTTCTCGTATTTCACACTTTATCTTTGAAAGAAATGGCAATATTTTAGATCTAAGCGAGCATGCTGATCCTACAGAAAAGGTGTTTTCCATTCGAGTTGCCTGGGATATGGAGAGTTTTACCCTTGGCCAGAAAGAGTTAAAAGAGGCCTTTACCCCCTTGGCAAATGAGTTTAAAGCCTCTTGGTCAATAACCTTTCTTGACAAAAAGCCTCGCTATGCTATTTTTGTGTCTAAATATGAACACTGCCTCTTAGAGCTTCTGTGGCGTCATAGCCTCAATGAGTATAACATTGAGATCCCTCTCATTATCTCGAACCATTTAGATTGTGAACCCTTGGCAAAGCAGCATGGGATTCCCTTCCACCATTTTCCTATTACCAAAGAGACTAAAGAGAAGCAGGAGGAGCGCGAAATTGCTCTTTTAAAGGAGCAGAATATTGATACGGTTGTATTAGCTCGATATATGCAAATACTGTCATCCCGTTTTGTTTCAGCCTTTCCTAATCAGATTATTAATATCCATCACTCTTTTTTACCGGCCTTTGCCGGTGGCAATCCCTATAAACAGGCCTATGAGCGGGGTGTAAAAATTATTGGAGCAACCAGTCACTATGTGACTGATGTTCTTGATGATGGACCGATAATTGAACAGGATATTATCAGGATTTCCCACAGAGACAGCCTAGCCGATCTTATACGCAAGGGACGCGATTTAGAGCGAATCGTTCTTGCTCGAGCTGTTGCTCTCCATGCAGAGTATCGCATTTTAGCCTATGGTAACAAAACCATCATTTTTGAGTAATAAGACCACTTTTGCGCTATAACGGTTTCTTTGATTAAGATACTTAATTTTGTTTAAAGATCGTTTTTTATCCCCTTCAATCGCACCGCATAGATATTTGGGAAAACGCGAAGATCTGTTCGAGCCCAAAGGGCGAGTTATCGAGCGACCAAATATCTATGCGATTAGGGCGATTGCGGGGTGTGTTTCTTTGCATACTTTCTTTGCACAAGCAAAGAAAGTATGGCTGCTGTCGGGCAGTATCCCGATGATCTTAAAAAAGTTGGAG
>JANQEN010000116.1 GCA_028278335.1 Chitinivibrionales bacterium | reverse complement strand
GGGATCTATTAACAACCGATCCACCGTTGACGGCTAAAATACTTAAAATTGTCAACTCCTCTTTTTATAGCCTGCCGACAAAAATAACATCCGTTCATCATGCTATTAAACTGCTGGGCATAAAAGCCGTAAAAAATCTGGCACTTAGTTTCACTCTCATTAACACCTTTCAGTCTAATCAATCTCAATTAATCGATTACAAGCAATTTTGGAAAACCTCATTGGTAGGGGCCACAGCAACAAAGCTGTTAGCTGAAAATCTGGAACCAGATCTTGCAGAAGATGGTTTTATTTTAGGTTTACTCCAGGATATAGGGATACTCGTATTAGCATGCTGCATGCCCAGACAGTACGATCTTGTATTAAACGGGGTGGGTAAAAATACAAATATTTCCCCCCAGACAGAGACTCGGATTATTGGAATCAATCACCAGGAAATTGGAGAATTTTTAGCCAAGTCATGGGGCTTGCCAGACACTTTTTATCTGCCAATAGGTTATCACCATTTTCCGGATGAGTTTCCCAATGCTCAATCAAGCATACTCAACCAGACCAAAATCCTTTATTTGTCATCTCTTTTTATTGGATTGCTAAGCGATAACCATCGTGCCATGAGTCTCTGGAAGTTAACAGAAACCGTATATGATTTTGGCTTTTCTGGTAAAATCAACATTAACGAAATATGGGAAAAAATCTGTGAACACACACATGATATATTTCCATTATTTGATCTTGAAGTCGGCAAAGATGAATATATTCAAATCATGGAGAATGCCAGAGTAGAACTGTCCAAGCTTTCAGTTGAGATGATCAATGATTCTATTCAGCAAAACAAAGAAATGGAAATTCTGAAACAGCAGGTCATTCGAGACAGTATGACCCAGTTGTATAATCATCATCATTTTCGCCAGCTACTTCAAAGTGAGTTGTCAAGGGCACAGCGGTATAAAAGACCCTTATCCCTGCTTTTTTGCGATATTGATCACTTCAAAGCCGTTAATGACACATATGGGCATATAGCAGGTGATCGCATCATAAAAGCACTGGCAAGTATATTTAGGATAGAAACGAGGGAATCAGACCATGCAGCTCGATATGGCGGTGAGGAATTTGCGTTTATTCTAACTGAAACATCAAAAGAAGGTGCGATATTGATTGCTGAAAGGCTCAGATCAGAAATTGAGTCT
>JANQEN010000091.1 GCA_028278335.1 Chitinivibrionales bacterium | reverse complement strand
TATCTACAAGGTGATATGGCCGAAAAGCCTGAAAGTTTTAATGGGCATAGGATTGCAGGCTACTACCCAAGCGTACATCCGGTCAAAGTCGTGGTGTACTTCTGCGCTGCTTCCTATTGCATAATCTGGGTTAAAGGCTAAGTCTTTGCCCGTTCATCCTGATATTTGGCCCATTCCATAAGTACTTGGACAACTGGCATATTGAGATTTTGATTTTTTGGCTTTTTTCCTACAATAAAGTGAAATGAACCGGATCGTTTTGCCAGAATATTAAAAACAGCCTTGATGCCAGAGGCCTTTTCAGTAGCAGCGTACGTGACAATTCCCTTTTCAAAAAAGAGCATTCCAAAGGGGTGCTTATCCTCAATGAGCATACAACCGGTCTTTTTACCTGATTCAATAAGCTGAAAAATCTCTGGTAAATTATCATTGAGGATTTTCCCCTGGAGGTATCGTCCAGAGTCTACAGTAGGCATTGAGGTGGTTGTTTTGCCATTTTCATCAAAGATAGGCACAAACTTAGAGATGTCATCGGGATAGAATTCACTGCCTAAATAGTAGGTGGAATCGGCAAATTTATTTTCACCACGGAGGTTTGCTGAATCAACGGTATTATAATAAACAATGACAAATTCCGAGGCAAAGGACCTCTCGGAAAGGATATTGTTTAATCGAGTCCGAACATTGTAGGAGAAGCGCCAATCAACGCAGATTATATCAGGAATATAGTGCATAAGAACGTTGTTAACCATGTAAAGATCAGAGGCTATGGCTACAGAGAATTCCCTGGCAATGAAGAATTTCCTTAAGCTTATTGTACCAGGTTTGCCCTGCTCCATGGGAATCTTCTTTCTCTTTTTTGAGATGATAAGACAGCTTTTTCCCTTAGGAATTTTTACCACATGCTTGCTTCTTTTCTTTAGGATAACAAAAACCAGCAACCCTATAGCCAACATCATGGCAAGTGATCCAAAGAGATAAAATTCCTTGCTGGTAAATATGGTGGTGAGTAACTTATTAAAGGTGAACGGCTCCCAGGCCATGACATTACTCTCATGAACCCAGCCAATAGAGCTAAAAAATTGAATCTTGTACCACTCATCCTTGTGTCCCAGGACAGGAAAATGCTCTGGTGCTCGGGCAATACCTATTAAAGCGGCGTCCTCCTCTGGTGCGATGAGCACCTTAACCGCCTTGTTGATCATTTCAACATATTCACCGGAAAAGGAGGAGGGAACGGAGGTCTCCTTCTTCTTCTTAGTGTCATCTCCCACATCTTCTGGAGAAAAGGTGCTTGCCTTTTTTCGTGACCGTTTTTTAAAGAGAAACTTTTTCTGTTTTCGAGGAAGAACATTGGAAGCGACTTTCTTCTCTTTTTCCTGTTTTACTTCCTCTTCAATATGTTGAGATAAATCAATCTGTTGCGCTTTTTCTCCAGTAGCAGCAACCTCCTCAGTTGCTGTTGAATCCTGTGCTGTAGAATCTACAACCTCTTCAGTTGTTTTTGCCACAACCTCCTCAAAATTTTGAGCCAAGTCTGTGTTAGCCTTGATAATTGTTGCATAATTCTCAGCAAAGGAAAGGTCACCCGGTGACATAGCCCAATTTAGTGCAGCAAGGGCTTGCACCTTGCCAGCGATCTGTCTGCCAAATTTTATCAAATCGGTTCTGACACAAACATTGCCAAAGTTGAGTGGATCGTTGATTGTTTTAGTCTCTGTGACAACTACTGGAATCCTCTTTTCAACAATATAGGGCTTGAGTGTCTTATTAACCATTTCCGGTGTGAGAAAGGTGGGGTCCTTAAGAAAGAGAAACATATCAACTTTGCTCTTTTCCCACAGCTTTTTAAGCAACCGCCTTGCTTGAGAGTGGGAAGGAGCTCCCTTGGTTATTAATGATTGATAGACTACCTTTGTTCCAATCTGTCGTCCTTGCTGAACATATTTAAGAATCTGCTTGTGCAATGAGGCACTGGCAAGGATACCAATCTTATTTACAGTAATATTTCCGGCTGCTTCCATCCTCTGTTTATACACTTGGAGTGGCACCTCATAACAGAGTGTGACGGAGTTTTTAATTTTTATACTTACCGGTGTGGGAGCAATAAGAATTGAGGGTACCACGCCAGAAGAGAGATCTGCCTGTGCTTGATAAAACTCAAAAAGGTTGATCAGGTTTGTTCCAAAAACAATAATACACTCAGGAGAATGTTGAGACACTGCATTCTGAATATCTGAAATTTTTTGGCAATTTCGAATCGTTATTGAGTTAAACTCAGTACCAATCGATTTCTTAAAACCCATTTCAAATTTTTTAAAGATGGCACCAACTGGTCTTAGGATAACAATATTTCTTTGAGAACTAGGTGCATCCTGTCCAAGTATAAGAGAAAAACTGAATAATAGAATCAATGGAAAGTGGCAATTCCGGGCGATAAATTTCTTTAGCATATAAGGCTCTCTTCTCTCTATGAAGTGTATCATTTTAAAAACTAAGAGGTTATGCTGATGATCGGGTATAGATACCATACCCCCATGTAATAGTATAGAATAAAGATATACTATTACCCCTTTGATTACAAGTCACTGAGCAAAGATTTTTTCAATGACCCATCGGACTTTAAGCCAGATTATGCAGTTGGAGTAGATGCAGAAGTGCAAGATTATGATATAGTAAGACTTGAAGGTTTTGAAGGGCATATCTACAAGGTGATATGACCGAAAAGCCTGAATGTCTTAATGGGCATAAGGTTGTGCTTCTGCGCTGCTTCCTATTGCATGATCTGGGTTTAAGCTACTTCCCAGTAAACATTATATGTAAAGAGTGGTTGTGACCAAAGAGAAGAATTGGCAATCAGAAGAGGGGTGTTTTATCGATTGATAGGCCCTTACCCATCAAATTATCTTACATTCTACTGGTAAGGTAAAAACTCATAAAACAAATATAACACAAAATTCTCAGATTTGATCAAGAAAAAGAGTACAATAGAATTTTTCACTGATGAAACATATCAAAAAAGTTATTATCTAAGACCAAATTTACTCGATAATTGTTTAAACAAAGGGATTATTTTAAGTAATTTTTGATTATATTAACTAGTACAAGATAATGTTTACCAATAGAGTAAACTAAGGAGTATGAATTGAGAATTAATCGAGTATTATTTGGAATTATTCTAGCTTCAGTATTTAGCACAACAATTTTTGGTGAACCAAAGGAGATTATACTCCAGAATGGATTAGAAGGATATACCGGTTGTTCTGATACCTACATTCAGAAATCCAAGGCAAGCAGCAATTTTGTGCAATCAAAAACACTTGAGGTGCTCTGTGAAGGATCGTGATCAAGTTGCGACCAGGCTCGGGTAGCCTTGAAGTTTACTTTGCCAGACAGAATTCCAAAAAATGCTAAAATTATCAACGCAATTGTTGCTCTTTATCGCTTTTCCGGCGATGATGCCAGCGCCCAGTATGAGGATTTCCAGCTCACCGCCATTTCAGAACTGTGGAATGCAGAGACCATATCCTGGAATGCCATGCCAGTGTATTTGCCACATTTGATTGTTGATGAGTCTTCTGGCAAAACAAACAACACATGGATAACCTTAAATGCCACAGACAAGATTCAGGAGTTTATTTTAGCTCCGGAAAAGAATTTTGGGTTTATGTTTGAGACGTACTTTGAAGCACGGTGGATGAAGGTGTATTCCTCAGAGCATGAGGACATTGCACTACGACCGAAGCTAATGATCACTTACGATGATGATCCTGTCTCGCTATCTAAAGCTTTAAGAAAATCCCATAACAACCTGGAAATATTAAAATTAGGAAACACTATTAAAGTTAAATTACCCTTTAGCGACCCAACAACAATCTCCATTGTATCTCTTAATGGCAAAAAGCTTTTCTCCGACTCATTTACCACCAACACCTACTCCCTTACACATGATGTATTCCCCAGTAACGGCTCCTACATCATTCAAATCTCCCAAAACAAAACCTCGATTCACAAGGTTTATACACAGATTGCATACTAATTTTCTTTGCATATACAAAACAGTGTGACTGCGGTCGGGCAAAGTCCTGAATTTCATATTAAGCGCCAAATAGCTATGCGATTAGTGTAATATAATATTAATTTCCAAACTTCTTCTGCTACCCTCTCCCTGTGGGAGAGGGGCTCGGGGTGAGGTTGGGTGTGTTTCGTTCATGTTTGCCTTCCTGGCAAACACCCTGTGGGCTGCGCCTTCGGCACAGTGCTCTCCAGCCGTCCTGGCTTACGAGTGCATACTTTCTTTGCACAAGCAAAGAAAGTATG
>JANQEN010000090.1 GCA_028278335.1 Chitinivibrionales bacterium | reverse complement strand
GCGATTGCGGGGTGTGTTTCTTTGCATACTTTCTTTGCACAAGCAAAGAAAGTATGGCTGCTGTCGGGCAGTATCCCGATGATCTTAAAAAAGTTGGAGGATATATACAGGTTGTGTCATAATTGTTGAATTGACTCATGTCATTACGAGCGCCGCGCTGAACTTGGTGGGCCACTGCGAATTATCTCGTTTTTTAGAGCCAATTTAAGGGATTGCCACGTCGCTTTGCTCCTCGCAATGACAACTCTATACAATTATGACATAGTTTCATATAAACCAGAAAATTATAGAATGATACTTATGATACAGGATCCAATACCATCCGAATAACCTCTTCAGCAACCTTGAGCCCAAAGATGCCTGGCATATAGGAGATTGTTCCTATGGGGGTTCGTGGTCTGCCGTGAGTGGGGGCTTCGTCTGCGTCTTCACTGTTATAGGGTAGTTTGTTGAGGGGCACCTCTAAGGAGTAAACACAACGAATGCCTTTATATATGTCCCGACGGTGAAGTCGCTTGCGAATGATTTTTGCTAATGGGCATATTTTGCTTTCGCTAATGTCACCGGTAAAGATTTGCGAAGAGTCCATACGTCCACCTGCACCCATACTGGTAACAACCGGAATGTTTTGTTCATAGGCCTTTGCAATAAGATTAACCTTGGAGGCGACACTGTCGATAGCATCCACTACAATGTCAACCGGTGGTTCAAGCAAAGAAGCAACGGTATCTGCGGTAATAAATTCGTTTCGGCAATCAACTTTGCATTGCGGGTTAATGGAGAGGATTCGTTCCTTGGCTAATGCAACTTTTGGCTTATCAATTGAGCTAGTCACTGCAAAGAGTTGACGATTGATATTGGTTGGATTGACTGTGTCAAAATCAACTACCCGAAGGTGGCCAACACCGGCTCGGGCAAGGGCTTCAACTGCGTAGGAGCCAACACCTCCCATACCATACACCGCAACCTTTGCCTGATTGAGTTGTTGTACATTCTCCTGTTGCAAAAGCTGTTCAGTGCGGGCATACCAATTCATTATAAAAGTCCTTTAAAGAGTTGCTGTGCATTGTTGTATGTAAGAGAGGCAACTTCCTCCAGAGAACAATCAAGAAGATCGGCCATCCGTTGCGCAATATAAGTAATATGGGCGGGCTCATTTAATGGTGGCTTCTCCTCAATCCCAGAGGGCAGAATATCTGGGCTATCAGTCTCAAGGAGAATAGAGTGCTGAGCGCATTCCTTGAGAGCCAGCGGTCCCTTTTTTGCATTGGGTCTGGTGAGTGATCCTGAAAAGGAAATCGAAATGCCCAACTGCTCCAAGGGTTTAACAAAGGCTGGTGAGCCGGAATAGGAATGCACAAGGGCGCCTGCAGGAAAGGGGGCAATCTCTTTTAGTATTGCAACAAAAGGCTCCCAGGCTTTACGGCAGTGCATGTTGACAGGCCGATTATATTTTTTGGCCATGTAGAGCTGACGTCTAAAAACATGTTCCTGCTTTTTACGATCATAGTGGGTAATGGCAAAATCTAATCCACACTCACCAATACCAACCCTCTCTTTTTGGACAAGCTCATCTAATTGCTCTTCCCAATCAGCAGGTATGGTATCGATAAACCAGGGATGCACACCAATAGCAGGAATAATCGATGGGTACTTCTGTGCCAGGGTAAGAACAGCATTCCAATCATTGGGAGCTGTGGCGCAGCAGACCATATAACGGACACCACTTTTGTGTGCTCGACTCACTACGCTTGATACGGTTGAACCATAGCGTGTATCCTGGAGATGACAATGCACATCGAAAAACATACCCTTTGGTTACTCCCCTGCCCTAATACCAAAAACTTTTTCCATCCACAGGTTGGCCATGAGTGCATGCCCAGCAGGAGTAGGATGCACACCATCGGGTGCCCAATAGGCTGAATCGACGGGCGAGCAGTTTTTTGAAAAGTGTGCATGAAAGGGTATATAGAGCGCATCAAACTCATGTGCAAGCTCTTGGACTGCCTCGATCCGCTTGTCCAATTCGCTTTGATAGGCAATCACATCGGGAGCCACATGCAGTAAAAAGGGCTCACAGAGAACAAGTGTAGCGTTGCATTGCTCCTTGACTTGAGAAAGAATCCTCTGGTAGATCTTTTTAAAATGGCTAGCGTCGCGACCATTGCCATAGGTACAGTATTGCCAGGTATCATTGACACCAACCAATATGGAGAGTAGGTCCGGTGCAAGGGAGAGGCAATCGCGACGCCATCGGGAAGCAAGATCATCAACACAATCACCGGAGATACCACGGTTGAGAAAGGTTATCTGCTTTTCTGGATAGAGAGCACTCATCTGGGAGGCTACAAAGTAGGCGTAGCCACTACCCATTGAATCTAAAAAGGAGGAGAGTCTTCCACAATCGGTAATGCTATCCCCTTGAAAGAGGATTGTCATCTTCTCTTGTATTGGTAGGGTCATGTGTTGGTTCCTGCTAATCCTCTTTTTTCTTTTTTGGTTTTATTTGATCAACCAATCCCTTAAGAAACTCCTTTTTCTCTTCCTCGGAAAGACCTTCACATCCCTTGTCAACCAAAACCAGGGTCATTTTTGTTACAAAGTCTAGACGCTCTTGTTTATCCATACCACTGAGTACCATAGAGAGTCCCTGGGGCATCATGCTAGACATCATATCCTTCATCATTGGCATGCCACCCTGACCTGCTCCTCCCATCATTTTGGACATCATGTCCATCATTGAGTTCATTGAATTTTCTTCCATACTGTTTCCTTTACGTTAAATTTATTATTTCTATTATTCAAACCATATCACTCAAACTGAGTGATTTAGCGAGGGACCGCTCAACCCTTGGTCATGGAACTCATGTCCATGTTTGTTGTATCTGATGCTTCTGCTGGTTGAGCCTTCTTTACAATAGCAACGATTTTTGCTTTAAACTTTTTGATTTCCTCTTCAGAGAGTCCGACACAACCCTGTTGCACTAAAATAGCAACCATCTGCTCTACAAACTCACCCTTTCCTTCCCCAGCAACTCTGGGCAAGATCATGTTCAATCATGTGGGCATCATCTGCATCATCATTTTTGGCATCATCGCTGCCATACCAGCCATATCATTCATACTATCCTCCCTAGAGATAAATGGTCATAGATCCTTTTGAATGATTTTCATTCAATCAACATATGATCTTATAGGTGAAAAATATATTCAAAATTAATTATCCAATACGATAAGGATATTTAAAAACTCAATTTATGAAACCTTTTCTTCATGGTCTAAAGACCAGGCCACACAAAATAAAATTAACAGCATTAATGGTTAAGGTACAATTCATAGTCGTTTTTCATCCCCTTCAATCGCACCGTATAGATATTTGGGAAAAGCGAAGATCTGTTCGAGCCCGTAGGGCGAGTTATCGAAGCGCCAAATATCTATTCGATAAGGGCAATATAATATTTAGTTCCATACTTTTTTTGCTACCCTCTCACCGTGGGAGAGGGGCTGGGGGAGAGGTTAGGTATGTTTCGTTTATGTTTGCAATGCAGAAACCCGACGATCTTAGCACACAGACATACTAATCAATCAGATTCTGTTTTGTGGAGACGTTGGATGAAAGGAAGTTAAAAACATGACATAAGGACTCTTTTTATTAAATGAACTAACTTTTCAAATCTGTACTGAAAAAGACTATATTTCAATAATTAAAAACTCAATATTATAAATGCTCATAGGAATAAAATGAAAAAAAACACAAAAAGAGTAATTCTTTGTCTTGTTATTGGCGGCTTGGTTGTTGTAGGAATGCTTTTTAGCAAATTTCAATCATACAAGAAAAAGGTAAAGAGCACCACGGTTGAACATATTGACTTTGCCAAAGTTGCAGATGGAACCTATAGCGGTTTCTTTGACCTTATCTTAGTAAAGGCTAAGGTGACCGTGAGCACAGCCCAGGGAAAAGTAACAGCAATTGATATAGTTGAGCACAAAAATGGTCGCGGAGAAAAGGCCGAAACCATTGTTTTTAAGGTTATTGAAAAACAGACCCTCCAGGTTGATGCCATATCTGGAGCCACAGCCAGTAGCAAGGCTATACTAAAGGCAGTAGAAAATGCCATACAAAAGGGATTGCCCACCGATTAATAGTTTGATACTTATTCTAACTGATCCAGTATAGTATCCAATTCAAACACAAAACGATCCACATCAGCATTTTTTATAACCAGGGGCGGTTTAATTTTAATCACATTGTTATGAGGACCATCGGTTCCTGTCAGAATCCTCTGTTCCCTCAAAGCATTTACCACATTGTTGGCAAGCTCAGCTGCCGGCTTTAGCCCATCCTCTTTTACAAGCTCAATGCCAAGAAAAAGCCCTTGTCCACGCACATCACCTATAGCGGCATGCTCCTTGGCAACCTCCTGGAGGGCCTCTAAGAAATAAGCGCCCACATACTGGGCATGCACCTGCAGCTTCTCCTCTTCAATAACGTCCAACACAGCATTGCCAATCGCACAGGATACTGGATTGCCACCAAAGGTTGCAAAAAACTCCATGCCAGTTGCTTCAAAGGATCGAGCAATCTCGCGGCGACAAATTACCGCACCCATAGGATGGCCATTGCCAATAGGCTTTCCTAAGACCACAATATCGGGGATCACATTGTACATCTCAAAGGCCCAAAAATGGGATCCCACCCTTCCAAATCCTGTTTGCACTTCGTCAAGAATACAGAGACCGCCAGCATCACGGATATGCTTAAAGAGGACCTCAAAATATCCCGGAGGTGGTATAATTTGGCCACCACAGGAGAGAAGAGTCTCAGCCATAAAGGCTGCCACTGGTCGTTTTATTTTTTCCAAAATAGGCTTTACTGCATTGCCATAGGCAAGGCCGCTCTTTTTTGTCTGCTCTTTATGGGGCCCCCGAAAACTATCGGGCATTGGGGTCACATGCACCCAGGACTCAGGACGCCCCTTTCCACCGGGTCCCATAAATTTATAGGGGCTACTATGGACAAGTTTTTGGGTATGACCATGATAGGCATTTTCTACAACAAGCACATCTTCTTTACCGGTGTGTGCACAGGCTAAACGAAGGGCCAACTCATTGGCTTCACTCCCAGAGTTGACTAAAAAGACCGTGTCCAACTTTTTGGGAAAGAGTGCTGCCAAGCGTTCGGCATAGGCAATATGCTCTTCTGTTAAGTAGCGGGTGTTTGTGTTTAGTCGAGCAAGCTGCTTTTGGCCTGCCACTACTACCTTGGGATGGCAATGCCCCACATGACAAACATTGTTATAGAGGTCTAAATAGGGATTACCCTTTTCGTCAATAAGATAGGCGCCACGACCACGAATAAACTGGAGCGGTTCAGAGTAACTGATTGATTGTGCAGAGGAGACTACAGCCCGGCGGCGCTTTTGCAGCTTCTCCTTTGGGCTTCCTCGCTGGGGATAGGGTTGTTCTGTAATAATCGAGGCGAGTTTGTCAGCGACCTCAATGGGATCCTTTGCGCCATACTTTTGCAAAAAGGTCCAGGCTCGCTCCTCAGTTACAAACCAGGCCTCTCTTGCAGGATCGATACGACGTCTTTTGGTTGACATGAGCAGAGAGAGAGCTAACCGGGCACCAATAAGGGGATAGAGCAGTTCAATCTCAGTATGGGTTAGTGCGCGCACTCGATGATAGGCCCCAACAACATAGGCTCCTGCCAGCCAGGGATCGGGCTCATCAAGAAGAATATAGGCCAAGGCAATAGCCAAATCACAGACCAAAGGATTGTAAAGGGCATCGCCAAAATCTAAAATGCCACAGATCTTTTTGTTTGACACTAAGAGATTGTCATCGTTGAGATCCCCGTGAATCAGCCCATGGGTAACCGATACCAAATCCTGCTTTGCCGCAGCCAGTCGTTCGAATTGCCTGGCCAATAGTCGTCGGCGCTCAATGTCAGACACTAAATTTATATCCTCGCTGAGCACTTCCATTGCAGCAATATCCCAGGCATGACTGATCTCTGAAATGGGCAATTTTACTTTTGATAAAGCTTTGGTCAAATGGGCAATGGTTGATCCAAGATCCAAGAGCAACTCTCTTGGTGCGGGAGTTGTCACACCCCAGGCATCACCGGAGACAAAATGCAACAGTCGACCAAGGGAGGTCTCTTTTTTATCTAAGACAAAAGTGGGCACCACATCACCGTGGTTATCAGGCACTAAACGGGGTAAAGCAACACCAAGATCATAGGTATGAGCTGCTTCAACCGCTGCGTGCTCCAAAAGAATTCGATCACGGTTGCTCATCTCTCGATCGAGCTTCAATACATACTTGGTATTGTCAGGGCAGACAACCAAATAGTTCTCATTCTCACCAGCAAGGCGTGTGAGCGTACCCTCTAACCTATACTTCTTCTTCAGTGCTTCAGCAATCTTGTTCTGATTCATGATTTCTCAGTTCAGTAATTCTAAAGGTCTTTTAAATAATATATCACATGGATAGCTCTAATTAAAAAAACTAGTGGCTATCTTATATAATAAAAAGATTTGCTGAAAAACTTTTCTGAAAGTTCGGTGCCACAATTACAAATGTTTTAAACCCCTTCAATCGCACCGCATAGATGTTTGGGAGAAGCGAAGATCTGTTCGAGCTCGAAGAGCGAGTTATCGAAGCGCCAAACAGCTATGCGAATAGGGCGATATAATATTTAGCTCCATATTTTTTTTGCTACCCTCTCACCGTGGGAGAGGGGCTGGGGGAGAGGTTAGGTGTGTTTCGTTCATGTTTGCCATCCTGGCAAACACCCTGTGGGCTGCGCCTTCGGCACAGTGCTCTCCAGCCGTCCTGGCTTACGAGTGCATACTTTCTTTGCACAAGCAAAGAAAGTATG
>JANQEN010000074.1 GCA_028278335.1 Chitinivibrionales bacterium | reverse complement strand
GTAACTGTGGGCTTTCGTAGACTTCCTTAATATTCCAAATTGGTGCTAGCATAAGCTTCCTCTTAATTGCTTGCTCAAGAAGTTCACTTTTTGTCTTTGTTAAAAGAAATTTTCCTATGCTTTCTTCTGTGCGATCTACTAATTCGGGGTGTTTCAGTAATTCTTGGGCACTGTAACCCGATACCCAGTCCAGAGTCTTTAACCAATCTGGAGCCATACCCTCCTCATCCATCCACTCTACTAGCCGTCTAGAAAAGGCACTTCCCGCACCACCACCTATAGTAACACAACTAACCCAGCCATCCTTACAAGGGTAGATATACCTTTCCTTGATGCCTGATACTCTTTCAAGTGCAAATCCCGTTCTTTCTATGATGCGCTTAGATAGATCCCAATGCTGAGCAGCCGTCCATATCAACCAAATTACGCTTTCCTGGATGGATACATCAACATGCTGTCCCTCCCCTATTGACTCACGATTTACATGTGCAATCAGGGTCCCAACTGATGCTTCAGCCGCACCATTGAGTTCTGCTTGTTGGTAGCCCATTCCCGTCGGAGTATTGTCTGGAGCACCGCTAATATACAATGCTCCGCCACTTGCCCAGCTAACTAAATCACTCGCTTTATATTTCGATTTAGGCCCAGTTTGTCCGAAAGGGGTTATAGACGTAACGATAATACGGGGGTTTACTTTGCTTAGAGAAGCATAACCTAAACCGAGCGCATCCAAATATCCAGGCTCAAATGACTCGATTAAAAAGTCGGCTTTCCTGATAAGCATCTTAAGTATTTCACGCCCATCAATACAATCTATATTGAGTGTTATGCTTCTCTTGTTTATATTATAAGCAAACCACGACAAACTTTTTTCAGGGTCTGATATGTCTCTGTAAAATGGTCCAATGTTTCGGCTTGGACTACCGCTTGGCCTCTCAATTTTGATGACGTCGGCTCCCAAATCACCCAACATTTTACCACACAGGAGGCACCCTCCCTCGGTTAAATCTAAAACCCTGTATGGACCAAGCACTGTCGCATCTTCCTTATTCATTCCTAAACCTCGAAGGAATAATTTTTACTTTATTGATCAATAAATATTTTAACAATTTATAAGTTTCATGGTATCTAATATTACTACCTAAAAACTATTTCACTATTTCTAACGCTCCATAAACACAGTGGCCAGCACAAATACCACACTTGGTACAATCCTCGGTGAAACTTATTTTAAAACCCTCTCCAGATACAAAATATTGGTGAATATTGGCAAGCAACGGACTAAATGCCTTTTGAAATGTAAACGAGCACCATAGTTCGCAAGTGCCACATCCAACACATTTTTCATTATGTACTTTTATCTCACGACTTTTTTTCTCACGACTCATTAAATAGCCTCCTTATTGAATACGGTAACCTTATGATTCCACTGGCTATTATGTCCTTGTCCGGAAGATTCGCTCGTCCCGATCTTCTACAAGCTTTTTTGGGGTGCCTCCTCAAAAACCTGTTATTCGGTCCAACATTAGGGCTTGGTAAAATTTACTCCATATCTATGGAGCTCAACGATACGATACCAACTCTATAAAAGGTATCTTAAATTACTTGAGCTTCCTTTAATGACAAAAGCTCTTGTTTTGAAAATCCCAACTCCTTTATGTAAATATCCTCGTTATGCTCCCCAATAAGAG
>JANQEN010000051.1 GCA_028278335.1 Chitinivibrionales bacterium | reverse complement strand
CCATTAAGACTTTCAGGCTTTTTTGGCCATATCACCTTGTAGATATGCCCTTCAAAACCTTCAAGTCTTACTAAATCATAATCTTGCACTTCTGCATCTACTCCTACTGCATAGTCTGGGATAATCATGTCGCGTGAAATGGGGTGCTGTATACCTAAGTATACCATGTATTTATAAAAATGGGTAGGAAAAGAGAGGAGTATTTTTGGTACAGATGCAACCTATTCAACAATGGAAATTCTCTCGTAGCGTTTGTAATCTTTCATTGCTAATTCAACTATCCAATCGCCGGGAGAGAATTTTAACTTGATTGCACTTGTTCCTTGAGGGATCTTCCTAGAGAATCGCTTTTTTCCGGCCGTTGAATAAATGGCTACTTCACCACGACTCTTAACGTGGAAATAGATACGCTCTTCTTTCTTATAGCGTCGACGGGTCTTTTTGGGTATGATCACCCGCTTGTATTTTGATTTTTTTGGCAATGTATATACCCAAAAAATATCATCTTCACCCTCGTGGATAATGATATCTGCTCGTTCATCTTGATTAAGGTCCTTTAGGTCGATATTGTTAAAACGATAATTAATGGGAATCGTGCTGATGTTTTGGCTTGTTGCTCCCGAATATATTGCAAGGTAGGATATAATTTCATCATTTTTCCCAAATATAATCAATTTGTCAAGAAGTCCATCACCGTCAAAGTCTGCAGAATACTCCTTCAGTGCGGAATATTCGCTGTTAATTTTCTCGGGTATTTCTTTTGTGTCTCCAGCACTTATAAGACTTACAAGGCACAGCATGAGCAATACATTAACTGATACTACTTTCATGATAGATCCTCTGGAATAAGGTGATTTATGTTCTACTATGAACCAAACACTCTATAATTCTACCTCTAATAGTATAATTGCTGCAAGGTCAATAAATGTGAACCAAAGCCTTTATTGAGCAAAAATACTCTTATTTATACTGATAAGGCCGATTTTCAATAATTACTTTTTTGAAAAAAAATCATTCCCCATAAAGATGAATTCGTCATTAAAGACCCACTGCTTGTTTCCTAACTCATTAAATTTAAACAAGTAATAATAAACGTTGTCGGCTTCTTTATCATACGTAAAACTCTGCGATTATAAAAAATAATCAAGATGAGGACATAAACCCCCAAGTAAATTGACTAAGTATAGTAATAGGAATTATTGTCGAAGAATCGTTGAAACCCGTTTTAGCAACACATCTTTTGTAAAGGGTTTTTGAATATATTCTGCCATACCCTCATCAACAATTTTTTGGACTGACTCGTCAATGCTATACCCAGAAAGGAATAGTACCTTTATATTGGGGTTTATTGAGCGCATCTCTAAAAAAGTTTCCAAACCGTCAAGATCAGGCATCAGCATATCCAATAGAACAATGTCAAACTTTTTATGGGATTTTCGATATATCTCAACAGCTTCACGACTATTTCTACATTTTGTTACATTGTACCCAGCAAGCTTCAACATATTTGCCGAAGTATCAAGAACAATCTGTTCATCATCAACCAGGAGCACTTCGGCAAACTCAACCGGCACCTCTCCTGAGAGGTCCTGCTTTTTTGCATATTCGGTTTCCTGAGTAACCGGAAGATAGATATCAAAGGTGGTGCCCTTGCCTTTGGTGCTGGTTACATCAATAGAGCCAGCGTGGTTTTTAATAATGCCGTAGGATGCGGAAAGGCCCATACCAGTGGCTTGACCCATCTCCTTGGTAGTAAAAAAGGGTTCAAAGATTCTTCTAAGCGTCTCCTTATCAAGGCCAAGTCCAGTATCACCTATTGATACAATAATATAATGGCCAGGATTTAATCCCAGGGCAATGCCATTCATATCATCTTCTTTAAAGTGGACATTTTTCGTCGTAAGTGTCAAATCACCACCATAGGGCATGGCATCAGCGGCATTGCGGGTGAGGTTAAGAAATACGCTGTTTATTTGATTGGGATCTCCCCGAGTGATGGGAATCTTTGCCTCAAGATCACGGTGAATAATGATTTTTTTATGAACACTCATCTCTAAAATGGAAAAAACATCACCTATTATGGTGTGAATGTTGACATTGGTTGATTTATACTTACCCTTTCTGGCAAAGGCTAACAGCTGGTTAGTCAGGTTCGAACAACGTTCTGCAGACTGGACAATAATTTCAGAAAGTTCGTGTAGATCCGGATTGTCGGAGAGGCTCTCCTTTAGTATATCAGCACAACCAATAATGCCGGTGAGTTGGTTATTGAAGTCGTGAGCGATTCCACCGGCTAACTGGCCGATTGCTTCCATCTTTTGGGACCGCAAAAAGCGTTCCTCTGTTTTATGTCTATTTTTTTCAGCCTGTTTCTGTTCTGTTTTATCTTCATGAATACTAACGATAAACTCAAGATCGTTATTTTCATTTTTAATTACGTAGCCATAGGATTTTAAATAGACCGGTGAATCAGGAAGTTGCGGGTTTACATCATGTAAATTGATCCAATACTCCTTTGGAGGTAAAGGATCGCCATCGGAAAGACTCATTGCTTTTTCATGCAGTCCTTCAGCTTGTATATTTGGATCCTCAAAAAGAGAGTACTCCTTTGGAGGTTCTTGTAGCCATATGTCCTTGGCTGCAGGGTTCCAATAAATAAATTTACCAGCCTTATCAAAAATCATTACACAGAGAGGTAGATGATGAAAAATCTTTGGGAAGTCGAGAATATTTTGCGGACTATTTTTATTAGTAGCGCCCATTATGTGTTCCTTCCCCCAACCAATCGAATAGAATTATCTTACTCTCTAGACCATTAAGAAGGAATAAAAAGTGTATCCTGTAACTTAAGAAATGCCACATCATAATGCAACAAATTTCTAACTAATTTTATTCAGTATAGCTTGGTAATCAATCTCTTATTCAAGAAAGAAATGTTATATTTAGCTAATAACATTATGTTATTTTTTTTTAAACTGGAAAATGGTTAGTTTACTTAAAGGATCACACATGGTAATGTCACTATTGAAACAGTATGAGATATGGCTTTTATTAGTATCATTGGGATGCCTTATTGCAGAGCGAATTAAACCATGGCGACATCAGCCGTTGGTTCGACCTCTTGTTTTCCAGGACTATTTTTGGTTATTCTTTAATGGCAATATACTCTCACTGGTCATCATTATTCTTTTTAAAAAGGACTTTTTAATAACGCCAGCCTTTGATGCAGTTTTATCCACAATATATGGAGTTTTTGATTCTATTTTTTTACAAATAGCAAAGCTGGACTTGCATGGGGTGAAGGCTATAGTCAATCTTCCAATGTGGATGCAAATACCAATTTATTTAGTTATTGCTGATTTTACTGAATGGTGTATTCATAATGCACTTCATCGAGTTAACTGGCTCTGGAAGTTTCATCGCGTGCACCATTCAATTAAGGAGATGGATTGGATCGGTAATTTCCGATTTCATTGGTTTGAAACGCTTCTTTATAACAGTGCAAAATATGTCCCAATTACCCTTTTGGGTGCTGGAATTGATGTTGTATTGATTGTTGCGGTATTCTCCACAGCCATTGGCCACTTAAATCATGCCAATCTTGCTATTTCCTGGGGGCCGCTCCGCTATATATTTAATTCAGCTAAAATGCATATCTGGCATCATGAAAAGGCATTGCGGGGAAAGGCGGGGACCAATTTTGGAATAGTATTTAGTATTTGGGATTGGCTCTTTAAAACTGCCTATATGCCTTTGGATAAACAGCCCGAGGAGATTGGTTTTAAAGGCGAAGAGCAATTTCCCGATAATCTTGCCTGGCGATTCTTTCTTCCTTTTTTGGATAAAAAAGTAGCTAGCGTTTCTCAATAGCATCTCATGAATAAACAACGTGGACTTGTAGAGAAAGGTATCTATGTTTCCCATACGTGATGATAATCCAACTGTGCACACTTCCATTGTTACCTATCTTTTAATCGCTGCAAACATTGCAGTGTGGATTTTTGTGCAGGGTATGGGATTTGGACCACAGTTGGTTAAATCGGTGTGTCAATATGGTGTAATCCCCGGTGAGCTTATGAGGACTGTAGCTGAGGGTACACAAATTCCAATTGGTAAAGGGGTTGTTTGCGTATTAGATGGCCAACCAAATTGGATTAGCCTTATCACCTCTATGTTTATGCATGGTGGGTGGTTTCATTTGATTGGAAACATGTGGTTTTTAGCCATATTCGGTGATAATGTAGAGGATGCATTGGGCTCATTCAAGTTTTTAATTTTTTATATTCTCTGCGGAATTGCTGCAGCTGCAGTGCAAGTGCTCTCCTCACCAACGAGCCTCGCCCCAATGGTTGGTGCCTCTGGTGCTATTGGAGGTGTTATGGGAGCCTATGCGATACTATTCCCAAAGGCACCGGTCCATATGCTGGTCTTCTTTGGATTCTTCTTTACTCGGATTGTTGTGCCAGCCTTTCTCATGCTGGGATACTGGTTTGTTTTCCAACTCTTTGGTGGTATGTTTGATACCGGCACTGGTGGTGTGGCCTTTTGGGCCCACATTGGAGGGTTTGTGGCAGGTATTTTTATGCTCAAAGCGTTTTGTAATAATAAACGAATTGCCGAATGTAAAAAGAAACGAGGCGTCACAACAAAGATGGTTCGACGATATCAAAGATAACTAGCACACAACCTAAAATAGAGGAGGCACTATGACCTATCATTGTGAACAGCTAAATCCCCATGCCTGTAAATCCTATCTTATAGCCGTCCCAGGTAAAGAGGAAGCGGTAATTATTGATCCAGTCATTGATCATGTAAATGATTATGCTAACCTTTGTAAAGAGCGAGGTTTGCATTTAACGCAAGTCATTGACACTCATACTCATGCGGATCATATATCGGGATCAGCTTCTCTTAAGGATATATTTAACTGTGATTATGTTACCTATGTCAATTCTCCCTCAAAGTGCGCAACCTTTAGAGTGGTCGATGGGTTTAGTTGGGATTTGTTGGGAGATATTCCTGTACAAATACTCTACTCACCGGGACATACGAAAGATTCTTTTTCTCTTATTTTACCAGACAGGATTTTTACCGGTGATGCGCTTTTTTTAGATGATGGTGGTGCAGGAAGAGATGATTTGCCCGGTGGTGACCCCGGTATGCATTGGGAAACCTTACAGAAGTTTTGTCAGCTTCCTGAGGAATTGATTGTCTATCCAGCTCATGATTACAGAGATCGTGAACCCTCATCACTAAAGCTACAGAAAGAGACAAATCCCCACCTAAAAAAGAGTATGGAGAGCAAAGAGGCCTTTATACATTACTTAGAAGACCTTAAGCTTGGCCCTGCAGATTGGATGAAGGATGTGCTCAAAGCAAACTACGCCTGTGCCCGTGATCCCAAAGCAGCTTGGATCCCTACAGATGCTCCTGCCTGTGAAGTAAAGGGGACAATTGATATTGGTGCCAATGAGGTTGAGGTTGCCTCTATACCGCCGTCAGTGCTAAAACAGAAAATGAACAGTTCAGAACCACCCATTCTTGTTGATGTGCGTGAAGCTGAGGAGCTTGTTGGTCCCCTGGGCAAAATTGATGGAGTAATTCACGTACCTATTGCTTCACTCAGTCGAAAGATCACTGATTTAGAACCGTATCGTGAAAAAGAGGTGGTCATGGTTTGTCGTTCCGGTGGCCGGGCCTATACCGGTGCACAGATTTTGTCTATGGCTGGATTTCCTAAGGTTTCTGTTTTAGCCGGTGGCATGTTGTCCTGGAATGAATTATAATACATACAACTACATAACATAACTGTATTTATAAGGTAGGATACTATGAAAAAGTTCCTCATTCTGCTACTAATAGTAAATGGTATGGTATTTGCAAAAAAAGAAAAAGATGGCTTAGCCATCATTCGTGATTCATTTGAATCTCTCTTTAAAAATGTTGTGGTTAAAAAATTTACCTTTTCCTATAGAGTAAAGGATAACAATCTTATTGCAAAGCTTTCCTATAAAACAACTGGTTGGGTTGCTATTGCCTTTAATCCAGGAAAAAAGCTTAAGGATGCCAATATCATTATTGGGTGTAATAAAAACGGTCATACGATCATTCAGGACCATTTTGGAACTGATGCATTTAAGTTTCTACCAGACACCACGATTAGTGGTACCAATGATCTTACAGAAATATATAGCCGGGAGAAGGAGGGTGTGACCACAATTGGATTTACCATACCTCTTAACAGTGGTGATGCAAAGGACGGCATTATTCGAAGTCTACAGGAAACAAAGGTAATTTTTTTAGCTGGTGAGAATGATGATTTTTATTCACCCCATGTTGCATTAGCAAAGAAAAAGATAGTTTTTTAAGGATATCATACTCTATGAAAAAAGGTTCAAAACGGTGGCAGCTCTTTCTCATTGTTCTTCTAATTTCGCTCTCTGCACTCTTCTATTTTTTACACTACCTCATTTTTCATGATCCCCACCATATCTTTATTTATATGGTGGGTGATGTTGCCTTTGTACCAATTGAGGTGTTACTGGTGACTCTTATTATTCATCGTTTACTGGAAGCCCATGAGAAACGCTCCCTATTAAAAAAGCTGAATATGGTAATCGGCATATTTTTCTCGGAAATAGGTACTGAACTGCTTAAAGAACTCTCAGGTTTTTGTGCTAATCATGATGGATACTGTGGCCATCTAAAGATTGACACCCAGTGGAAGAAAAAGAATTTTACCGAAGCGCGAAGTACCACACTTTCCTTTCCGTACGAAATTAATGCCTTTTTGTCAAATACCAAAGACATCGAAAAGAAACTCAGTAGCAAAAGAAGCTTTTTTATTGATCTTCTGGGAAACGCCAACTTACTTGAGCATGAGAAGTTTACCGATTTACTATGGGCTCTGCTCCATTTAACAGAGGAACTTTCGGTTCGTCCAACCTTAGATGATTTACCACAAAAGGATAAAGATCATATCAGCAATGATATGAAACGGGCTTACGCGCTTTTAATTGTTCAGTGGCTTAACTATATGGAACATTTAAAGCAGGATTATCCCTATCTTTTTTCCTTGGCAGTACGAACGAATCCCTTTAATCCTGAAGCGTCGCCAATAATTAATAAAACATAACCCTATCATATTAACAAAGGAGTAACTATGATGGAAAAAAAAGCAGTTTACAAGTGTGATCGTTGTGGCAATGTTGTCGAATCTCTCTGGGACGGTATACCAACCATTAATTGTTGTGATCAGCCCATGACAAAACTGGAGGCCAACACGGTTGATGCAGCAGTTGAAAAACATGTCCCTGTAATAACCCGTGAAGGCAATCAGGTCACCGTGACTGTCGGCGAGGTGGCTCATCCAATGACTAAGGAACACTATATCCTCTTTGTTGAAGTTGTAGCCGGTGATAAGGTGCTTCGCCAGGATTTTAAAGAGGGTGATGAAGTTGCCTCTGCAACCTTTCTTGTTGAAGAGCAAGATGTGGTGGCCCGAGCCTACTGCAACCTGCATGGATTCTGGCAATCTAAATAAGAGTTGATATCTTTCCATGGATCTAAAACTCTTTTTTGGTACCTTTGTACTCATATTTCTAGCTGAGTTGGGTGATAAAACACAGCTTGCTGCAATGGCAGCATCTGCAGGGACCAAATCACCCTTCTCCATATTCATGGGTGCCGCATCAGCCTTAGTTCTTTCTGCACTTATTGCAGTACTCTTTGGCTCAACAATTCAACGCTATATCCCTCCCTTCTACTTAAAGGTTGGGGCCGCCACGTTGTTTATTCTTTTTGGAATACTTCTTTATGTCAACGCCTTTAAGGAAAAGGAACAAAGCCCTGCTCCCAAAGGTGTTGGTGTGGGAATCTCGGGCAAGGTTGTTATTGAAGCAGCAAAGGCTTTCGAACAAAGCACCATAGAACAATATCAAAACCTGTCCCGTGATGCTGATTCGGATCATCTACGTTCTCTGTTCGAACATCTTGCTCAAGAGGAGAAGCAGCATATCAATCATCTCAACCAGTTGATTGATGGTGCTCATGGAGAGGAAGAGCAAGAAAAGAGAGCGACGCCACCGGAAGTACCAGTCTTAAAGCTTTCATATGATGACAGGGAAGTGTTGGATAAGGCCATTTTACATGAGCAACATACTGAACAGTTTTATAGTTCTTTAGCAAAAAAAGCATTATTACCTGATATAAAAAGAGCCTTTGCATTGTTAGCAGAAGAGGAGCTGACGCACATTGAACATCTGGAGCATTTTAAAGAAACTGGAAAATTTATATCGCATATTTAAAAGAGCAATATTATATTTCCCCTATATGTAAATGCTTCCACGAATTGAGAAAATCTATTTAATACTATAAACAAGGAGAATCTTTATGGCCAGTATTAAGGGCACAAAGACTGAAAAAAACCTGTTAAAATCCTTTGCCGGTGAGTCCCAGGCACGAAATCGTTACACCTTTTATGCAAAGGCTGCTGAAAAAGAGGGTTTTTTACAGATTGCTGATATCTTTTTAGAAACTGCAGATAACGAACATCAGCATGCAAAAACAATGTTCAAGCATTTAGAGGGCGGAATGGTAGAGATAACTGCTGCCTATCCAGCGGGAAAAATTGCCTCGACAGCAGAAAATTTGGAAGCGGCCGCAGCTGGTGAACATGAGGAGTTTGTTGATCTCTATCCATCTTTTGCCAATGAAGCAGAGGAAGAGGGTTTTACTGATGTTGCTGCCATGTATCGCTCTATTGCCGAGGTCGAATCTAAGCATGAAGAGCGCTTTTTAGCGTTGCGAGAAAATATTTTAGCTGGTACCGTATTAAAGAAAGAGACATCAGTTCAGTGGAAATGTCGTAAGTGTGGACTCATTCATGAAGGGGTAGAACCACCTTCTCTTTGTTCCTCTTGCAAACATGGTCCCAAGTATTTTGAAATACGAGCACAAAATTGGTAAACACTTAAACAATTAATAATGGAGGTTTTTCATGAAAAAGTATGTCTGTGATGTCTGTGGTTATGTATACGATCCTGCAGTAGGTGATCCTGATAATGGTATAGAGCCAGGAACAGCCTTTGACGATGTACCTGAGGATTGGGACTGCCCAGAATGCGGTGCTGATAAGGACGACTTCTCAGAGGAGAGCTAAAAAATAATTAGCAGAATTCTCAATTAAGGGGCTGAATTATCAGCCCCTTTTTTGTATATTGCATTAATAATAATCACGGTGAAGAATCATTAAAAACATTGCTGATAAAAAGTACTACCATACCATTGAAAAACCAAAATATCCTAGGCATTTTGCTAGACAGTTGCCAATTTATAGAAAGACCTCCAGTAAAAAGTAAATTGTGACTAAACATTGTAATTATAGGCACGACAAATAGTAATGAGGCGCAATTAATTTTATAAATGACCCCGAGAAAAGTTCCTAGGCGCCAATGGAAAAAATAAACTGCTTCGGTAAAAGTACTAGGGGTCAATGGATTGTCCATCACCGCTCCGGTACTTTGCTAGAGCTTCAATGGACTTTTTATTAACCCTCTAGCAAAAGTACTAGATACTACTCATTTGTCCATCGCCCCTCTAGCAAAGTTCCTAGAGGTTACTTGACTGCCCATTACTACTCTGGTAAAATTCCTAGGCTTCAATAAATTGTCCATCACCTCTCTGGTAATTTACTAGAGCCTCTATAGAAATTTTATCACCACTCTAGTAAAAGTCCTAGGCAATACTTTTTTGTCCATTGACTCATCGGTAAAAGTTCTAGGTGCTTATGGGAATTTTAGTAGTGCTCTAGCAAAAGTATTGGCCTAGTTTAGATTTTTTGTAGTCATCCAAGACAATGTATTGCTACCAATCTTTTTTTCTGTGGTCTACTAGGAATAGTTATTGGGTGGGTGAAAGATTTTTGTGGTACAGTAATTCATTGTATGGACCCCCTTTAGATTTTCTGGGGAGCGCTAGTACAAGTTGTGGAGAAGTAATTAAAAAAAATCTCGTAGAGCTAGCCAATTTAGTAGGTTTTGAATTAGATGTATATTATATTGCAAATGTTAAGAGTTGATTAAATAAGCGCATAATGCGTGTCATATTCTAGCAAAGGGCAACATCTGGAATTTAAAATGATAAAGATTAATCAATTTACAAATCTTATTCTTATTGTGGTAATTATTTGTGTTGCCAAAGCCTCCTATGCTCCTAGTTATTTTAAAAACATAATTGACGAATCAGATATCATATTTGTAGGAAAATTTACACTTATTCCAAAGAAAAGGTATAATTATTTTTTTGGCGAATATTATGAAGCTAAAATGAAAGTTGATAGTTTGCTCAAAGGGAGTATCTCTCAAAAACAATTAGATTCCGATGGCTATTTAAAAGTCAAAATGTATGGGCGCTATTCAACAAAAATCGGAACTGGTGTACACCTTTTAAAGAGGCAAGGCATTTTAAAAAGAAAGGTAAGGGCTTGGAGATATTATAAGGTGTGTATTATTAATGACAAAAGAGTTGTTAAAGTTGACAATCCATCTACTCAATTTCCACTCACATTGATATCAAACTCAATTACCTATAAAGCAAATGGCAGATTAGGAAAATTTGTAACCTTTAACAAATTTGCACATTCAGTTTATAGGTTAAAATCAGCACCACCACTCATAAGACCTTCGTTCAGAAATCATGATATTTTTGTACCTCAGAAACATGAATTAGAACAATTTTTTAATGACAATAAGACAGAATTAAATAAACAAGACTCAATTGCACTATTTAATGGAGTGTTTTTGGAAAATGTATCTATCACTGTGATTCATTTTCTATTAGGAAAACCAAGACGTACTGAAGTTACTCCTTTCAATATTGCAATTCACAATTATCGATATGTTGATTTTTATTTTAGAAATGATAGACTGATAAGAATTCAAAATAGACTAAATCAAAGAAGCAAAAAACAAATTTATGATGATACTTAAACGAAAATGGACAGTATTAATTTTTGCTCTACAAATCCCCATGGGACTGTACACAAAGGTCTATTCTGGACCTTTTGAGAGTTGGGTAAATGACTCTTTGGGAGGCGTAATATATGTGGTATTTTGGTCCCTTTTAGGGTTTCTTCTGGCTCCTAAAGTTAAAGTATGGAAAACCTGCTTGGTGGTTTTGTTGATAACCTCTTTCTTAGAGACACTTCAACTATGGCACCCTCCCTTTTTAGAAACAATACGAAGAACCTTTGTTGGACAAGCTTTGCTTGGATCATGCTTTACATGGTTAGATTTCTTTCACTATATCATTGGATTTTGTTTGTCCTTATTATTGATTATCTATCTAAAAAAGATTGAGACTAAGAGTAGCTCCTCTGAATAGATATAAATTTGGTGATTTATTTTAGTACATCACATTATGTTTTCCCTCAAGAAATGTTTGAACACCATTTATGGCAATATCTATCTTAGAGAAAAAGGAGATAGAATGAAAAAACTGACTCTCGTTTTTATTATTTCTCTATTTGTATCCAGTTGCAACCTCTTCAATTTTGGTTCTGATACACAATATTTCTTTCCCTTGGCAGTAGGGAATAAGTGGGTGCATACTGACCTGTATGATGTCAAGCACCCTGGTGTATACACCAAAACAATACAGGGTACAATGGCTCACAACAATAAAGATTATTTTCTTGTAGAACATAGGGATAGCGTCTATTCATACATAGATTCTACTTATGTTATAGGGTATGACACCTCCTATTATCGTGAAGAGGATGGCAAGGTCTACTCATTGTGGCCAAAGGAAACTCAAAATCCTGAATATTATGAGACTCTTTTTTTGGATTGTAATGTAGAAGCGGGTGACTCCTATATTTATAATTATACCGGAATGGAAAAGCCCTATGATGTTGGGTATATGAATGTTACATTGAAAACCAAACGACTCATGCAGGTTTATTATGACATTCCAGGACTGGCTGACGTGGAATATAGCATGCAATTTCGTGAGGGTGTGGGATTAGTTGAATATAGAGGAGCTTGGAGTAGTAGAAAATTAGTAAGCTATGATATTAATTAGTTAAGTAATGTATACATGAAAAAAACACCACCAAATTCCGACAAACTTATAGAAAACCTCAGAAAAGTTGCCCTATCCTGTCCTAATACAGAGGAGACTCTTTCCTGTAAAGGAACAGCCATAGAGAGTGCTACCTTTAAAATAAAGAGCAAATCCTTTATATTTGTTCGCCCAGGGAATGTCATGGTAAAACTAGATACATCCTTAGAAGAGGCTGGGAAACTGGCAAAGGAGAACCCAAAGTCATTGAAGGTTGGTAAGGGAGGGTGGACGACCATAACTGCTCCTGGATCTAAAGAGGTACCATTGAGTTTGTTAAAAAAATGGACAAAAGAGAGCTATGAGTTGTTTTGTGCTCCAAAAAATAAGAAAAAGTAACTACCTTTTTATAGTTGTCAAAGACAAAATATCTAAATACATTTTATCTCAATCCCATCAATAAAAGGAGAATCTCCATGACACACTCTTGGCGCAGGTTCATGTCCATCGTTACTATTGGTATTGTTGGAAGTTTACTCTATTATGGCTGTTCAAAACCTTCTGATGTTGGTAATGAAGTAGAGGAGTACTCCGTTGAGGTAACCACACTTCCGGAGTTAAACTCCTTTTCCCGTCGATTGGCAATTGATAAGGCTCTCTTTACTATTGGTACAACCGGTGGACCGAAAGAGTTTCAAATGCAGTTTAAAGCAGAGGGTTATTTTGATGTACAATTAGATGGGGAACCGGATGTTGATTTTATGCAAGCAACAATCAATGATATGAACCAAAAGGTCACGGCAATCAATTTGATCATCGAAGGTGATACGACAAAGATTCCAGCTTTTTCCCTTTCAATGGATAATTTTGATGTAGCCCAAGCAAAGGGTACCTTTAGTCGTTCAACCGGTAAGCTGATGTTAGATCTTCCCTTTGAAAAGGGATTTCCCAAAATTCCCGGTGTAAAGGGAGCTGATACTGGTTTTGTATTTCACGAAGAGGGAACCTTAGACCTGTCAACAGGAGTATGGGCAACCAAAGGGTCAACCCAATGTCAATTTGGGGGAGTGCAATTTACTGCAGAGACCGATGAAAAGGGTGGAAAGAGTCATCCCGACGATGAACAGCTTGTGGCAGGCCTCAATTGGGCCTTAAGCAGCGTCAATGGTGGTGACATGGCCACAATCCTTGAACGATCAAAACGCTGTTTTTGTCGTCCAACCTGTCGTTTAGCTGCAGAGCAGTATGTTGGCTCGGAGTTGGCAAAAAAGATGGTCTTAGATGTTGGGCTTAGTGTCATTGAGGGCACTATAAAAGGTGCTATGAAGGGCGTGAGTAAAGGCGCAAAAAAGGTGTTGGAAAAAGTGCTTGACCAAGTTAAAAAGATTAAAGAGGAAAACCGTTTAAACCTCAGTGGAGAGGGTAAGGTTGAGTTAAAAACTAAAAAGGGTGTGAGCATTAATAAGGATTGTACAGTGAAATATGCCCTCACGTATAATAAAGAAACCAGCAAGGTACTCTGTGTTATTCACTGTACCAAGTGCAATAAAAAGAAATCCTGTGTCTTAACAGTATCCTACACTGCTAACTCCGATGGACTTCCTAAAAAGGGTGGCCGGGTGACAGTAAGGCAATTAAAATAGAAAATTTCCTAATAAATTGAGGGGGAACCAGCAAGATCACCTGAGTGCTTATGTTACCTGCTTGCCCTTGAAAGCTGGTTCACCGAACAGGTGAAACAGATTTCATGGATGCAAGCAGTTAAAAAGCGCGAGGGAAGCTTGCTGTAGGGGGATTTTCCCCCTGAAAGATATTAGTGAAATAAAATTCTTAGTAAAATTATGGCCAATGCATTTATCCTTGTAATACCAATACTTGTATGGAATGGATTGTTCTATTCAAAGCTTCCAGAGCCATTTAATACAGAAACCTTTGATGCGGTTGTACCTCGTTTAATCCTATGGGGTGAAAACACATCTCGAATAATACTCTTTGCTTTAACGCTTTGTATACGATTTAATCTAACAACAGCAATGGGAAAACAGGGAATTATGGTTTACCTTTTGGGAATCATAATCTATTTTCTCTCTTGGCTTCCGCTGATATATGCTCCCTATTCTGCTTGGAGTAATAGTAGTATTGGATTCTGTGCACCAGCTTATACACCAGTATTGTGGCTTATTGGCATAGCACTGATGGCAGAATCTTATTGCTTCAGCTTTACATATCGGCGTTGGCATTTTGTGGTGTGGGTAATGCTATTTACTCTTTTTCATATAGCCCACACACTTATTGCATTAAGGACGATTAAAGGATAATAATCATGAAAACAGTATCTGCTGAAACAATTGAAATACTTATTGAAAAAGCAAAAAGAGTGGAACGAAAACGATCGCATCACACCATTCATGAAGATCTTGATGATCCGGTTCAGCGAATGATCATTACTGCTCAGGAGGGTACCTATATACGTCCCCATAAACATATTAAAGAGTATCAATGGGAGATGTTTTTAGTCGTTAGTGGTCATGCATCAATGCTACAATTCGATGAAGAGGGAGTGGTTACCCACCGCGAAGAGCTTGGGGATCATAACAATAGAATCGTAGAAGTAAAACCTTTAGTTTGGCATACCATTGTAATCACTGCAGGACCGGCAGTTCTGTTTGAATTGAAACCTGGCCCCTATATTCCTTTGCAAGAGGAGAACTTTGCTCCTTGGTCTCCAAAAGAAGGGGATGAAAAGGTCCAACGTTTCGAGCAAACCATGCGTTCGATCATGGTTGGAGAGCAATTGAGTATAGCCTAGTATTTACTTTACGGTGACTTTAAACGCTTGTTTAAAACCTTGAGTACTCATCCTACAGAGATAAACGCCAGCAGGAATGACTTTCGTTTCTGAGTTGAAGGCAAGGGTATACAATTCATTGGTCTGTTTAGATTCATGTACTAAAGTTTTAATGCGACCTCCTTTGAGATCATACAAATCAATATGTACTTCTGCAGAGGTAGCATTTTGTATTTGAGGCACAAAATATTGAATTCCCTTATGTATAGCATAAAGATTGCATTCTTGCCTATTCGCCTTGATTCGCTTTTCCCGAATAGGGGTGTGCAAAGAGTCAAGCCGTTCGATAGCAGCTCTCAGATTGGGCAAAGGACCAATATGGCCTCCACTCCCTTGGGGAATGCCCGTTTCTACTAAAAGTTTTCTAATCTCACGGGAGGTGAATAGGGTGTCCAGATATTCAATGGCATAGGATTGCACCAATGCTGCTGCTGATGTAGAAATTGGGCCGGAAGAGCTGGTTCCACTAAACCGTCGGGTGTATTCCTGGTGCGGGTCATTTCCATATTTGGCGTGATCACCATACCCTAAAGTAAAGACCTTTTCTCCCCACCCTTGGATATGAACATGATCTCGACCATAGGTGCTGTAGCCGAGCTTATTATGATTTCTATCTGCACTACCTGCACCGGACATGATAACACCATTATCCCCTCGTGCACGGTAACTCGCATAGGATGAAGCATCGAGATTTGCGCCACCATTGCCTGCTGTGCCGACAATGACAACACCAGCATCGGTTCCAGCCTTTGTGGCATCCCAAACAGACTTAGCATAGTCAGCAGGACATAATTTACCATCAGCACCTTTGGTCTGCATTTCTAAAAGGATAATATCACCCTTTTTGCAACTGTCAATCGCAGCTAATAGTGCAGCAGCCCTTCCATGATGCTCAGGAAAAACCAATCCCCGTGCCTCTGGAACACTGCCATGAATACCGTAGTTGTTTTCCACTGCTAAAAGAAGTCCCATCACAGCAACACCATGATCTTCATACTCATCGGTTTTTTTGGGTAAGCCATGCTTTATATCTTGATCAAAGAGATCTTCATGGATACTTTTGGTGCTATGCTTCATATCACCCCAACTCCATTCAAGATCACAAATGAGAAGCCCCTTTCCCTTTAGATTTCTGGTCCATGCATAAACCACATCAATACCAGGATTAGGGCCACGATAGGTTTGGCGGTCAACAAGGTTTGGCGTTGTTGGTGGGTAATCTTCCGGTGGGGGAGCGTGTTCTGCTGGTTCCAATGAGCAGTATTCGACCTCTGTAAGAGTTTCAAGCCCTGATGCTATATTAAGGAGAGATTCCTTTGATTTATCAGTGGATTCAACATAAAGAAGACCGGCAAAATCGTAAATATTGAATTCCTTTTGATCCTTTTCGAATCGCTTTTCTGTTTGTAAATTGATTAAATCCTCTTGGGAGAATTTTAATGCATAGGAAAAGGTAAGCGAATGCTTTTGAATGAGTCTGTTTAAGGCATAGGTGGGAGCTTTATAACCCAATGTAAGATTGCCTTGCTCATCAACAGTGGGAACTGAAGATGATGAAAATTTTACTAAGAGATTATACTCCTCTACATCTGGAATCAATTGAAGATTCCCCTTTAGTGCACTACCGAGGGTTATTGAAATAGTATACAACAAAAATAGGCAGATTGATTGAATCTTATTTAGCATGTCTTCTCCATAAAAATGTATAAAAAGTGTGTCGTTTTCCGAATTACAGTTTTACTAAGATTAAAAGTAAAGAATATTCTATGTCGATTTTGAATTAGATCGTACACACTTAATAATATATCAGGATTTGATATTTTTTATAAAATATTTCACCGAATCTTTGATAAATGTACACTGTATTTCATGGATTAAGGAATATGATGAAATGATTTAATTGTCCCCTGGGGGACAAACCGAAGGTCAGGGGGATAAAAAAAGTATTTTCCTTACCGGGTTTAAGGGCCGGGAGGCCCTTCCATAATTTTTATATAAAGATGCATTGGATTATAAATATAAAAATAATTCAGAAGATTAAGAGACTACCTTGAAGAGTACCATAAGATTACTTAAAACCACTTGCCTGACTCAACCCCTCTCTGTATTTTAAATAAGCAGGAAAAGACCAGGGCCTACACATTTACCAATTAATTTTTGCTTTATTTGCTTGGGTCATTTATGAGTGACTTAGCAGATAATAAATTTATAATAGTACTCTTTGCATCACGATATTTGCTCTAAGGCAATGAAAAAAAAAACATCAAAAAAAACAAAACAAGTAGAAAAAAAACCTGTTTCTACACCGGTAGCTAAAGATTATTCTGGGGTCTTTGTAAAGCTACTTGTAGTATTACAGCTTCTTTTATTGGGGTTACAATTTTCCCCCTCTCTGTGCACAAACGGTGATAATGCTCGATACTTTATTTTAGGAAAATCACTCGCTCAAGGGAGTGGTTATCGTCAAATAGATCAACCGGATGCTCCCAAGGAGAAACAGTATCCGCTGGGGCTTCCTCTGCTCATTTCTGCAGCACAAAAAGTTATACACACACCCTTGGGTGCAAAGATACTTATCTCTTTTTTTGGGGTACTTTCAACGCTATTTTGCTTCTATTGGCTCAAAGGCTCTGCGTGGTATATTCTTTATCCAGTTCTTTCCCTTGTGGCATTTTCTGGATATTTGGCAGAGTTCAACTCCTATATAATGAGTGAGACACCCTATTTGAGTAGTTCCCTTTTAGCAATTATATTGTTGTATAGGAGCCTTAAAAACACAAATAATCGGTTATTATTTTTCTGTGCAATTGGCGCTTCATTACTACCAGTCAACTTTAGAAGTGCAGGAATTGCCTTTAGCGTTGCCTGGTTAGTATTTGTGATCATGAAGAAGCAGTATAAATACCTTATTGCTCATGTGATAGGTTTGATTGTCACCTTGGGTGCAACACGAATCTTATCCGGTGATTCGACACCCTATATTGTTCAGTTGTTACAGAAGAATAGTTACATTCCAGAATTGGGCCTTGTTACCTTTACAGAAATGATCCAACGGATTCTAAATAATATAGGTACGTACAGTACGCTGGTTATTGGCCAGGCTCTGGTCCCTCTTGGGAACAAAGCTTCACCAGATCTTATCAGGACCATAAGTTGCACTGCCACTTTATTGATATTTATTGGATGGTTGAGTCAATTAATAGAAAAGAGATGGTTTATATCGCTTTATATTTTCTTTTACTTTGGTATACTCTGTTTGTGGCAGGAGCAGTGGAGTAGCACTCGTTTTATAATTGGTATTATTCCATTTCTTTATCATTACTTGATTTTAGGGATGTTCATTCTCGCACAGAGTATCTCGAAGAGAAAAATCACATTAGCAAGCGAACTATTCACCAATGAAAGTAAGAAAACATTCTTTGCTACAAAAACCATTGTTGGGGTATCTGCAATTCTCCTCATTGTTAATATCTCCTATCAGGCTGGGGCAATTCCTATTCGGTGGAAACTAAGCTATGATTGGGAAAACTTTTTTAGTTGTGCCGATTGGGTAAGAACCCACACTGGAAAATCAGCAGTGGTAATCAGTAGAAAGCCGGGACTTTTTTACTTGCGATCTAATCGGAGCAGTCTTATTTATCCCTTTTCCCATGATGTAGATAATATCATTACTTTTTTGCGGAAGTATAAAGTTACCCATGTTGTTATTGATGGCTTTTACTGGTCCCGGACAACCGCAAAGTATATGTCACCGGTGATTCTTAATCACCCAAAGAAGTTTAAAGTAGTGTACGCTTTGCAAAGGCCACATACCTATGTTTTGGAGTTTGTTGACCAATGATACAGCCGGCAATTTTTAAAGACCGTTGGTTTTATCCCATGCTTTTTCTGGTGTGGTCATCTATTCTTTTAGTCCGCTTTAGTGATTTTAAGTATACAAAGAGACCTATACCACCTACCACAAATGAACAGGCTTTGCAGCAATCTATTCATCAAGGTACTACACTGATTGACAATATTAGGGACCTGCAGGAGAGTTACCATAGGGAAGAACGGAAGAGCGAAAAGATACATATATTGCACAATATTGGTATTACCTATTATCACCTCTACAAAACAAGACGAACTCCTCATTTTCTTGATTCAACCTTTCACTATTTTGTGGCATCACTTGAATCTAAGCCGAGTATACCACGATTTTACTTTAATATGGGACGCCTCTTCACCGAAAAGCGCGATCATCGCACTGCTCAAACCTATTATCAACAATCAATAGCAATTGACTCTAACTACCTTGATGCTTTGCATAATTTAGGTACCCTTACCTATTTCGAACTAAAGAAACCCAGTGAAGCAAAGATATATTTTAGCCGTGTTATTGCAATTGCAAGCACCCAACCCTTGACCAGCTATTTGCTTGGAAAAATATGCCTTGACGAAGGGGAGGTTGATCGAGCGGAAATCAATTTTAAAAGGGAAATTGACAATTACAATAACCATCGAGATCGTTATTTAAAAAAGCAGATTGCCTCTTCCCATATCTTAGACCTCTCAATGAGAAATAGTCATCTGGAGCTAGCCCGTATCTACGCACAAAGAGGCTCCAATCTTGAGCAAATGCAGTATCATATAAAAATGTACATGGGATTTGAGCCCTATCCAGAGAAAAGAACGGCCATTACCAAGGAGTTCGAGAAGAAATGGAACATTACTCTTAGAAAAGTAGAGAAGAAGAGTTAGTAAATTTAAACGTTTTATATTATTTTTCATCTGAACGATATTCTTGGAATTGGTGGGTGAAATAGGGGCTTTTATAAAAGTGCGATTGTTGAGGATCCTTTTAATACTTTTTGTATCGGTATTCTTTTTCCATACAAAAACTACTGCCTTAGAAAAGCGTGAACCCTTTAAGGTACCTTTGGCAATTCTCAGTGTTCGTTTTAATGAACGAACCAATAAGCTTCAGGAAGTGTTCATTTCTTACGGCAACAAAGATGAGGGCTGGGCAATAAGCCCTCACAATGATCGGTACATCAAATCCAACGATAGACGTGGTGTTGATCACATCTACAAAGAAGCACCCTACCAAGCCTATTTACTTACCGATTTCGAGGCCTACCATCTTAATAAGGTCTGCTCATCTTTGATAAAAACCCTATCCCTTTTTGAAAAATATCTTCAAGCAGGGGAGTGGGGAAAGCTACTGTACTTAGATAGCTATCTTCCTACCTTTTTCAAAGGATTTTACTATCTCATTCTGGCTGCTCGCAACAACTCCGATCCCTTACCACCGGTAGTAAATGTTCCAGACACACTCTATGAAAATTCCTTTTCCTCACCACTTTCTGATAAACGAATACTACACTGGCGCTGCACACCTGACCACATAATTAAATTGAGAATCGTCACCCGGGAGATGATCTTTCAGCTCAAGGAGTGGCAAAAGGTGGAACTCAGTACAAAAAAGAGAGACCTCCGCTTAATACAAAGCAATAAGTTTAAGGAAATCTATACACTCTTTGTAAGAATGTATTTCAACCAAAATAAGATATAATCCATAACGCTATCTATTTAAACAATTATCAACAAAAATATTGCGTAGCCAATTTTTTTTGATTATATTGTGTTTAAAGTTTATTAAAATAGTAAACTAAGTAAAGATTAGAATATATCACACAGTAAGGAGAAGCTATGCAAAGTGAGGGCACTTATCAATTTGAAACAAGAGCACTCCATGCGGGACAGGAACCAGATGCAACCACTAATTCCCGGGGAGTACCAGTCTATCGTACCAGTTCCTATGTGTTTAAAAACACCGAACATGCTGCTAATCTGTTTGCATTAAAAGAGTTAGGAAACATTTATACTCGACTCATGAATCCAACCCAGGACGTTTTAGAGCAACGTGTTGCAGCATTAGAAGGTGGTACTGCAGGTTTAGCACTAGCCTCAGGTACCTCTGCCATATTCTATTCAATCATTAATATTTGCCAGGCCGGTGATGAAGTGGTTTCTGCAAGTAACCTCTATGGTGGAACCTACACCATGTTCGATTCAATATTACCACAGTTTCAGATAAAGACCAATTTTGTTGACCATAATTCAGTTGAAGGATTTGAACAGGCCATTACCGAAAAAACTCGGGTGATTTATATAGAAACTATTGGCAATCCAGCCTTGGGATTTACTGATATTGAAGCAGTTGCCAAGGTAGCACAGAAACACCATCTACCCTTGGTTGTCGATTCAACCTTTACCACACCCTATTTAGTCAATCCCATTGACCATGGTGCAGATATTGTGGTACACTCATTAACAAAGTGGCTGGGCGGTCATGGTGCAGGAATTGGTGGTGTTGTGGTCGACTCTTGTAAGTTTGATTGGACAGATCCTAAATTTTCACTCTATAATGAACCGGATGCGAGCTATCATGGTGTTCGTTATGCCCATGATTTGGGTGACCTCAATCCCTTAGCCTTTATCCTTCGGATGCGTCTGGTACCTTTACGAAATTTAGGAGCTTGCATTTCACCGGATAATGCCTGGATGTTTTTGCAGGGTATAGAAACATTACCACTTAGAATGCAGCGACATTGTGATAATGCAAAGGCTGTAGCACAATTTCTTCATGGCCATGACAAGGTTGCCTGGGTACGCTATCCTGGTTTAGAAGACGATCCTGCTTATCCTGTGGCGTCAAAGTATCTTAAAAAAGGATTTGGTGGAATGGTTGTATTTGGCCTTAAAGGAGGCTATGATGCTGCAGTGAAACTCATTGACTCAATTGATCTTTTTTCTCATCTCGCTAATGTGGGAGATGCGAAAAGTCTTATTTTACATCCCTCAAGTACCTCTCATTCTCAATTGAGCGAGGAGCAGCAAAAGGCAAGCGGTCTTTCGCCTGATCTCATTCGACTGTCAATTGGTTTAGAGCATAAGGATGATTTAATCGCAGCTCTTACTCAGGCAATGCAAACACTCTAACCCTACGAGGTGTTTCTATGAAGTTGTCAACCAAATGTAGATATGGAACGCGAGCACTCATAGAGATAGCTCGAAAAAATGATAAAAAACCGGTAAAACGGAAAGATATTCGAGATGCCCAGGGTATATCCCCGGGCTATCTCGAAAATATTCTCAGTGTTCTTCGGGTGCATAATTTTGTTAGAACCATACGGGGTGCCGGTGGTGGATTTGTCCTTGATAAAGAGCCAAAGGACATTACACTTCTGGATATTGTTCTTGCCTTGGACGGTTCTGTAAGCCCGGTGGATTGTGTGGTCAAACCTGAGGTGTGTGAACGGGTAGCCACCTGTGCAGCTCGAAAAGGGTGGGAAAAGCTTTACATAAGTGTACGGGATACTCTTAAGGGTATTACCCTTCAAGACTTAGTAGCCCTGCAGATCGAAAAAGAGGGGGCAGAATACTCTATCTAGTTTTACGTTTCGTATTTAATCGACTGAGCTAACTTTAAAATATCGCTAAACACACCACTTGCTGTCACTTCTGCACCAGCACCAGCACCTTGAATGATAAGTGGTGTCGAGTTATATCGGTTTGTATAAATCTCAAAAATCGTGTCCGCATTGCTAAGTTTTCCCAAAGCAGTATCAGCAGTCACAGTTATAAGTTTGACCGAAAGAGAGCCTTCGGACAATTCACCAACGTATCGAAGTACCGAGTCCGGTTTTAAGTCTGATTTAACTTTGTCGTAAAAGGTATCCAAAACAGAAAGGTTGTCCATAAAATGGTCAAAGGTGCATCGTCTTAGCTCTTTGGGAATCAATGATTGCACTGATACCTTATCAAGCTCAGTCTTACAACCAATTTCACGGGACAGAATTAGCAGCTTTCGCGCTACATCCATGCCACTGAGATCCTCTCGCGGGTCCGGTTCAGTCAAGCCACCAGTCATGGCCTGCTTCATAATCTCAGAGAAGGGTTTATCCTTAACAGAAAAGAGGTTGAATATATAACTGAGAGTTCCCGAGAATACACCAACAATCTTTGTGATAGTGTCACCGGACTTTACTAAATACTTAATAGTTTCAATCAAAGGTAATCCTGCACCGACATTAGTTTCATAGAGGAATTTTTTCTGATGGAATTGGAGTGTGTCACGGAGATACTTGTAATAATTAAAGTCTTCGGTATTGGCTTTTTTGTTAGCTGCCACCAGATTGAATCCTTGCTTAGCAAGGTCAGGGTAGGAGAGGGCAACGGTCTGATCAGCTGTTGCATCAATGAAGATAAGATTTTTTAAATCATGAGCCTTTACATAGGAATAGAGTGTCGGAAGGTCTGAGGGGGGTGTTGCTTTTTGTAACTGTTCTCGCCAATCGTTTGGTAGGCCATTATCATTGAACAAAATGTGTTTTGAATTAGCTATGGCAAAGAGTCGTAACTCAATATTCTCTTCATCCAGGATTTTTGCGATATTTTCTTGCAGAATCTCTAAGAATTTTGTGCCTACCAGCCCACACCCAAAAAGGGCAATGTTGACCGTATCGTGTTTTGCAGAGGGCTTGGAGTCCTCTAAATTAAAATCAGTAATCTGGTAAACCCCATAATTGAGCCAGTTGGTATACAGCAGATTTGCATGGGCCCGCCATTGCACAAAGGGCTCCTCTTTGGGATTATCATTTTTAAAGTAATTTTTAGGCACTTCAATGGGAAGATTCTTTGAAACATCTCGATCATATTCACCTTTTAATGTGTGAGGATCGTATTCAGAGTGACCCGTAACAAACACCTGTTTTAAATCAGGAGTTGCCATAAGATAGACCCCTGATTCCTCTGACTCTGAGAGGATTTCCAAATCAGGCACTTTTTCGATATCTTCACGACGAACTTCGGTATGACGGGATTGGGGCACAAAAAATTCATCATCAAATCCGCGGAGCAGCTCGGAGTGTTTTTTATTTGTTTTATGTTTAAATATACCAAATACCTTTTTATTAGCCTCACAGGTGTATTTTGGAACGCCATAATGGTGATAGAGCGCTGCCTGAGCTCCCCAACAAATATAGAAGATTGAGGTCACATGCTCTAAAGCCCAATCCATGATCTCGGTCAACTCCTGCCAATAATCAACCTCTTCAAAGGCCAAATGTTCAATTGGTGCACCGGTAATTATCATACCATCAAAACGTCTTCCCACAATCTCATCGGGTGTTTTGTAAAATTTTAAAAGGTGATCCTCCGAGGTGTTCTTGGGTGCATAGGTTTTAAGCTTTAGAAGGTCAACCTCTACTTGAAGCGGAGAATTCCCAAGAAGGCGCAATAGCTGTGTCTCAGTTTCAATTTTGGTGGGCATAAGATTAAGAATTAAAATGCGCAATTCACGGATATCCTGAAGTTCAGCCCGTTCCTTATACATAACAAAGACATTTTCTCGGGACAGAATCGATGCTGCTGGTAAATGTTTTGGAATCTTGATTGGCATAGTTTCGTTGCTTCTTTCTCTTATTACTCTTTAAATCGTGTCGATTAGTTAATATTGTTAATAAATATAGTAAAGATTAAGGGTAAAGGGGAAACTTTCTTAGGTGATTTTATCACAGAGTAAAGCTGTTTTACTATTCTGATAATGACTCCTGGAGCTCCTTAATGTTTTCAATGGGTTGCTTGCAGGTAAAGTTTTGGCAAATGTATACTTTGGGGTCTAAATTGCTTGATGTTTTCCCTTTAAGCAAAGGGATTTTCTCAAAAGCTTTCCCATGACTCTCTTTGTCTGCTGAGAGAAAAGCGACAATCTTGTTTGGCATGTATAGCGTTTGAATAGCTTGAATCATCTTCTCTGTCTTACTGTTTTCTCTAGGACCAACTACGGCAAACTCCTTAACAGGTCCTTTATAAAAATCAAAGGCACTGAGCATGCTCATATTGTCGAAGGGGTTTTCTCGAATGAGAGCCGCTGTAAGCCGTATAAGACGTTCACCCTTTTCAATATACTCATTTTTGTCTAAAAACTTTCCCAAACGAAAAAGATTCATCGCAGCAATGGCATTTTCAGAGGGAAGAGCCGCGTCATTCCACGATTTGGCTCGCACAATTAGGTTATTGTGGAATGACGCAGCAAAAAAGAATCCACCCCTGGAAACATCCCAGAAATCTTCAATCATGATGTTGGTTAACTTCTCCGCTTCCTCTAGCCATCTCACTTCAAAGGTCGATTCATAAAGGTCGATAAGCGCTGCAATTGTATAGGCGTAATCATCTAAAAATCCCTCTTGCTTCACGACTCCTTCCCTATAGATCCTCTTGAGCCTTCCCGACACTACCATCGTATTGATAACATGGTCAGCTGCTTTGATAGCTGCTGTTAAATATTCACTGTTATTTAAGATTTTATGGCCCTGGGCTAAAGAGGATATCATCAAACCATTCCAAGCGGTTATAATTTTATCATCAGTTGAGGGTGCAACTCGTTTTTTTCTTTCCTTATAAAGTGTCTCCTTAAATTCTCTAATCTGCTTGTCTAACTCCTCTAAACTCAATCTATATTTGTTTGCTATCAGTTCATTAGAACTTTGTCGATGTAATACATTGAGACCAGCGTGGTACGCTTCAGGAGATCTGAAATTACCCGACTCTTTCACGGTAAAATAGTCACAAAGAAGTTTGGCAGGTTTTGGATCAAAGAGCTTAAAAATTGTATTATATTCCCAAAGATAATATAGCCCCTCTTTCCCTTCACTATCAGCATCTTGAGTCGAGTAAAAACCACCTGACTTACCTCGCATCTCCCGTAGTACAAAGGAGTAGACATCTTCGGCAATGTTTCGGTATTCTGTGTTACCGGTTAATGCAAAGGCGTTTACATATACTTTTGAAAGGAGGGCATTATCATAGAGCATTTTCTCGAAATGGGGGACCAGCCACCGTTCATCAGTAGCATAGCGATGAAATCCTCCACCCACATGATCATATATACCACCAGAAGCCATCTGGTCTAATGTTTTGGTGAGTATTGCAAGGGCTTGGTTTTCTTTCTCCCTTAGATAGAGCCGCATAAGAAAATCAAGGACCATTGGTTGGGGAAACTTTGGTTTTGAACCAAAACCACCATATTGTGAGTCATGATAAGCCTTTACAATAGAAAGACTTCTTTTGAAAACCGTCTCATCTAACTCAATAGTTGTATCCTGTTCCTTTTCATTGGCCCTTTCTAAAGAATTGGTCAATGTTTTGGAATTCTTGATTAAATCGTGAGGATTAGATTGCCACTCCTTAGATAAAAGGCCAATGAGTGCCCTAAAACCTATTATTCCATAACGGTTATCAGGAGGAAAATATGTGCCGCCATAAAACGGCTTTAGATCGGGAGTTAAAAAGACACTCAAAGGCCAACCACCATTGCCTGTCAACATCTGTACAACTTGCATGTAAACTTGATCGAGATCGGGTCTTTCCTCTCGATCCACCTTGATGCTGACAAATTTTTCATTCAATTGATTTGCTATTTCTTGATTTGTAAAACTCTCCTCTTCCATGACATGACACCAGTGACAGGCAGCATATCCAATGGAAAGGAAAATGGGTTTATTCTCTGATTTTGCCTTATCTAAGGCTTCTTTGTTCCAGGGATACCAATCAATAGGATTATAAGCATGCTGCAACAAGTAGGGGCTTGTTTCATTAATGAGATTATTTGGCTTTTTCTGTTTGCTTTCCATTGTTTTTAAGCCGCCCTGTTTGTGTCGATCCCTATTTCTTCTTGAATGATAACACCCAAAAATGAGTGTAAGGCTTGTTATTACTATTAATACTATTCCCTGTTTCTTTTTCACCATTTTCATCGGGACAATTCCCGCTCTTTGGCATTATTCTTTTTTCATTAATTATTAATATCGAGAATCGTGCCAATGGTAAGTTGGTGTTATCAAATGATGTTATATATTTGCCTTAACTCATTAATATTAAAATAGATTAAAATGTTTAGTGTGATAATATGGTTTAAGTATTGAATTTGATATAATCCTTTGAAAATGATATTTAGTCTAAGAGATTTTATCAAGAGTCTTCTTGAATCAATACAATGTTGTATCGATTTAAAATGAGGGGGAATAAAAAGAAAATCTTCCGGGGGGATTCCCCCCACACCAAGCCTCCTTCATGCCTTTTATAACTCCTTGCATCCACACTACCAGTTCCACCTAAACAGTGGACCTGCTATTGTGGGCAAGCAGATAACAAATGCACTCAGGGGATCTTGGTGGTTCCCCCTAAAAATCAATGAGTTGATCGTATAATATTGTACTATAGCCAACATGCCGAAAATAAAAGAACACTCAATAAATAATGGAGATATCAATCCCCTTCAATCGCACCGCCGAATGGTTCAGAAAAGTACGAGTTGCTGTCTGAGGCGAAGCCGAGTTCAACGAGTGCCTGAACCTGAGGCGAAAAAGTGCGATTGTGGGGGGTGTTTCTTTGCATACTTTCTTTGCACAAGCAAAGAAAGTATGTCTGCTGTCGGGCAGAAACCCGACGATCTTAGCTCATAAATGGCATGTCACAAATGACAATGCCACACATCAAGTTTTAAATCATTGCCAGATTTATTAAAAATGACTCAAAGACAATAAAAATCTTCAAAACCCGAAAGATCTATATACAATGGCACAAAATATGCATGTAATTAATAACAACAGGAGAAAAACAATGAGCATGAAAAAGATTGTATGGCTTATAAGTATTGTTGCTCTTCTAAGTATCATTTATGCAGCAAAAAAAGAGGATAGCACCATGGATAAGAAAGAGTTACGAAAACGTCTGACCTCATTGCAGTATTATGTGACCCAGGAAAACGGGACAGAACCGGCATTTAAGAACAAGTACTTTGACAACAAAGAGCCGGGTATCTATGTAGATGTGGTTTCTGGGAAACCCCTTTTTAGTTCTTCAGATAAATATGACTCTCGCAGTGGATGGCCAAGCTTTACAAAGCCGCTCCATGATTCATTCCTTTTTGAAAAAGTGGATGTGTCCCATGGTATGACTCGCCGTGAGGTGAGAAGCTTTCATGCAGATTCGCACTTGGGACATGTTTTTCCTGATGGACCGAAGCCCACAGGATTGCGCTATTGTATTAATTCTGCTGCCCTACGTTTTATTCCTGTATCGGATTTAGATAAAGAAGGATATGGTGAATTTAAAGGACTATTTGAAAGTAATGAGCAAGAAATCGAAGTGGAAGTAACTAAAAATGTTGAAGTTGCTACCTTTGCAGCAGGCTGTTTTTGGGGTGTAGAGGCCTCCTTTGCTAAGTTAAAGGGAGTTATTGATGTCACTGTAGGGTATAGTGGGGGAGAGACTCATAATCCCACTTATAGAGAGGTCTGCTCTGGAAGAACAGGTCATGCTGAGGCTGTCAGAATTGAGTATAACAGGTCACAGATATCCTATGCAGAGCTTGTAGACCACTTCTGGAACATGCACGATCCCACAACACCAAATAGGCAGGGCGTAGATAGAGGCACCCAGTATCGCTCAGTGATCTTCTATCATTCAGAGGAACAGAAAAGAGCTGCCTTGGCCTCAAAAGCCGATTATGATAGAAGAGGTGTCTTTGCCGAAAAAATTGTGACAGAGATAGTTCCTGCAAGGGAATATTACAAAGCAGAGGAATATCATCAAAATTATTATGATAAACATGGTGGTGCTGGATGCCATAATTTGTTTTAAGCATTGTTGGTATATTTAGTAAATTTTCAAGGTTTTAAGACATCTTGAGCTTATATTCAGGTGTATGTTAGGTGGTTGTGCATTAAATTGATAAACTATATGTTTTATTTGTGTTATTTTAAGGCATATTCATTATATTTATCACTAGTGACCCATATAAAAAACTTTATAAAACAGCAAGAATCAAGTTGAAAAACGTAGCTGGAGGAGGGGAGCATCAATTATCATACTATACAGACCTAGCTAATTAAACCGTCACTCTATGGATGGTTCGGAGCAATGAAGATGTTTTAAGACGTAAGATTGCCAAAGAGTAGCAATCCATGTATTTGTTTCATTGGTATATATTTACTGATGTATAAAAAGGAGGAATATTTTAGATACATGTTCAAAAAATTTAATACATTAATATGGGCGCTATTATTGTTGATTGGCAGCACCCTTGCCCAGGATGATAGTGTAACAGAAACCCCTGAAAGTGATGATGATGCCTTGCTTGCTGAAATAGCTGCCTTGACTGGGGGCGATGATTCTGAAGAAGAGGAGTCGATAAATTCAAATGGTGCAAATGGGCTTACCCTAAGCTTCTCAGGTTATAACCTTTTGCAAGCAGCAAAAGGATTTAAAGCGGAAAGTAATCTTGCTAATCCAAGTTTCTTTTTTACAGACACTTCGGTTAACATTTTAAATCAATATAATGGGCATATTATTAAACCTGATCCATATTACATTAAACCGTGGCCCTATTTCCAAAATCTCTTTGACTTTTCTGTAGGTGTTGGAAATTTCTACTTTCACAGCCGATTTAAGGTTGTATTACCGAGCATGGGTTTGGTGGATAATGGTCTTCAGTTTTATGAAGAGTTAATTGATAAACGAACATTCGAATATCAAGGAGACAAATTTACCATTCAAACAGGCCATTTTCAAACCAGTTTTGGAAGAGGCATAACCCTCAATTTAAACGAGAATGAGTTTGTTGACAAAACCAATCTTTTAGATGGATTCCACATTAGTACAGATTTTAAGTATCTTACCCTACAAGCTTTGGCTGGTCGTGATAAAGTGTATAAACGAGGAATCGTACCTGTTTACTCATTTAATAATCAAGGAACTATTGACACCTCTTATACTAGTGTGGAAAATAAAAATTATCGCAACACGATTTTTGGTGTTCATGGTGAATCTTATCTTTTTTCTGATATTCCCTTTTTAGAGTTTATGTCAGGATCATCACTTGGAGGCGGAATAGTCAATTTTCGCACTAATGTTGGTGATTTAAAGGTTATGCATACTGTATCAAATCCAAATGATTCAACCGTGACCGATAAAATTACTTATTTCCAAGACAGAACAAATGCAATATTGCCTTCTGGCTTTTTTAATTTTGCGACTGGAGAGTTCTCCTTTTATACTGAGTATGCAAAAATGATTTCCAATGAATTTAAACATATAATTGATACTACCAATGGCCATTTTGTTTCAGATACTGTTATTGATTATCAAGGATTTAATCTATATACTTCTGTTAACTTTGCAATTTGGAAATTTTATATCCTATTAGAAGGGATTAATTATTGGTATTCACGGGAAATTAATGAAGATAACTTTTTTGATGATCCCTATAACAATTCATTTGGCCCCTATGTAGATCCCCCGGAAGGGCGATATAAGCAAAAGTGGTATTTACTCAAAAAAAAATCAGCTAAAGGAAAACCACAAAACCAAGTTGGCTACAATGTAGAGATTAATTTTAATTTGAATGATAATACCTCATTTATTGCTGCTTATAGTCAGAATGGAGTTCATGCAAGCCATGCCCTATTCCATTCCCATTTGGAAACCTGGGAAGTGTATGGAGAGTGGAAGCAACGTGTTAAGGATAGATTGAACCTAAACCTGGGTTTTCAATACGGTTATAGTGAGTGGGGATTACCAGATTTAAGAATACTGACTGGGGGATTGCAAGCTGACTATGCCCTAGGTGATAAAGATCATGTCATTGGATCAGAAATTGAATTCCAGCAAAAAGCAACTGAGTTAGAGGTGATAGATAAGCCAATGGGGGCACTTAGAGCCGAGTTACAAAATTGGTATAATGATAACAATATTAATATCAATGTAGATGACTACTCTGACCAGGAAGTGTTCTCTGAATATGATAATCGTATTGGGCTAGAGTATGTGAAAGATAATCCCAATGCAATAAATATGTATGCTGCTCTGTTTTATAGCTTTTCCTCACTATTTACGTGTAAGTTAATTTTTGAGCAAGAGACACGATTTTTCCCAGAAAGACCATATGTTTTTAAAAGTGAAGAAAAAACAAAGCAACAATTTTATAAGGCTCTTTTGCTTGGTTGGAAACCAACTGAAAAAATTGACTTTGAGCTTGGCATTGGCACCTTTTCTGAGCGTTGTGAATGCAGTGCTGCCGGTTGTATAATTGTTCCAGCCTTTAAAGGTGTTAAGCTTAAAATGAACACAATATTTTAATGAAACCATTTAAATATTGATTAGTAACAATGGAATTTAACGTATGTATAAACATTACTAATAACTCAAAGGGGTGGATATATGTTTAAATCAAACCAATTAAGTAAAGTTTTTATCCTTTTAACATTCTGTGTATCCCTGCTCTTTGCTGTTCAGAGTGGTAAGGTGGCACCAAAATTTAAGGTTCGAGATTTAAAGGGGAAAGTGGTTAAGTCTGAGGACATCTATGCCAATGCACCCTCCGTTATCTTTTTTTGGCATTCCTGTGGCTGTTGTAATATATCAAAAGAGCAAAATGATGTCTTTAACAAAGTCTACGAGACTTATAAGGATAAGGGTATCAACATTGTGGGTATTGCGCTGGATGGCAAAAGGAAGGCTGCTCAGGTTAAAAAGGCTGTTAAAGTCAATAAAATGGTCTATACCTCGGTGATTGATAATAATAACAAGATTAAAAACATGTTTAAGCCAACAGCTCTACCAGCTACATATATTATTTCGAAGGGTGGCAAGGTTTTGTCTGTTCTTAATGGGTTTAAACCAGGAGACAATGATAAAATTAGTAAGATTTTAGAACTTGTCTTTAAGAAGCTTTAGAAAAAAGCAATAGCAATCATTTTATTTGTTATATTAATAGTACAAAGCTCACAAGAATAGTAAACTTTATTTTGAAAGGTAAATTTAGATGTTCGTGAGGAATATTTTTATTTTAGTAACCATTTTAGGGTTAGCATTATCATTTGGTGGCTGTAAAAAGAAACAAGCCGATGCCTGTACTGATCCCAATTGCGCAGAAACAAAATGTGGGGTTTCCGCGGAAGCTGCCGCAGGAACAACGAAACGTGAATTAGAACCACAAACAATATGTCCCATTATGGGTGCTCCAATTGACAAAACAATCTTTGTTGATAAAGGAGAGCTTCGTATTTATGCCAGTGAAGAATCTGCAAAAACTGAGCTTGCAGCAAATTTTGATAAATATGTTGAAGAGCTTAAAGGTGTGGGACAAAAACCTGAAACAATTGCAACAAAGAGCGAATAGATAAAGAAGATATAAATCCTTAACTGAGGAGTTGGCCTATGGTTCAATTTAAACGGTACACCTCGTTTGCGGTCGGGGCAGTTCTTATGCTTGCCATATCTGCTATGGCATCATATAACATCACCTTTGACCAATCCAAATTGCGGTTCCTCACTGCCGATGACTTTAAGAATGGTGTCACGGTTAGCGGAAAGAATACTGGTTGATGCGCCGGACAAATAAAATCGGTCGATTTTAATGATGTCAGTTCAGTATTTGAGGTAGAAGCAGATGTAGAATTTCCCTTAATGGTTAAGTCAAGAGCAGAATTCTCCTTTAAAATTATTGGTAAAGAGGGAGCGGATCTTACAAAACTTGAAAAGGGAACAATAATATTTGAGCTTGCAGATGAGCGTGGTGGCGACAGCAAAACTAAGAAAGTAGAAGTTAATTACGAGCCACAAACCGCAATTCATACTGCCTATAACAATGCTCAAATTTCACCTTTGGCTGTTACTATTACGACTGGATCAATCTCCTTTACTGTTCAGAAAGCTGGTGCACTCTCAGCATCGCTCTATACACTCTCTGGACAAAAGGTTTCAATGCTGTTAAGTAACCATCAGGTTGCAGGAACTGCAGTAAGCTCGGTGAGTCATGTTTCAACAGGTTTATACTTGCTTAAAGCAGAAATTGTAACTACCCAAGGCATTACCCGTGTTGAAAAACGTATTACTTTGATGAAGAAATAAGTATCTTCACATACAATTATTATAAAAATTCCACCTTCCTCTGGGAGGGTGGAATTTTATTATGTAAACAATTAAGATCAATCTGTGGAAATGCTCATTTTTACAAATGATATATTATAAAAAAGATTAATCTAAAATAGTATAAATCCAATCCAAGCAATGAGGAGACTGAAAATAACGGCTGTAATCATTTGTTTTAATACAAGTTTTAAAGCAAACTTTATACTTATCTCTCTAATTATCGTAGTTAACGTGACAATACAAGGAAGTAAAACTCCTGCCAGGTAAACCACCGTTAATACTTGTACCGGACTGGTTAAAGGAACTTTTACTCCTTGCCATCCGGGAGTAAGAAGTCCGATTGCTATGCCATCTTTTCGAATTGATCCCAATACGACGCTTGCAACCGCTTCTGCCGGCAGATTAAACAAGGCCATAACTGGTGAAAGAAGCGAGGATAGTGCCGCAATAGCTCCCAACCAGTTTAATGTCCCGGCAATTACACAGATTATTAAAAATATGGGGAAAGCAACAGTAAAAAACTCCTTAACTAATACCATTATTTCTGCTATTATTGAACGTAATGAGGGCCATTGAAGATAATCCAGGTGGTTAATAACCAGTTTACTACTTAATAGCTTTGTTTCTTTGGAAGTTGTGATCCAAAGGTATAATAACGTGGTAGTAACTAAAATAATAAGGTAGGGTATTACCAGGTAGCCCATATTGACAGCAGCAAAGATCGCAATGGTGGCAGGAAGCTGATAAGAACAGGCAGCACCAAAGGCAATTGCAGAAATACTATTACCCCGTGTGCAGGTTGAACAGGATCTCGTGCTGATCACTGCTGGTACATTGCATCCAAAACCCATAATGATGCGGACAACGTCCCGGCCAGCCAGACCAAAATGAGTTATCCATTGATGAATCGTTACTGTTAGTCTGTCAATCAATCCGCTTGTTTTATAGAGGGACCAAATAACTGCAAAAAGAAAAACAGTTGGTAATGCATACAAGACCAAAAATGGAAACATGGCTACAATGCCATAATCCTTACCCAACAGGTGGTTTATTGGAGCGGGAAAGGTATTAATGATATTTAGAATTGGGCTTAGACTATTAAATACCGGATCATAAAAGTTATCGGCGATGAAGTTTGCAAAATTGACGGCAATCAGGGCCGGGAGGAAAAGTAACAGTAATGATAGGAATTTGCCGAGGACCGGAATTTCAAACAGGCTCTTGTGGAGTTTCAGAGTGACTTTTACTAAGGTAGCAACTTTTGCCTTTTTGAATGTTTGTGGATTGGTCAGGGTTTCGAATACTTCGTCTTTTTCAATCGAAGAAATATGTCGTGCATCAAGTTTTATAATGGGTACTTCTAATTCCTGTTCAATTTTTTGTAATACCTCTTTTTTGATGACTGTTTCCATTCGATCCCAGTGAGTTATAATAATTACTCCCGGTTTATCCTGAACCAAGGGCAGAAGATCGGACAGGTCCTGATCAATAGAAGTGGCGGATATAACCAAAATAACGCAATCTTTATCAGGGATTTCGTTTAATGCAAGTTTACTGGTGAGTGAGTCTGTTTCCAGTAGGATTCCCGGGGTGTCAATAAAACGGTATTGATCTGTTTCATAAGACTGAACATTGATGGTTGTGCCCTTTAATTTTTCTGAATAAGCACCTTTGCCAGTTAACGAACGAATGAGTTGACTCTTGCCAACACTCTCTTTTCCAATAAGTACAATTGATTTTTTCATTAAATAATTTTCCTAACACGAACAAGTATCACCACAACTGGATAGATCTTTAAGATAAAAATTGTTTTCCCTATGTTCTTGAATAACTTTTTCTATCGTTTCAGAAGGAATACCAATAGTTCCTGCGATTTTTTCCCCGACTATGGCAAACCTTTGCCTGTATTTATATACAAAACAGAATAATGCATTCCCATGCTTTACTTGCGGACCTACCAGGAATAAATTCTCTGTTCTTGTTGATTCATCAAAATCATTGAGCAAGGGGTATTTGTCCCTAAATTCGAACAAAGATTTTACAAGGGAAAGGCTGCTGTCAAAACCAGTACAATTAATTGGTTTATACTTGGAAGTATAGGTTTTGTTTTCTGTTGTTGTTACAGTATATAGGTCATCGACTAGTTCGACTTTCTCTACTCTTGTTTCCTTATGATAGGAGATATCACCATTAACTTCCTTTATTCTATCCCTGGTGAATGGAGAAAGCGAATAGCTTGAGTCACTATTTACCAATTCTAAAAAATTAGCACTATCAAAGAGCGTCACTGTTTTACCTGTCGCCACCAAATGGACAGCCGCATCAAAACCGGACTCATATGCCCCAATTATTATCCTGTCCTTTCCGGGTAGATCTGAAAAGGATTTAATTTCGGAAAAGTGAGTGCAGAGATTATCACCTTCAAAAGATGTTTTCTTTGGATATTGGTATTCTCCAGCAGCCCAAATCACAAATCTACTTTTGTATTCTCCATTGTTCGAGCCTATAGTAAAAGAATCATTTTCCCTTTGTATCGTGTCAATTTCTACACCAGTTTCTATTGTTAATCCAAAAAACTCTGAGACCCCATCAAGGTATCGGGCATATTCATTTCCTGAAGGATGTTCAGTCAAAAGATTATATGCAGGAGATGTTTCAGGACATATAGCATTTAAATCAGGCATCTTAAAAGAATTGCCTGTAAATGAAGGAGATATGAAGCGAGTCTCTTTAGGCCATTTTCTGAATGAAGCCCCGACAGAATCCTTTTCTAACACAACATAATTAATGCCTAATTTTTTAAGGATAATTGCTGCACCCAACCCCGAAGCGCCTGCTCCGACTATAATGACATCAATTTCCATTTTTTTAGAACTATCGTTACTGTTCATCAGAACCTTCTTTTTAGTAATTAAAATGTAATTGTCTACAGCTTTTGTTGTTTCATTACCCCTGTCGCAAAATCTTTTCCATCTTCCTGCCCTTTGCCAATTCATCCACCAGCTTATCTAAATATCTAACGTTCCTAGTCACAGGGTTTTCAATTTCTTCTATCCTATAACCACAAACAACGCCTGTAATTAGTTGAGCATTGGGATTCAATTTCGCACGTGCAAAAAAGATTTCAAAAGTAACGTTGTCTTCAACAAGCTTTTGCAGTTTTTTGTCATCAAAACCAGTCAACCATTCTATCACTTGATCCAATTCTTTTTTTGTCCGACCTTTCTTTTCAACTTTTTCAATATAAAGCGGATAAACTGAGGCAAAGGTCATTTTGGCCATTCTTGCATCATGTTTTGGTGTTGTTTTCATATCTCATTTTTCTCCTAAAATGCATTCACGAATATTTACAGAACTAAAGCTAAATTGAAAGTAAAAGAAAAAGCAAATGAAGTGCCAAACGATGTATAGCAACTTTATGAACACTTTTTTTTAAATTATTAACTTTCTTGTGGCATATTTGAGAATCCACAGTGTGTTTTTATTATCAGATTTCTGAAGTTTTTTAATAAAAGGGACTGTGTTATTTTTATTTACCTTTAGATAATCTGTTATGTTATTTGCAACTGATTTTTGCACAAATTTGATGTCATCTTCAATTAAGTTTTCAAGAATTTTAAAAACCGGCTCTGGATTTTCAATGAATGTGTCGAGTTTTGTCGACCAAGGAAGTTTTGGTCTTGAACCCTCAGAAGCTAATCTACGCAAGTGAAAGTTTTTAGACTTTGACCACTTCTGCATAATTTTTATGGTTTTTTGAGGATATTTTCTTATATAAGGACGGATAGCGTATTCTCCAGTATTCCTTTTTGTTATCTCTTCAATTGCCTTAATTGAGACATCAAAATCATCCAAGCCATATTTTTCAACAAATTTACCAATAGGCATCACCCAATAAAAATCAGTAAACATCCCTGTTTCATTAGGATTTTCTTCTCCTAATATTGAAACCAATGTATTAACTGCCCTAGGATACGATTGTGGTAAATATTCTCTTAACACATCTGAGTGTAACTCGATTCTTTTTGTGTAGCCTAAGTCTTTACAATCTTTTTTTATTGTTTTTACATATTCCATACTATCAAAATCTTTGTACACAGCCTCGATTTTATTGGCAAGGAGCTTTGCAAGATTGTCACCAAACCACTTTGTTATACCTTTATCGTTTTTCATTGTCATACCAATTACTCTCTTATTTTAATCCTTAGTTATATTCTTTTTTCGCAGGGATAGCGGTGCTTTTAATTTTTTAGCCTTGTCTGAGGTTTGCAGAATGGTAATTGCGCATAACAATAACCTTCAAATGGTTATAGGTTATTTGGAAAAAGGTTTATTATTGAAGTCAAATCCCAAAGTTGCAGTACCCCATTAGCAATGAAATACATGATTCCTAATATTTAAACAACAAAATATTACCTCAAGATAAAGATTTCATACCCCAAGGGGATGGAATGAAGTGGGTATGTAGATTTGTTATTATATCATGTACAAAATAGTATGAAGTATGAGTTGCTCGATGTGCATCGAGGTTTTTATTGTTTCTATTATTTCTCGATAATTTGAGTTTTTTTATAACGGGATAATTAAAATTTATACGGAACCCATTATTATTTAAAACCAGGATTCAGCTACTTAAATGTATATTAATAAACCAATTACATTGCATACAATCTAAATCCTACCGATCACACAGGGAGCCTCATGTGAGCAAAGAAATCCAGGATAAATACGAGATTTATACTGAAATTGATGAGCTTGATATTCTATTGGGTCTTTCAAAGAAAGCTGATAAAAAGAACTATCTCAAGCCTAATACCACCTGTATTATCCGCGGAGAGCCCGGTGCTGGTAAAACTACCTTAGGACTGCAAATACTCAGTGCAAATCTTCAAAAACGGATCATTAATGAAAATGATGAGTTTCTTGCAGTGTTTATATCCCTGGAAGATGAATCTGAAGAGATTATAGACAAGTTTGATAAGAAATTTCCTCGCTATACCTTAACTGAAAAGTGTAAAAGCATTGGTATAGAGACCATAGAATCGGTGATTTCTAAAGCTAAAGATTTGCATCTCTATGCAATGGAAAAGAAATTTGAGACAATGCCATTTTTAAAGGAGATTGGCAATAAAGTGGTTTCCCAGAATTATATTGGTGCTGCCACAGACGTCTTTTTTAAAACTGCTCGCTATTTCAATTTTTTAGAACTAGAAAAGAAAACCCAAAAAGAAATATTAGACGAATTTGATGATAAAAAAAAGAAAAATGTGTATGATAGCTCAAATGTCGGGCTTGTACTGATTGATTCTCTCAATGTTTTTATACATTTAATTCAGAAACATTTTCCTGATAATCCCGAACGGTTAGTGCTTAAGTATATTGCAGATTTATTGAAAAAGAAATTTCCTAATGCGGTGTTTATATTCACTGGGGAACATCACTATCAAACTGCCAATAAGGAGAGCGTTGTTGCAGAGAGCTTTTTCTGTGATGTGTCAATTGCGCTTTTTTCCGAAAGCATCACTGTTCATGGAGAGTATAACAGTGATTTTCGAAGTCCCCTTGGTACTAATATACTCAAGCAAGTTCCCCTCAGTTCAGTTGATTCTCCCTTAAAAACACAATCCTTTTGCCGTGTTTTAAAATCGCGGAATACTCCCAATCAAACCCGTAGATGCTCCTATGACATTAAAAGCAAAAAGGGATTTCAGTTTTTTCCAAGTTATCCCGGTGATGGTCAGTTGATTATCTTTACAGAAAACGAGCCCCAAATGAAAATTTGGAAAACCTTTACAGAAAAGGAGATTCCAAAGCTTTATCCGTCACTGAGATCCTCTGAATTTGATCGTTACAGTTTGCAAAGAACCTCTGCTGCACAGAGACACTTTCGCTATATACCGGAGCGTACTGATTTGGTCCTTGCCAGTTTTGACAACTATTGGATCAATTGGTATTCGGAATTGTGTAAAAAGTGGACCATTGTCGATTGGATACAAACCGATTTTGATTGTACTCTGGATGGTAGAAAATTTGAAAACCAAGATGTAAAGGATGCCCTACGGGAGATTATTAAAATTGTAAATACGATCAATGCAAATCTCTCTGAAAGTAATCGGTATAACAAGAAAGTATGGGATTTAATTCAGGAGAGTGATTTTGTCATTCAACCAGAAATTGAAAGATTACAAGAATTTGAAGTACTTCAAAATGATGATAAAGAGGAAACTCCCTTAGCAAAAACTAAGGAGGATTTGTGCAATGGTATATGGGATCAATTAACCTCTGAATCTTGTTATCCCTGTTTGCGATGTACCTGGGTTCGATATATTCTTGTTGACATAATCGAAAAACAAGTTTTATCGATTTCTGCACTGAAGGAGATTTTAACAAGCATAATAAATAAGACTACTCTGCAAAGCCAATCTGATATAGCAGAGTTTATTCGGGATAGTCTCTTTTTTGGTACAGGAAGATCATTTTTAACCCCTGAAATTCAGTCAAATTCAACCTGTGTAGGGTTGTCAAATTTTGAAAGGATCAAAAACAAAGGCGATGATGAATTTCTTTGTTTTTTAAAACCACATGGGGTAGTAGGGGATAGTGATACCAACAAAACAGTCAAATGTAGATGGAGTATTAAGGTTAAGGAGTATTTGCATCAACAATGCTTTCGAATAGTTGATTCTGAACAGAACGTTCATGATGATAAAAGTGAAGAGCTTTTTGAAAAAATAATTCAAAGCATTGCACGTCATTTATTTATGAATCCCTTAGAATTGACTGGTTGCAAAGAGTTTTTAGAAATGAGATTAGTGCTTAAAGATGGCGAAATTAATTTGGGCAACCTAATGGAAAAAGGGAGACCGATTTTTGAACGGTTAAATAATCCAAGGGAACGCTCTCGGAGACTCTATAGATTTTTGATAAATCTACTTGATAAGGATCAATCGCAGTTCTCCATGCTTTTACCAATTCAGAAGGAAAAAATTAGACTCTTTGGAGAGCGAAACTCAAAAATTCTTCCCGAATTACGTCAACATAAACTCGAGGAAAGAAGACCGATTCAACATATGGAGAGTGTGTATTCACTACACAAAAAAAATGAGTATGTGTCAATACCCTATAATGCTAATATAAGTTTTATTGTTTACAAAAAAGGTTTGATTGATGCATACAGAAGGGTAATTAAAATAAATGAAGAAGAGAAAAAAAGATATAAAGACGAAATATTGAAACAACTTCTAAAAAATAATGGTGTGCCAGAAGATTACGATTGTAAAGTAAATATTGAGGAAATTGATAACCCTACATTGAAGTGTCCTGCAATTGACAAAATTGATGAGCTAATCTCAGATGTTGTTGAAATATTCATTGAAAAAAATGAGTGTCCACAAACCTGGGAGGAGCTTCAAGCCTTAACCAAACGTATTAGCAACCTGTTTAATACCGAATACAAAATACTCATTGAAACACAAACCATCGATACCTGTCTTTGCACGTTACTAGAGATATTATGGGGATGTAATGGACATTTTAGGGTTCAGCCAGATTATACAATTCAGGAGGAAGATGAAACAGTCTCTACAATGACAGCTGCTTTTTCAATGTTAGACAATATGTTTGAAGAAAACTTAATTCCCCGACACTCTTCATTGGACTATGAAAAGAGAGATAGTGTTTTAGGAGAAGGAGAGGATTGGTTATTTGCCCGACACTGGTATTCTACATTTATTGATGTGTTAACAAACAAAGATAATGAACAATATTTGTGGAAGAGTCCCCGTTTTGGCTCTATTAAATGTGAGAATGAAACTATTACTGTTGAACGCGCTATTGACATGATGCCTGTTCCAATAAGTTTTGTGAATTTATTTATTCATAAGGAGAAAATTGATAAAACTAGCAATGAACCTTTTAAAAACATAAAGCACTTTAGTTGCTGGGGTGACTGGCATTTCTCTGTCATGCATGGTAGTGAAAACTTAGAGTTGGGTGTGGATATCATAAACAATCTCATGAGTAGTGAGCGGATTTGTGAACGTGCTTTCTCAAACTCGGAGCTACCCACAGCAGAGGCATTTTACAAAATGTATAAGGATGTCTCCTGTATTAACATTCCAACGGTTACTGGTATAAAACTGCCAACATTGACCTATGGGGAGTTACGGGAGAACTATTTCAAACATGCTCGATCCCGTTCACAGGTGTTTGATTATCATCATTGTATGCGAGAATTACACTCTGTCTTAGAACTTATTCGCTTAGGAAAGGGCTCAGATGGACGGGTCTCAGTTGAAGTAATTCAAAGTCACGTTAATGATTCCTTTAAGCGTATTAAAGAATTTATTTCAAAAGCGTTTTTAATGCATTAAGAGAACTTATGGAAGACCAAAGTAATGCTATTTGATTGCCATCAGCTAGCATTGATTTTTATTCTCTCGCTTTTTTATTCCCTTCAATCGTACTGCATAGATATTTTAGGAACGCAAAGATCTGCTCGAGTCCACAGGGCGAATTATTGAACGACCAATTTGTGTCGCCCCTTCAGGGCTTTTTAATTGTGCGAGGTTCATTAACCCAGGGTGGCGCTATGCTTACCCTGGGCTAGAATCTTTCGCGCTTTCAGCGCTGAATAAGGTTTGTTGTGTTTTGTATACAGTAGTTACTAAGTTGCTAAGGTTCTTTGTCAATATATTTCTTCATTCTGTAGCTCATTTTTCTATGTAATCTAAGTTTCTATTCACCATCATTCTTTCAATTAT
>JANQEN010000043.1 GCA_028278335.1 Chitinivibrionales bacterium | reverse complement strand
ATTACCCCCAAGGCATAATGCCTTGGGGGTATATTTCCAATCGAGCTATGGGGTCTGAATTCGTTATAATCTTTTCTCCACAACTCTATTTTAACCCTTGCATCTTCCAAAGACAAAAACCAATGGGTATTTAAACATTCATCCCTTAAAGTACCATTAAATGACTCGATGTAGGCATTATCCGTAGGTTTGCCGGGTCTGGAAAAATCTAAAGTCACTTTGTTTTCATAGGCCCATTTGTCCAGTACCTTAGAAACAAACTCAGGACCATTGTCCACGTATATCGATTCTGGTAATCCGCGTTCTTTAACAATTAAATCTAAAAACCCAACTACATGCCCTCCTTTTATCTTCTGATCTACCAATATCCCCAGGCTTTCCCGACTAAAATTATCCACTATCGTTAAGACCCGAAATCGACGCCCATTATAAAGACTCTCAGCCATAAAATCCATACTCCAACTCTCATTAAGATAATCTGCCTTATCACGAAAAACTCGTCTTGCCCCACTGACATGACGCTTAGGACGTTTCGTCCTAATACTCAAACCTTCTTCTCGATAAATCCGATAAACTCTCTTGTGGTTCACATGCCAACCTTCACGCAACAAAAGAATATGAATCCGCCTATAACCGTACCTGACCCGAGTCATAGCCAGATCCTTTATCCTCATCCTGAGTGCGGCCTGATCGTCTGCTATTGACTGATACCTGTAGCTTGATCGTTGAATCTGGATTACCTCACATGCGCGTCTTTCACCTACTTGATAATCCATAACCAACTTTCTTACTATTAAACGCTTACGAGCAGGCCTTAGAACTTTTTTGAGAGAACATCCTGTAGCATATGTTTGTCCAAACTCAAGTCTGCCACCAACTTCTTGAGTTGACGATTCTCTTCCTCTAATTGTTTTAAACGCCTTAACTCGGAAGGACCAAGCCCGGAATACTTCTGCTTCCAGCGATAAAAAGTTTGATTGGTAATACCCAACTTGCGAGTCACTTCAGATACTGGAGTTCCAGTTTCTGCCTGGCGAAGAGCAAAGGCGATCTGTTGTTCGGTAAAGCGACTTTTTTTCATGGTAAACCTCCTTTCAATAAAACATAGTTTACCAAAAATATCACATTTTGAGTGGATCAGTTTTTGGGGAGCAGGTCAAT
>JANQEN010000035.1 GCA_028278335.1 Chitinivibrionales bacterium | reverse complement strand
AACGTTCACAAAAGCCAAGTACACTGGGCATGAAACAATTCCAGTACAGGTTATTCTTATCATTACTTCATCGAGCTATGCAAACAAAAGCAGAGTTTGCTGTGGCATATTTCTCTAATGACAAATTGCATTACCCTCTTCCTTCCCTATCAAAGTCCAAACCACTTGATAGCTATGATCAATGACCAGGGGAAGATAAAGGTGTGAGAAAAGCAAAAAGCTCCCAGCACATGTCTGAATCAATAATAATAAGAACAGAAGTCTATTTAACAGGTCCACGGAGTAGTGGTGAGCCCCTAGTCGGACCGTATAAGAGAGAATGTATGGGGCTCATTAGCATAATTACAGAGGTTTGTATGAAAAAATCTAATTAGCATAATAAGAGGGTTTGTATGGGATTTTTCAATTAGAGGGATTTGTATGGGATGTTCGAATTTGTAGAGTTTGTATGAAAAAATCTTAATTAGCATAATAAGAGGGTTTGTATGGGATGTTCGAATTTGTAGAGGTTGTATGAAAAAACCCGTAATTAGCATAATAAGAGAGTTTGTATGGGATATTGAGAGATTAGTTGACATACACTACTTAAATTTATAGCGTGAATGGTATCAGAGGGGGCATAGCTCAAGTGGCAGAGCATTCGCTTTGCAAGCGAAAGGTTGGGAGATCGAGACTCTCTGCTTCCAGATACATTTTTTTCTGTGTGTAATGGAAAAAAGGATAATATACAGGTATGAATACGTAACCAGATACAGAGTCGTAATAAAACAAAGGTCAGGTGTGTTATCAAGCGTATTTCGAACCACACAGGATTCCAATAGAGGTTGGCGAGGATGTCAAACAAGAAAGGAGGGTGGACGTTCGTACCAGAAAGAGTACCAACGTTTAAAGTGGAACCCGCTCACTGGAAGTGGACTCCATGGTGCACTCAAAAATCAACATTTGGTGGTCTCACACCAGACGAAAAAAAAGAACAAGAGCTACATAAAAAACATCAATGCACAGGGAGGGATTTTATTAAGGAAAGTGAGCAACAATGGAACTGGAACCGACCGGTCGAAAACGACTCCGTGGAGAAGATGGAAGTGGACTGAGTCTGAGTCGTATTAAAAGGGTGGTGGCACGAGGGAAACAACACATTTTTCTGATAGTCGAGGTTTGTAGTTGTGAAGTTAAAAATGCCTATATTAGCAACACCTCAGAAGAATACCGTCTATTACCTGGGAGAGGTCGAGTACAGTAAGAAGTGGTTGTTGGACCAGGTATTAGAAGAAAATGATGATAAAAAAATGATTTTATTATCAATGATAAAACAAGTCTTTGATTCACAAGTGTACAAGGGGCCAAGATGCAATGACACCGCTTGTGCTACCAAGGGAAAATGTCCTAGCAATAGACATCTTAACATCATCCTGGTGGAACGATCAAGCATGACGACGGAAGAAAAAGGATGGCGCAGTGTCATGATACATGCCTATAAGACAGGAGATCTGAAAGAGGCTGTGTTCGAGACACATAAAGCACCATCAGGTAACCCGATCAAAATCGAGTTTAATGCTTTGGGAGTGCTGAAAGAATCAGAGGGTCAGACTGGGCCACAGCTGCAGAACATGATGAAAGGCGGGTTTGCAGAGCTGGAAGATGCTGAGATGATTACGGATATGAAAGAGATCATGAAAAAGGCGTTGACAGACGAGTGTCAGGCAGACGTGATAGCCCTTCAAACCGAAGGTTATGAAGAACAATGAACAGAACAGTGAACAAAAGGAACAATAGATGTTTTTGAGTTATTGTAATCAATATTGAAATGTGAAAATAAAAAGTACTTGTGTATTTTGCATATTTGTGTGTTGGTTGCTAAGGGTGGAAGGAAAAAAAAATGGCGGGTATTGAAATAGAAAATGTAGATGTCGAGAATAACATCATCATAGCAAGGCAAGAAGATATAATTGCCTTACCCTATCAGCAAGATGAAGGGTATTTTTCAG
>JANQEN010000301.1 GCA_028278335.1 Chitinivibrionales bacterium | reverse complement strand
TCCAATCGGCTTTTTCGTGTATATGTAGGTTGCAATGAGAAGCCCCAGCGTCATTGAGAGAGGCACCGCTACTATAAACCGGTCGTTATAAAAATCCTCTACCATAAAGCAAAGGATGACTGGACCGGCCAGGGCCATAACAACCCTTGCAAGATATCTCTTTCTATCCAGCTTCACATCCAGTTCAATTCCGCTCAGTTTATGTAAAATGAGATTCTGCATCAGCGTAATAATAAGGTCACGGAATTATCCTGAAGACCTTGTTGCTATCCTCCTTGCTTATAAATGCTCGGTTTCCATTCATTGGAAAGCTTCTACTATACTGCAGGAATCATGCCATTGAATAATTTAACAAGAAACTTTATAATTATAGACATTTAAATGCTATTCTATCCTCACATGCTTTCCAACTTTTTGCCTTTTAAAAAAAAACAGCATTCAATGCCAAAATATTGACATTAACCGGTGACCCGCATCCATAGACACTTGCAGTTTACATGTTTGAGACTACAGGACCTGCCATGGTATAGGATCAAAGCTTGAATTGTAGATTATACAGAGTTGAAATAGTTTGAATGAGGGAATGCAATAATGAATCCTGTTTCAATTAAACGCTTATTGCCCCAACTTTCTTCAATCTAACAATATGCTGTAACTTGATTCCGCGATTTTGGCTCTTTAATGAACGGATAGGCTAAAATCTGCTTATCTTCATCTGTTCTCCTCAAAGTGGTGGCTCATCGCCTCAGTGGGCCGCCACACGTCAGAGGATAAACCTAACCCGGACCGAGCCAGGACCAAAAATGTTTTGCCATAAAATGCGAAAATACTACAATTATGCGCCTATGCTTTTTCCAAGACGGAGCTTGGAAAAAGTGGCCCCTACAGGAAAGTTAGTCAATCCAGTTATCAACGTATTTTCCAGTATCTGCCAGACCATCCACCAAAACCTTACGGTCTTTGTCTGTTAGAAATATATCATCTCCACGGTTGCCCCGGTTCATCACGACTTATTTGAGAGTAATGTAAACGTTATCAAATGGATGATTCCACTGGCGAATCCGTCGCTCTGCCCATGGCGGCGACCGCTTGCAAAATCCTGTATAATATACCGTAATTTAAATAAAATTATAATTATTAGACAAAAATAAAGTTTACCTTGACACAAGCAAGCTTTCCTTATAAACAGGGACCATAACGTAAACGTTTACATTATATTTCCGATCATGAGCACGATTCTAGATGTTGCCAAATTAGCCAATGTGTCCACAGCCACCGTTTCCAGGGTGATCAATTCACCGGACAATGTCCGGCCCAAAACCCGCGAAAGGGTTTACCGGGCCATGAAGACATGCCGTTACAAATACAATGCCCTTGCCAGGGGATTTGTGACCAAGCGGTCCCACACGATCGGCCTGATCACTCCCACAATTACCAATCCGGTATTTTCT
>JANQEN010000269.1 GCA_028278335.1 Chitinivibrionales bacterium | reverse complement strand
GTAGATGCAGAAGTGCAAGATTATGATTTAGTAAGACTTGAAGGTTTTGAAGGGCATATCTACAAGGTGATATGGCCGAAAAGCCTGAAAGTTTTAATGGGCATAGGATTGTATTTCTGCGCTACTTCCTATTGCATAATCTGGGTTAAAAAACTGAAATGAATATCCAAGGAGTTACACATGGCAATTCCCTTACGGAGTGAGCAAACAACAAAAGGTCGGAGAATGGCTGGAGCCCGAAGTCTCTGGCGAGCAAATGGTATGCAGGATAAGCATTTTGGCAAACCTATCATTGCTATTGCTAACTCCTTTACTCAGTTTGTTCCTGGCCATGTTCATTTACATGAGGTAGGACAACGGGTAAAATCACTTATTGAAGAGCAGGGATGTTTTGCTGCGGAATTTAACACCATTGCCATTGATGATGGAATTGCAATGGGCCACAGTGGCATGCTTTATTCGTTGCCATCACGAGATTTAATTGCTGATAGTGTGGAATATATGTGCAATGCCCATTGTGCTGATGCACTAGTTTGCATCCCCAACTGTGATAAAATCGTGCCGGGTATGCTCATGGCTGCCATGCGACTTAATATCCCCACCATTTTTGTATCCGGTGGCCCTATGGAGGCAGGCATTTTTAATGATCGGAAGGTTGATCTAATAGATGCTTTGGTTATGGCCGGTGATAAAGAGGTCTCCGACGATGAAATTGCCCAATTAGAAAAAGCAGCTTGCCCCGGATGTGGAAGTTGCTCTGGTATGTTTACGGCTAATTCAATGAACTGTTTAACCGAGGCCTTGGGATTGGCTTTTCCCGGAAATGGCACCATTGTGGCAACCCACAAAAATCGTATGCGACTTTTTGAAAAGGCTGCATCTCAGATTGTAGCCATAACAAAAGAGTGGTACGATAATGAGAATGCCTCGGTTCTTCCACGCTCGATTGCTTCACGTCAGGCCTTTCTCAATGCCATGACTCTCGATATTGCCATGGGGGGAAGCACCAATACTGTTCTTCATCTTTTAGCTATTGCTGCCAGTGCAGAGGTTGACTTTTCCATGGGCGATATTGATATGCTCTCTAAAAAAGTACCCAACATCTGTAAAGTTAGTCCTAGCTCACCGTACCATTTGGAGGATGTCAATCGAGCCGGTGGGATTCTCTCAATAATGGGGGAATTGGATAGAGGTGGACTACTTGATACATCAGTTTCTCGCATTGATTATGCATCACTTGCGGAAGCCTTAGACAATTTTGACATTGTGCGAGACACCGTTAGTGATGAGGCTCTCTCTGTTGCTCAATCAGCACCTGCCCATTCAGAGAAACGGAATGCGACCCTTGCTTCTCAGAACACACTATTTGATGAACTGGACAAGGATCGACAAGCTGGATGTATCCGCGATTTAGAACACTGCTATAACAAAGATGGTGGATTAGCAGTCCTCTTTGGAAATATCGCTGAAAAGGGATGTATTGTTAAAACTGCTGGGGTTGACTCTTCAATCTTCTCTTTCCAGGGAAAGGCGCGAGTGTTTTATTCTCAAGAAGCTGCCTGTGATGCCATACTTGATGGCTCTATCAAAGCTGGTGATGTCGTGGTGATACGATATGAAGGCCCTAAGGGCGGCCCGGGTATGCAGGAGATGCTTTATCCTACCTCCTATCTTAAGTCAATACACCTTGATAAAGAGTGTGCGCTTATTACTGATGGTCGTTTTTCTGGTGGTACTTCAGGCCTCTCAATTGGACATGTTTCGCCTGAAGCAGCCTCTGGTGGGGCCATTGCATTAATCCGAGACGGTGATACTATTATTATAGACATTCCCAATCGATCAATAAATGTAGATGTTGCTCCAGAGGTGTTGGCAAAAAGAGCTGAAGAAGAGGATGCAAAGGGAAAGGATGCTTATAAACCAGTAGGACGAAACAGAGTTGTTTCAAAGGCTCTTCGTTTTTATTCTCTCCATGCAACCTCTGCTGATAAAGGAGCGGTACGCGAATTACCCGAAGAGTAATAGCTTTTGTTTTTACAATACTTTCTAGGTGATGGGAAAAAGGACAAAAATGGTGATATCCCAAAGGGTATGGCTAATAATGTTGATCCATAACGAGTTAAAGCGTCTGTAAAGAAGTGCCCAAAAGAGTCCACATAGTGCAGCTGCAGCAATCAGCATGAGATTTCCCGAAACAATATGGATGCCAGTATAAGCCGCAATGCTTAAGAGGAACCCAAATAGTCCTAACCTTTTCTGCAAAGTCTCTTGGAAAAAACCACGCCAAAGCAACTCTTCTCCTGGCCCGATTATTGTGGCTAACAGTATGATAATCATTGGGGTGCTGTAATTTGATTTAAAGTGATATACTGTTTTAACTTGAGATGAAGCAAAATCAAAGACAGAGGTTGCACAATAGTTACCGATATAAAAGAGACCATAGAGTAACAGGGCCGAACTTATGCCCATTACTAATACAAATCTGAGTCTGTTTGCTGGTATTACTAATTGTTGCACCAATGCCCTTGGCCTTCCCCAAAAAGCAAGAGTGCAGAGAAGTATTATTGACAGGGTCATTTGAACCCAAAAATGAAAGGTGATCTGTAAAAAGAGAAATCCAAAAAGAAATAAGGCACAGAGGTACAGCAGTGAAAGCTTCATATAATTTTTTTACTTTTAAATCTGGGGCACAAAGGGGGCTACAAAAAAAGAGGCGATAAGAATGAAGCTAAAACTGAGTTGCAACTGTGCTGTCATCCCATCAAGCATGACAAAGTCCTTGTTTGTCTCTCTCTTTTTTGTCAAATATAATGCCTTGGGTAAGGTAATAAAGACAAGTAGTGTTAATAGAGGAACTTTTGTATGAGGAGTAATCCACTGTCCCCAAACAACAGACAAAAAGACAAAGAGATAGGGTAAGAGAACCAGTGCTGAATAGTACCATGGAGATTTCTTAGGACCAAGTAATTGGGCAATGGTTTTACAGTCATGGTTGGTATCGTTTGTAATGTCCCGCCAATTATTCGCATGGAGAATGCCAACAGTGATTAATGTGATCGGAATAAACCATACCAGGGGAAGCCAGCTTATCTGGCTAGTCTGTACGTAAAAGGTTCCTAATACCGGTAAAAAACCAAAGGCTAAGAGGATTGCTATATCTCCCATCCGTCGATACTTAAAACCAAATTGCGGTCCTGTATAACACAACGCGATGAGGGTTCCACAAAGGCCAAGCCATAAGATTGGTACTCCTAATGTAAAGACAAAATAGAGTCCAATACCAATGCCCATACATAAAAAGAGTAGGGCACCAACAAATACTTGCTTAGGATTAAGAAGTCCTCTGACTATAGCTCCTGACGTAGGATTTGGAATCCTATCTAACCCTCGTTTGAAGTCAAAGACATCACTGATAAGGTTGCCGGCGGTATGAAAACAGAGGACTCCTAAAAGAGTAAGAAAAAAGGATAACCATTTTATTGGGAATCCTGCATAAAAGGAGAGCGCCAAACCTAATAACACTGCTGAAATCGATGCTGTGTAAGCAAAGGGACGAACTGCTATAAGCCATGCTTTTATAGGTGAAATTTTAGTATGTTCTGCCATTCTTAATACTTCCTATTGCATAATCTGGGTTAACCTTTTCTAAGGTACTAAAAATATATGTTGATGTATATAAGACACAGAAAAAGCCTTCCTGAAAAAGAAGGCTTTTGTAAATAGGTATTACGAAAGTAAACAACGTTTTAAATGAGTGCTGTTTTCTTCTCAACCATTTTAATATCTTCCTTTTCCAGCTCATCAAGTACCAAGTCATAAATCTCTTTTTTATTTGGGATCTGGACACCGGTAAGCTTTATCTTATCTTCGGCCATAAGTTTTACCCCAATACCTAAGGGCAAGCTTACTGTCCGCGCCATAGAGGAGTCACCATTAGGGATACCATAATCAATTAACGTAGAGGTGATCAGGTCCTTAGAGGTGTCTTCATTCTGGACAATAAACTTATGTTTAAGGATAATCATATCCCGTTCACCCTCTTCATACTTAAGCTTTTTAAGGAGCTGTTCACTGAGAATGTCCAATCTATTATTACCCTCTGGAACAGTCTCTTCAGAGAAAAGGCCGAGCCATTCTAAATTTTTAATTACAAAATTGTCCTGAGGAAGGCCAATCTTCTCGGCTGCTTTTGCCTTGACATTCTCCTCTGGTGAGATTCCAATGCATGCTGCCATCATACTTTTAAAGGTGCAGCCCTCAATACCAGGAACCGGTGTGTCGTCTACAAGACCAATGTCAACAATCTTCTTGAAGGTGTCGCACCACCCAATATTACGATAGGTGCCGCGCATAACAGTTTGAGCTTCTTGCAATCCATAGAGCTCTTGATAGGGCATGGAATCACGATTTGGGTAGACTTCAAAATCACCAAGCCCATCAACCTCTTCAATGCGTTTGTTCAAGAATAAATCCTTACCTTCAATATTGACAATTTTGCCATTCTCTAAGAATTTTGCAGGATTCCGGGATGCCAATACAACTCCCTTAGGACTCCAAGAAAATTTATAGCCATAGGGATTGTCATTGGCTTCTGGAGCAGGTAAGCCACCACAGTAAGAATAAAAATGCATAACCTTACCATTTGCATCATGCACTTCATCAATAATTTTCATTGCCGACATATGGTCGATACCGGGATCCACACCAATCTCATTAAGAAAAAGAAGTCCCTTGGCTTTTGCATCAGCATCAAGGCTTTTCATGTCAGGACTAACATAGGAGGTGGTTGCCATAGGTTTATTGTTTTTAATACAGAGGGTAGCAACCTTGAGATGATGAACCCATGGTAAAAGACTTACCATGATGTCGTGACCCAGGATTAACTTTTCCAGCTCTTCTGTATTGTCTACTAAAATCTGTTTTGCTGTGCCGTTTTCAAAGCCTTGAACCAATGCCTCTGCTTTGCTAACCGTTCTTGAGGCAACGGTAACATTTAAGCCATTCTTCAAAAGAAAGGTGACTCCAGGTTTGCTTACCAATCCTGCGCCAAGTACTAAGACCTTTTTCATAAGTCCTCCTGTAAAAATTTTTGCATATAGGTATAATCGTTAGTAAATTTCCCGTCATGTAAAATTAACGCTTTTTTAATTGGTCCCGGTAATTGTAGTTCTTCATAGGGTGTATTGAAATCTGCTGATAAAATATCAGGGATAAACTCTTTAAGAATTGCTGAGAAATCCTGTGAAGCCTCTTTTGGAAACTCACAGGGTAAATTATCCACCGACATTACTGTAATACCAGCCCCCTCTACACCATCCTTAAAATTATCCGATTCTGGAAAGTAGGTAAATGATGGAGTGTCGGGCATGGTGGCATCCTTGGTTATTTCAATAGAGCCATTTATATCGCAACTGATATCACCAATTACCGCTAAATTTAATTTTTGATTAGTAGCAAGGTATTCCTTGGTTACTAGGCGGGGATACTTTTCTGTCCAGTATATACAGTTAACAAGCATGGAAAGATGGGGGAGGTACTCTTCAAATTGAGAATCATACTTTTCAGGATTGTCATAATAATCCTGTAATTGAAATGTCCCTGACCTCGGCGTAACCAAGTCTTTCTCCATAAACTCTACTGTGTAAAGAGTATTTCCTTTGCTCTCTTTTTTAAGTGTTCCCTGTAGAAGATCGTTGGGTGATAGTGATTTACAGGGCAACAGGTTGATAATTTCCTGAGCACCCTTTGAAACATTACCATAACCGGCAAAACCAACTACTAGCGGGGTAAGCTCCTCTGGCAGCCCTGTTGTCCTGATCTCTTCACCAATTGCAGCAATCTCCTGCTTAGCTTTTTCTAAGGAGCCATATTCATAGGCTTGCTTGATTTTTTCAAAGGGAGTTGTGATTCCCTTGAGCTTCATTTTTTGTCCAAAGGCATAGAGTGTTTCTATCATTCCTGCAAGGCCGGCATATTTTCCAAAGAAAATCAATCGTTGGTTTTTATCATTAACGATTCTTTCATAATCAATAAGATTACACTTTAATTCTATGAGACGTTGGAGCATGGCCATATTGTAGGATTGACCCTTTATCGTGTGAGAGAAATAGACATAGGTCTTGCTCTCTTCTAAAAGGTTTGTAGGAATTTCCTTTACTGCAAGAATAACTTCCGCAGAGCTAAGATCTTCTTCTATGATGGCCCCTGCAGTATCATACTGCTCTTCATCAAAGACACGAATGGGTGAAGGTTGCACCAGCACCTTCATATTAGAATTGGATACGAGTTTTTTCACATCCTCAGGAGTAAGCGGTACTCGCCGTTCCCATTCATTTTTATCTTCTCGTCGTATGCCAAGAATTTTGCTCATTCTATTATACTCCTTGTAAAGAAATTGTTCCCTACAGTTTATTACAGCTACAATTGGGGTTCTTTTCAATAGTAATGACATCAAAAGCTAGCCTTCTGCTATCATAGACCATTAGCTTGCCCAACGAGGTTCGTTCCACATCCATGAGATATTTGATAACTTCAGACGCTTGAATCGCTCCAATGATACCAGGAAGAACTCCTGGGACCAGGGTTGGAGTGATCTTCTCCTCCAGGCCTTCATCCATAACGCAAGAGAAGCAGGCTGTTGCGGGAGGATTAAAGAGACTCAAAAATCCTTCCCATCCCTGCACCGTTCCATAGGCGTAAGGGATTCCTTTTTCAATGGATAGGGTGTTCAAAAGAAGACGGGTTTCAACATTGTCAAGGCCATCTACAATTATGTCATAGCCATCAATTAAGGTGCTAACATTTTTCTTTGTCAGATAACCGTTGGTAATGTCAATCTTGATTTCCGGATTAAGCATAGAGAGGCGTCTATAGGCTTCTTCAACTTTTGGTTTGCCAATTGACTTTTCAGAATAGAGAATTTGCCGATTTAAATCCACCCGTTCAACAATGTCGCCATCACAGATATGAATTGTTCCTATTCCTGCTGCGGCAAGGTAGTAGGTTGAAGCAGAACCCAATCCACCGACGCCTGCCACAAAGACCTTAGCCTGCTTTAACTTTTCCTGATTCCACTCCTTTACAAAGAGTTGACGAAAATAACGATCCTCTTCTTTGCTGGAAAGTTCTGCGGTCACAATTATCCTCCTGAGACAGGTGGTTGAAGGGTAATAGTGTCTCCATCTTTTGGTACATAGTCAAGTCGTTTTATTGAACCATCAGAATAGGCAAAGGCAACAAAGGCTGGATTAATACCTAATTCTTCAAGAATTGTCCGAATGCTTTTACCCTCTTCTGTTTCAACCTTGCGAGTATAATAATCAACGTCTGGCTGAAGTCGCTCCCGAAGTTCGCTACCAGCTTTCAAAAAAATGGTCATGATACTTTACCTTTTTTAAACCCAGATTATGCAATAGGAAGTTGCGCAGAAGCACAACCCTATGCCCATTAAGACTTTCAGGCTTTTCGGCCATATCACATTGTAGATATGCCCTTCAAAACCTTCACGTCTTACTAAATCATAATCTTGCACTTCTGCATCTACTCCTACTGCATAATCTGGGTT
>JANQEN010000265.1 GCA_028278335.1 Chitinivibrionales bacterium | reverse complement strand
AGGGCGATTGCGGGGTGTGTTTCGTTCATGTTTGCCATCGTGGCAAACACCCTTCGGGCAGCGCCTTTGGCACTGTGCACTCCATTCAAAACAGGCCTTAAACGGCCTTGAAGTTCTGGCTTACGAGTGCATACTTTCTTTGCACAAGCAAAGAAAGTATGGCTGCTGTCGGGCAGTATCCCGACGATCTTAACAAATAAAAATGCTGCTACATACAATTAATATTCATGTATCGATATATACTGTTGGATTTATGCATAAGTAAATAAAGTATTTATTCTCTTTCTACATACTCAAAGAAATCAAAGTCAGCATGCTTTTTACGACCCGTGAGGTCTTGACAGGAAATACCAACAAAGGAACCGGTAAAGGCATCCGAATAGAGTTGTCTATCATAAAATTGTTCACGGATGTAATCATCGGAAAGAATACTATAATCTAAAGCTGGTCCTAAGTTTTTAAAGGTCGAGCCATCCAGAGAATAGGCAAATTGGCAGGTGTCATAATTAACCTGTGCTCTTAAGAATATTTCACCCTCATCGGGAATTACAATACCATCTGCACCGAGTGGCTCTTGCTTTACTGGTGCGTTGTACCACACAACATTCACCATACGCTTGCCATCATCAATTCTTGAAATATAGCTATACATCCAATGCTTAATGTTATAGATACAGACAAGTCCGGCCATCTGTTGATAAGCATCGGGACTTATGTCTGGTACAAAATCAACTTTGGCTGTCGCCTCAAAGACAAAACTTTGGACCCGCCGAGCAAGCAAGCTTTGATCAAAGGTACTGGTTAAGGGAGAACGTCCTTTTAATCGTACATACCCATCTCTTTCTGTTAAGGAGCACCATTCCTCTGATGCAGGAATACGAAGTGTATTCAAATGAATATTCAACTTCTTTGCATCAAAATCATCCTTTGTGGGCTCTGGCTCAAAGGGATGTTCTGGTAGTCCTGGAGCATTTACTTCCAAGTCAGGCCATTTATTCTCATTTTTGTTGTGCAACCAATCATCATCTCCCCAGTAAAATTCCTGAAGAGCAGTTTCTCGGCCAAGAGTGCACCGTCCCCGTTTGCTTTCAACCACATCAGGATTCTTTTCCTTATCTAATGGGCGTCCAAGCTCTCCCAGGGGGCGACCACAGAGAAAGGCAAGATAGTGTTTACCATTTTGTGTCTCTACCCAACTTGCATGTCCTGCTCTTTGCAATGGTAACTTTTGATTATTAGCCGCAGTAAGGATAGGATTGTTTGGGTGAGTTTCATAGGGACCTTCAATGTTTTTAGAACGTGCCAAGGATACGGCATGGTTCCATTCAGTACCACCCTCGGCAACCATCAAATAGTAGTAGCCATTTCGTTTGTAAAGATGGGGTGCCTCGGTGCCGCCAAGCTCAGTTCCTGGCCAAATATTCTTAATTGGCCCCACAAGTTTTTCTGCCTTTGGATCATATTCCTGCAGTAAGATTCCACCAAACATATTGCGATCCTGTCTATGATCCCATATCATATTGACAAACCACTTCTTACCATCATCATCATGAAAAATGGATGGGTCAAATCCACTGCTATTCATGTAGACCGGCTTTGACCACTCACCATCAATTGTGGCACAGGTGGTTAGATAGTTGTGGGTATCCTTATAAATGGCAGAGCTCTTTACATTAGTGAATATCAGATAGAAGAGGCCATCAGCTTCACAATAGGTTAAGCAGGGCGCCCAGATTCCACCGGAACAGGGAATTCCATCCATATCAAGCATGGATACTCTATTGAGTGGTTTAGCAACAAGCTTCCAATGAACTAAATCTTTGGAATGGTGAATCTGCACACCGGGAAACCACTCAAAGGTCGAGGTTGCAATATAGTAGTCATCTTTCACGCGAACAATGGAAGGGTCAGGATTAAAACCTTTTAAGATGGGATTGATAATTTTAGTCATAGACACCACTTTATTAATGGTTATTGAGTTGTTGTTTACTTTTGGATATTACAATCTGAAATTAATATAAACAGGGTCGAATCTCCTAGCAAGAAAAAACTTACCACAGGGATTACCTATTAGATTATCATAAATACAATTGAATATCATTCTTAAAATGAATTGTGGTCCCAATCCACAATTTACCGCAACCGAAAACCACTAGTTATCTGGCCCCCTGTGGTTTTTCAGACTGTGGACCTTGTCAATCTTCCCTACCGACGTACAACTCTGGATTCAGTCGTTTTCTGAGCGCTCCCCATGTTATTGCCAAAAAGAGTCGACTCAACAGTCTATGAAATCCAGGCCATGGAAATCGATTTACAAGAGCGCCAAAAACGCTCACTAATACAACGAACATGGCAGTGTCCTTTTTTACCGGCCTGCATTTGTGTCCTTTAACAAAGGCTCCACACCTCTTCAATTCAATGGTGGCTCCTTGGGCCTGTTCAATTTGTGCTCTGGAGACGTCCTCTATCTCTTTGATCGATTTGCCTTCTTTCGATGCCTCCTTAAACAGAGACCACCCTCGATCAGATCGAATAAGCACCAGAGAGAGTCCAGAGGTATTCCTTGGTTTAACCCCTAAATTCCAGGGATCTCCAACAGCAATATCCGCACACTCTGCGAGCGCATCTGAACATTTTGCACAGGTCTGAGGAATGAATGGCATTGTCAATGGGTAGAAATAGCATCCATTGGAACTATTGGGATCATTGAACGGAAAACTCCTCCGGTTGCCTTCTTTCGAAAAAATGAGCTCCCCTGGCCATTTTCCCTCTCGAAAGGCGATTGAATCAGAATCTCTATGGTCTCCCTCTCCACAAATTGAAAACAGAAAATCCATTGCTTTGGAGCTGATCTGCCACGAGCAAAAAAGTCCTATTTTACATACAATGCGATTTTCTAGCTCTGGATACTGCTTTTCCAGCTTGGCCAGTGCTCTCAATTGACAGGGTCTTCCTACCACAACAATTTTCAAGGAGGAATTCTCCAGACACTCCAAAAGACTCGCATTGAACGGAACAGGTGTATACACTGAAGAAGAGGTATCGACAAGCTCCCCGCGACTCTTCACGAGGATGCTCTGCCCCCAGTGTCCACCATTCCTATTGTGGCGAGCCACGAGAGCCCCGGTTGCGATACCCTCCTGTAGCAAGTGTCCAACCAATGCAGTTACCACACCACCTGAGGCACCCTCTAGTTGTGTTGTAGGATTCGATGCATGAGCTAGCAATGACTTCTTTACAGTGTCCAGAGAATCTGGGCATTCTCGCTCAACGGTTATCCATGACAATTTTTCCTGTTGCGGCTCATGAACTGGACAAACAGATAGGCACCGCTTTCTCTTACACTTTAAACACCTATCCCTGTTTTTTACTTTTGGGGCAAAATCGGTGAGATATTTTGTCTCACTTTTCTGGAGAACAATGTTCGTACAAACCACTGAGCAGGCTCCGCATTGGCAACACTCCAATAAACTAGCCGTATTGAGAATCTCCCCAGTTGTCACCTTATTTTGCATACGATTTCCAATATTACTTGATTTCAGGGTGGTAATTTAGAACATAGTAATGTCCTTTTTCTGAATTAAAATAATCCCCCACTCTTGTTGAAACAAGCAGAACCCTTAATAAACATAAATCCACAACTAATCCCGTGGTGCTCGTGGCCGATACCCGTGCGGGCAAGGGAGCAAGGATCAATTTTACCATGGATGAGAAGATGATCTCTATTGTAATCGGTGTGGATATTTAAGTTTAGCCAAACCAGTAAGAAACTCGTGGAGTCTAGAATCGCTCTTGGCTCTGGTGTTTAAAACCATTAAACAGATATTTTGTAAACCGATTGACGGCTCTAATATATTGGAATATATTGAGAATAAGAACACTTCAAGCCACAGTGAATCAAACATACTACTATTTAATTTCACCTGTCCCCCTTAGTTTGAGGAATAATTATGCAACGCAATACAGAGAAGATGTTGATAGTATTATTTACGTTGTTTATATGCTCTTTTGGTCAAGACTACTGGAAAAAAACCTATCATGAAGAGTGTGTATGGGCTGATTATTGCATTACCCAATTGCACAATAAAAGTATAGTCATGGCTGGACATACGGGCCCAATTAATGACCCTAATAACTTTGTCCGCCTTCTACGTATCGACCTCTTTGGTTGGAAAATAGACCAAAAAGACTTTCGTGAAATCCAAGGAATACGGCTCAATGACGTCATTGAACTTTCCGACGGATCGATATTGTGTATAGGGGCACAGTATCCCGTAGAATTGGGAGGCCCAAAACTTTGGCTCTTTAGACTCTCCAAAGATTTTAAAGTTATCTGGCAAAAGAGTTATAGCGAATTTGGCGATATTCATAATCCTCAAGTTATTGAAGCTTCAGATAACACTCTCATAATTACTGCAAATGCTTCTAGTACCATAACATCTGGTGTTGATGTTTTATTTCTAAAATTATCGATGAGTGGTGATGTACTTGATTCCAAATCAATTGGTACAAACAAGGGCGACAATATTGGTGATGTACTCTTATTAGCGGATAACAATGTTCTCATCGCCTTCTATGGCTATACTCCAGAAGTAAACGATACAATTACTCTTCTTAAATGCACTGATTCAGGTGATGCATTATGGTCCAGAAAGCTTAAACAACCCGGTGTTGAAACAAATGCACGATTATGCCAGGATAAAAAGGGAAATATTATCATGGCTGCAGAAACTCACCCTGAAGGGGGAGGAGATAGAGATCTATGGTTAGTTAAATTGACTAAAGAGGGCTCGGTTATCTGGACCAAAACATTTGGTGGTCCAGATTATGAGGATATGGGTGAAGTACATGTCTATCCAGACGGGGACATTCTCATTTTAGCGACAACTCAATCCTATGGTGCCGGCGCCGAAGATATTTGGATAATTAAAACTGACAAAGAGGGAAATTGTTTATGGAAAAAGACTATTGGAAATGGTTTTCCCAATTTTGGAAAAGAGATTGTACCACTTCACAATGGGTCATTACTCCTTAATGGAGGAACTGCAATTCCCAATTTTAAAAAGGGCACCGCATGGTTGATTATGGTACTCCCCGATCAGTACGCCTTTCATAATATGCCCTTTACCTATCAAATTCCTGTAGCCTCAACACCAGAAGATTTTACCTATTCTCCCCTTTCAGTACCTTCAGGGATGTCGATATCTCCAAGGGGAACCATTTCTTGGCAACCAGCTATCACAACACCCCACAAGGAACATATTCAATTACTTGTTCAAAATAAGACTACAAAAGAGAAGGACACGCTATCATTAAACATCTATGTAAATGACACAAACCACACAACTCCTTTGGTGGACGACTCCAGACATAACGCTTTACAAACAAATACTATACAAGTCAACAACAATCTCCATACCAAAACACTCTCTATTTCTTCATCCCATGTAGACCTTTTTGTAGACATTTACACTGGCCATGGCAGCAAGATTGCTTCGCTCCGATCAAAAAGTAGTAAAGGCTCCACAGCTTCTATTAGTTGGGACTACAGTAAAAAAGCAAGCATGATCTCCACGGGGCACTATTTCCTTAGGATACATTCTGGGGGGAGAGTATATAATAAGTCGATTATTGTAATGCAATAAAGGTGATTGTTCCAGTATTGAGGTAATCTCAAAATTTTATTCTCTCAAATACCATCTTAAAATAGTAGGTTAAACTATTTTTGATTAACTGTAATGAAGGTTTACGAAAAAAGAGTCTTATGATGTAGAAATATTAATTTTTAAATCGTACCCTTCAGCAAGAATTATTTTAAAATACCATTGTATTTAATTATTACTCATTAATAAGGACAAGGAGTGTTTGAAATGAAATTGTCCAATTCAATTCTTATCTTATTAGTACTTCTTATTCCATTAAAATCTTTTGCCCAAGAGTATACCCAACTGGAGATAAAAAACAAAATTGGCAGTTACACTCGAATGAAAAATGCCGGTGCTGGTTTAATCGGTGGTGGTATACCCTTAACCATATTAGGTGGAATTCTCTATCCGATTGGCCTAAAAAAATGTTAAATGACAAAGACTATCTATGGGAAGGTGATACCTTTCCTGATGGGTATGGACAATTAATGGGTGGTGCTTTGGGGCTAGGTGTAGGTATACCAATGATTATAGGTGGTTCTGTTCTTAGATCAATTGGCAATAAGAAATATCGCAAATATAAAAAGATGCTTAATGTTTCTATGAGTTATAATTCATTCTTAATTACTGTCTCATTTTAAATGTGATAAAAAGATCCAAAAAATAAAGCATTATCTAAGGTAAGGTATTTACTGCAACACCACCTTCCGAGTAAAAACATCATTGACACTCTCTGCTCTTATTGTATACACACCACATCCAGGAAGAGTCTTGCGATCAATCACTAAAGCTCCACTTTTTTGAGGTATGATAGACTTAATCATTCTGCCCTTTAGATTATAAAGGGATACCTTAGATACAGTTGTTGGGATGCTGATGACAAGAGCCTGTTCCATCACTCTTAAATCAAAAGAGGTTTGTTTGGAGGGGTTTTTGTTTGTTAAAATTGGGGTAACAAATTCAGAATAGTAATATTTTTCAGTCCTTCTAAGAAGGAACGCATTAGACAAAGTATCCCATTCAAAGTTAGTGCTTGAATCTACAATATTATTTTTAACACCATACCATTTGTTATTATTGTTTACGTGGGGATAGGGCAAAATAGATTCTTGCATTGCTGCTTGACTTTCGAGATACTGCCCATTATATGTTTTATCTTCCTTTGAAAATGCTCTCCAGTTTGTACCTGTCCATATAGAGTACCCTACAAAGTTGACATTATTACTTGCGTCATACCTGTAGTCTGCCTTTTGACTATGCACCCATTCCTCATTTCTCCACCTAAAAGACATATATTGGGTTGCATTTCCTTGGGCATTGTATAGATACTCCATTTTTTCAGAATTATTCCAATCATCTCTAAACCAAGTATAATAAAGATATGATTCCACACGAAAATTGCTGTCATAGGTGTAGGTTGTCTTATTGCCATTCGTCCACTTATCTGAAGTCCAGGAAGAAAAAATTATCGTCTCAAAATCATCTCTTGAAGTGTAGGTGTAATCAAATTTAATAAGATTAACCCAATCACCTAGATTATCTACTCCAAAAAGGATGCATTGCTTAATGTTATTATTTGAATCATAGGTATATGCTATTTTGTTGTTGTTCGTCCAATTGTTGTTAAGCCACTTTTGATCTAACCATTGAGTCAGCTTTTTATTTTGGTAGGTGAATGAAATTTTACCACTATTTTGCCAATCACCATTTTTCCAATCAAAGCAAATCTGTTGCGAAAAAAGGCCATTATTATACTGTGTTTCAAGTTTCCTTTTAAAGGTTATGCTATCTCCTTGTTGCTTAGTATGCAAAACCAGGATTAGATTGCCATTATTATTGTATGTATAGATTAACTTCTCTTTCAAATTATCATCTTTATTAAAACTAATCACACTATCTAGCTTGACTTTATACTCTTTTTGAGTAGATAAAATATCTACATTGAAATATTGTATTGCTAGCATCATATCATTTCTTTCGTTCCAACTATTACAGGGGTGCAAAGCATTCTCAGCATTTCGATAGTATTTATTTTTTACTTTATGATTATCAGTACCAGTTGAATTTACTACAATCAGGCAGATGAATAAAATTGTCAAAACTCTCATTGGAAATCCTTTCATTTCATATAACCATAATCTTTATAAGACTTTGCTGCTATAATAAATCAATAATCATACCGTTTCAATAATGATTCCCCACTTTATTATAAATTATGACGTTAAAGCTAAAGCACATTTTTCGCTTCACTCCAATGGTTGCATTATTGCAATCAACAGTCGCCCTTTTGCGACTTCTGCTTACTTTTTTTATTGAATATGTGATTTAATGAGCCACTTAGTGCCATGGCACACAATTTGATCATATTAAAATGAAAAGTCTTACGCATTTAAATAGTTTTTTATAAGAGAAAGGGAACATCATGAAAAAAACGAAATCCATCTGCTTTTTTTGCTTTGTCAGCTTATTACTTATTTCCTGCAAACCATATTTAGGAATCAACACTCCTCATCAAAATGACTATGATAGATTTTTCTCTCCTGCAGTGGCTGGTCCTTATGCATACACCTATGCTGAAGAGAGTGATTCCTTACCTGACTTTATGTCCGAGGTTAATGAATTAGCCTATAGAATTCCTGATGTCTCTTCACGGGCACCCTTTCCAACGATTATCTTTGAGCCAGGCTTCTTTTCTCATACAACAAGAATGGATGACATTCAAAATCACTTAGCCTCACACGGTTTTTTAGTGGTTGGAGTAAATAATACATCTCATTTCAATCTCATTGCTAAAACATTGATGCCTTACAAAGAAGCGCTCCTTCAAACAGTGCGCTATGTGGTAAGCGCTAGTAAGGACCAAACAAGCCCTCTTTATGGGCTTATTGACACAACAGCCATTGGAGTCTCTGGACATTCTATGGGAGGAGGAGGCACTGTTTTAGCCTGTGATACATTAGAACATCCCTTTCATCAGTATATCAAGGGAGCAATTGCAATGAATCCCTACGGCAATTGCCGAATCCCCCGTAGCACCGTGCCGATTCTGTTTATTTCCTCAAACAAAGACTCGGTGATAAATCCTTTTATGTCTGCCGGTTCCTCCTGTCCAGAAAATGTATATGCAACCTTTCAGTCAGTACCTGGGAGTACTGCAAAAATATTTGCCAATTTTGACAAGATGGGTCACAATTCAATTACTGACAGGAACATTCTTCTTCCCACAAGCGGTCATGCAAAAACCTTTTTACCAACAATGGTGTCATGGTTTAAAAAACATGTAGCAAGGGATGATCGATACCAAGCATATCTTGATCCCTCAGGATCAGGGTTCAAAGAGTTAGAAACCAGGTTTACCTCAAAGGGTTTAATTCCAGGCTATGTCTACAATTAGCTAACTATCATTTTCTCCAACCCTTTGAGTTATCTAAAACTCTGGTCAAATAATCTATTTGGATATACCCATTATCGGAAAATACCAACGTAGAAAAAGTTGTAAACACCCTGAGTACAGTATTACAAAAAAATAAGCAACAATTAAAAAATGTATATGTATATTTAAATACAGGAATAAATATTCCTAATATGCTTATGTATCATTTAAAATGGGGCAAGTAATATGGACACAAAGAAGATTTTCTTGTTATTGTGCATTGGGTTTTTATGCATAATTCAAGCGCAACAGAGGCAATTAGTTGTTTTAGAAGGTATCATGGATGCTTTACCCGGTTGATCAACCTGCGAAGCTGCCGCCGGGACGTTCGAAAAAGTAAAAGCGGAAGAAAAAGATAATATAGTAGCAGTAGCATACTATTGGGGACCATCACTGGAAACACCTGCAGGCCGAGGAAAATTAGCCTATTATTCACCACAGTATAATGTGGGATGTTATGTTGACGGCAAAAACTACGAAGTCTGGTCAGCATCAAAACTAAGAAATGCTATAGCCCAACGGAGAAGAGTTGCACCACCCATAACGATTACTATGAGCTCCTCCTGCCCAGCACTTTCTGGAGAAGCAACTATAGTAGTAAAGAATATCTCCTCGCGATCTATTAGTGGCAAGCTGCATTTTAGCGTAAAAGAGCGACATGTACCATTAGTGTGGGCAAATCTTACAGAGGCAGAATGTTGTAATAGAATGATGCTCCCCGACTATAATGGCGAATCAGTGACTCTTGGTGTAGGTGAGTCAAAAACCTTTACCCGTTCCTTCTCACTAAAATCAAGCTGGAATAAGGAGCAATGCCGAGTACTTTCCTTCTTTCAAAAAGCGGACAAGGAGATTGTGGAAGGCTGTCGAATAAAGGTTAATGAGGGTACTCCCATTGTCGATGATGCTCAGACCAAGTATAATAAATTAAACATAGTCACCAACAAAAAATCCTTCAAGATTCTCTCTGATTACTCAGGAGATTGTGCAATATCCTTTTTAGACCTTCAGGGTAGGACAATTAAGCACTTTACATCCCTAAAAACAAATAATTGGATAGCTATACCCAAGGGATTGCATTCTGGGATTTATTGCATTCGAGCAAATATTGACAATAGGACTTACGTACAAAAACTAAACCTTTTAAACTAAACTACAAAAATGACAAGATAAATAAATTGAAAGAAGATATAATTTCACATTTAATTATATGCCTCTAATTATACTTCAAGGGGGAGACAGCAAGATCACCTGAAGTCTTTTACTACTGCACGCCCATGAAGACAGGTTCCCCGGTTAGGGGAAACTGGTTTTATGGATGCGGGCAGTTATAAAAGACTGAAGGAAGCTTGCTGCGGGGGGAATTCTCCCCCCGTAGAAAATCTCTAAACAGACAATATTGACAAATAGACAAAGGCCCCTTTTATAAAAAGAGGCCTTTACATTTTTAATTATAAAACACTATTCTTATTTAGTTACATCAAATATCTCAGTCCCCTCAAGGGGTTCCTTTGCAACTGCAGCCAATTGCTCTGCAGTGGAAGGTTTTCCTACATAACTTCCAATAACAAGACCCAACACGGATGCTATGAGGCCAACAATAATATAGCCAAGATAGGTATCGGCGAGCCATTTGGGTTGATAGGCGTGTTCCCACACTTTGTATTCTAAAATGTAAAAGACCACATTACCCAAAAAACCAAAACTTGCACTAAGGATTATACCCAGCCGATTAGCCTTTTTCCAAAACATAGCAAAGGCAGGCACGGCGATTGACGCCGTAAGAACACCCGATGAGAGCACATAAACACTCATGAGCGAATTAGAAAAGATCGCATAGATAAGGCCAAGCAGTATGGCTACTACCGCAAGCATACGAGAGCTGTTTGCAATCTGTTGCTTGCTTTTGCCTTTTAAGAGTGTCGGCTGTACAATATCATAGGTCAAGGGAAGGGCAATGACATTAGAGAAGGTATCCACAGTTGACATTTGCGCAGCAATGAGTCCCACAAACATAAGAACCTGGCCCCAGAGAGGAAAGTACTTAAGGATAATTGCGGAAATAATTCCCGTTGCATCACCGCCAATAGCAGCACTACTCGCTTCTGCTCCAGGTGGAAAGAGAATGATTGCACAAAAAGCAATAATCGTGGGTATACCAATAACAAAAATACTGATCAATACCAATCCGGTCCATGCACCTTTCTTTGCCTCCTTAAGACTACTGGCACCCTGGATACGAAGCAGTAAGTCTTGCTCGATCATCCAGCCGGGCAAATAGGCAAAGAGGAGTATTATGGGCATGGCAATACCACAGGCAAAAAGTCCAAACATGGTTCCCTTGCCGTAGTAGGGTGTGTCGGTCTGTGCAAGGGTACTCATAACCTTACCACCGGTCTCTGCACTGGCTGCATTCCAGGCAACAAAACCGAGCACGGCAATAAAAAGTGCCATGAGCAAGAACTGAACAAAATCAGTAATGACCACCGCACGGAATCCACCAAAATAGGTGTAAATCATAATAGGAACCACCACAATGATCATCGTTGCCAAGGGGGATATTTTAAGGAATGGTGCACCCAACTGCCCAACCATAAAGAGTTCTGCTCCAGTCCATGAAATAAAGACAAAGATGGAACAGATGGCAATAATGGTTCGCGTGGATAACCCAAAACGCTTCCCAATTGCCTCTGGCAAAGATATAGCCGGAAGTCTTCGTACATAGGGAACCATCCATACGATAATAAAGCAGAGTATAAACCACGGTAATGGTAGCACCCAAACACCAGAGAATCCCATTTGGTAAATCATTGACATACCGTATCCGAGCCACCCAAGCATAAGCCATCCAGCAGTAAGCGATACCCCAAGACGCCACCCAGGAAAGGATCTACTTGCAATCCAAAAGTCAAGTATCTGATGGGAGGCGCTATCCTGCTTCACCTTTTTCCATATAACAAAGCCGAGGCTAATGGCAAAGATGAAGTATATAATCCCGAAGATCCAGAAATAGATTGCTGATCCCATTATTCACCACCTTTAACGCCAAAATAGGTATTAATGTAAAAGCCAGCCCAGAAGTTAAAATCTTTATCCTTATACGCATCAGCAAAATCCTCATCCAACAACTTTGCAATGTTGGCATCAGCGCTTATGCTCATGTACTTACCAGCATTGCCGGGCATGACCAAGGCAAGGTTAAGTTTGCTGGTGAAATCGGTAAATCCCGATTTGCTGACTCCCATCCAAAAGCGATTATGCTTTTTACTGCCATACCCAACAGAAAAGGACAGGGACGGCGTAAAGAGCTCCTTAAAGGTGTGGGAGAAGGCAATACTCGGGGAGAACCAATAACCACTTACAGCAATACAGTCAAAGTAGTTTGATAGGGTGAGGTTCACTACTTTTAGGTTGGTCCCAATATTGGTATAAAACTCACCGGTTGATGGAAACCCTTGATCATTGGGAAAATTAAAGTGATAATAGCCTATTGAGAGTGAGGCATGTTTGAATGTGTGAGAGTAATCAAGAATAACGTCAAACTCAGTGATTTTGCCCTGATAGCCATTGGTATCAGTAAGATCCATTGACCAGAACCCAGTGAGTGTGATCTCGTTCCAATTGATCCACACATCGGGCCATAAAACAGATTGGCTGTTAAAGGGAATACCCCGCCACACATACTTACTTTTGTACCCAACATCAGCGCCAATCATCGCTGGTGCAGCAGAGTGGATCGTTAGAGCCAGCAGCAAAATCCCTGCAAGCATTTTGACTTTATACTTCATTTAACCCTCCTTTTAAGTTAAAAAAAGCGTTTAAAGTAAATGGTAATAGATAAGTTTTTTACATTAGAAAAACTATTCGGGGGGAAATTCCCCCCACAGCAAGCTTCCCTCGCACTCTTTAACTGCTTGCATCCATAAAACCCGTTTCACCTAATCGGTGAATCTGTTTTTATGGGCAAGCAGATAACAAAAGTGCTCAGGTGATCTTGCTGATTCCCCCTTTTAATCATCTGAACTATTTAACAACAGCTTGTTCTAATGCAAAAAGTTAGAAAATATGCACTATTTTCATCAAATAACCTAATATGCAAACAAATACCCAAGCAATTTATAATACATTTATTTCATACAATTTTATTTATTTAGCCATTAATTGACTTTTTTAATCAATTCTATGATTATTTTGCTTTAAATTCTTATAATATTCTGTTAATAAATTAATATAGTAATTAATTATCATTAAATTCAATTTATTTATCATTATTATGAACTTTGTGAATTTATTGGTAAGAAACTAACAAATCAAGCCAATTTGACCAATTATTTTAATAGGAATCTATCAAAGTTACCAGTAATAATAGTGCAATGTCTCCTTTTCATGTTGTCTCATGAATCATCTTCAGGGACATTCTAGGGACTTTTATCTATTGGGAAAGAATTAATATTTTGAAGGTTCGGTTGAGCATCCCTCTGACTGTATGCTCCCCTAATACCTCTTAATTGCTCACAACTTCTTAAATAGATGAATGGAATAGGATTATGAACAAAATAGAATTTTGGGGGTAGCCAGAGATCCAGTTGGATATGCTGCTATAAAAAGTTGTATTATGGCGGGCTGAGCGGATAGCGAAAAATGACAGAATGCTACTTTTTGTTGCAGGATAGACAACTTAGCTCTGGCGAGGGGGTGTCCCCCATCCAGATAAAAAAGTCAAAGATAAATTATCGCTTTAATTCTGATTTAAGCTCTTTCCAAGGATAAAGGGCAATAAGAATGGCAAGCATAATACCAACGGTCCACACATGGCCCCACTCTTGCGATGCCTGACGGACAAGGATGTGATAGAGAACAACCCCAAGGCTACAAAGACCAATCACAATGTTCATCAGAATCACGGGATAGTGCCTAAGCGGATTACTGGCAGCTAAAAAGGTGGCAATGCTCACACCCATCACTGTTGCACCAATGTCCTGAGTAACCAACAGGTTCTGTGGGGTCAACAGAGAGGGATCTTTTCCTGCGATGTAGCGCATGTACCAAGCTGGACAAAACACATGAGTCACCCCCCACAATAAAAACTGAACAACCGCCGCAACTCTAAGATACCAACCAAGAATAATGAGTTTCATAATGTAATCCTATTTGTTATTTACTATTCAAGTCATAAAATTTGTAATATTAAAATATATTCCAACTGAATACACCATAAAATTTGATATATCATCTATGATGGCACAAAGGGGGAATCACCAAGATCACCTGAGCCGTTTTTTTATCTGCATGCCCTCAACAGTTGGTTCACCGTATAGGTGAAACAGCTGTTGAGGATGCATGCAGTTGAGAAACGGCTCAGGAAGCTTGGTGTGGGGGGAACCTTTCCCCCCGAATGTTTCACATTAAGTATTACTTTTTATGATTAATCTTAAAGTATTATTTTTTTGCAAAAACCCAAAATTCTTGTTATAATAACTCTTATACCTTTACCTAGAAAAATACTCTTTAGTTGTTATTATATCATTAAATCACTAACCCTATCACCTCACAGGAGGCCCGCATGTCAAGCAATAAGCATGGCTGTCTATCTCTATTGCGCAGTTTTAGCAGTACCCTTGTTACACTCCTTTTTTGTTTAGCCCTTTTTACAATGAGCGGTTGTTCTCTTTCTGTACCCCAAGAGGGTACTCCTCAGGCTATTCCTCAAGAGTTGGATCACTATGGTTACACCAAAACCAGGTGTGCATTAGAAACCAAGTATGTAACCATCAATGATCTCCAGATCGCCTACCAAGAAACAAAGGGTACTGGCCCAGCCGTGGTTTTAGTACATAGTAACTCAACCTCGAAAAAGGTTTTTGAAAAACAACTCCATAGTCTTGCTGGGGCCTATCTTCGAATTGTGGCTTTAGACTTACCCGGTCATGGCGAATCTGACCCAGCGCAAGATCCCTTTGCCACTTACTCGGCTTTAGGCTATACTGATATGCTGCTACAGTTCGTTGACCAACTGGGACTGCAGGAAGCGACTTTTGTCGGCTGGAGTTTGGGTGGTCACCTTGTTTTAGAGGCAAGTCAGCATTTGCCTCAGGCCAAGGGTTTTTTCATTTATGGCACACCTCCCATTAGTTTTCCTCCTGCGGAGAATGCCTTTTTACCTAATCCTGCTGTCATGCTTGGCTTTACACCAGAGCTTACCCCGGAGCTTGCAGGTCAATATGCATCGGCGCTCTTCGCACCGGAAAATCCATCGGTTCCTGATTTTGTTGCAGAGAACATTCTGAGCACAGATCCCTTTGCCCGCGGAGCAATTGGTATGGCCATGGCTACCGGTGCCTACACTGATGAAGTTGGAATCGTTGGTAATCTTTCTGCACCTCTGGCAGTGCTCCATGGAGGACTTGATCAGCTGGTAAATGGCGAGTATATCAAAAGTCTTACTATGCCAACCCTTTGGACCGATGATGTTATCGATGTTTCCTGTGCAGGACATGCAGTACAGTGGGAGCAACCACTCGCCTTTAATGCCCTCTTGTATGGGTTTGTCTTTTATGTCAATTACTTAATTTAATACCATATTTATTATTGTCCGGGGGGAAATATCCCCCCGCAACAAGCTTCCTTCACCCCTTTTAACTGCTTGCAACCATGAATATTGTTTCACCTAATCGGTGAACCAGTATTCATGGGCAATCAGTAATAAATGTGTTCAGGTGATCTTGTTGACTCCCCCTTGAATTATGTTAAGGAATAATCTTAACGTATAACGAAGTCCACAAAATCAACATTTAAGTCTTTTCCCAAAACATTGATTATTACAATACATTCTAAAGTGATTTTACCCCCCTTCAATCGCACGCATAGATATTTAGGAAAATAAGAAAAGGATTGCTTCGCTTCGCTCGCAATGACGCTAATTCAACCTTCATAGCAAACATATACCTGTTCCATTTAAAAACATGCCCTGTTTCATTTTTAATCACTTTGCCTGTCTATAGTATCATAAGTATTGCTTGAATTAGGTTATTAGTAAATTAATTCTGTAACATAAATATCTCTTTCTACTACTTTCAAATTGCAATAATCCTTATATTGTCCATTTATAGAAATCATTCCAACACCTTACATTTTAACAGATTACCGCATGTAATCAAGTATTAATCTCATGTTTAAGTGATATGCTCATCAGCATCAGAATTAATGCAATTCTTGATAGCTTCGGAAATAATTGGTTTAATATCAATAAATGGTATAGGCTTTGCGTAATTACCCATTAGAATGATTTGATCTAAAAGATGGTAACTACTCAGGAATATCCTAAAAATTAATCATAGATTCCCGTTAAATACATACGGGAATGACAGTTTCATAACACTTAATTAAGGGGTACCAGAGTAGTGACAAAAGACTTTTACTACATTTTAAATAGGAGACTAAACCATGCTTTTCTTTGACCCGCTCTATCTTATTGTTGCACTACCCGGTCTTGCCCTAGCTCTTTATGCATCATACATCACTAAATCGACCTTTAACAAATATGCCCGCGTTGGTTCGCAGTATGGCATGAGTGGAGCTGAAGCAGCATCACGTATGCTGTCCCAGGCTGGGGTGCATGATGTGTCAATTGAAGAGACCCAAGGGTTTCTCTCTGATCACTATGATCCAACCCGTAAAACATTACGGTTGTCTCCCTCGGTGTTTCGTAGCAAAAGCCTTTCTGCAATCGGTGTGGCCTGCCATGAAGCAGGCCATGCTCTGCAACACGCTAAGGGATTCGCCCCTTTACACTTGCGTACAGCATTGGTACCAGCCACCAATGCCTCAAGCTGGTTATCCTATATCATTATAATCGCTGGATTCTTGCTTTCCTCGCAATCGCTCGTACTTATGGGAGCCATTGTTTTTAGTATGGCAGTTATCTTTTCTATCGTTACCTTGCCAGTTGAGTGGGACGCAAGCAAGCGGGCAAAGAGCCTCATGGTGCAAACTGGAGTGGTCTCCGCTGGCGAAGCTGTTTATGCGGGTAAGGTGCTTAATGCTGCCTTTTTGACCTATGTTGCAGCTGCAGTAAGCTCAATGCTCACCCTTGCCTACTACCTCATGCGCGCAGGAGTTTTTGGTGGCAGGGACTGATGTCGAAGTATCTGTGTAAGATGTTCTAAATGGATGTAGAAGAATAATCTTATAATAGATACATTCCAGCATATTTCTAATCCAAATCAGTTACAACAATGTCGTAGCGTACAATAAAAATTGAGTTAAGATTCCCGCTAAAAACATGCGGGAATGACATTTTTTCAATATCATGTGATCCCTAAAATAGCAAAATCTTCCCAGAAAGACTCTTTGATCCGGATTTTAACTGAAGAAGATACATGCCTTGTGCAAATGTCGAACCATTAATTGATGAAAGGGTAAAGGTGTGATTTTTTTTATCCTCTGTTAAGTGCTTCTGTATTAATAATTTCCCCGATAGAGTATAGAGCTTTACAACTATGGGTGCAGATCTCTTACCAACCATTTTTGAAACATCAATAACGAGAGTTTTACTATTGGGAAGGGTGATTGTTATATTATTTCTAACACTGGGTGATGTTCTCCACCCAGCAATGATTGGATTACCCTGCCACCAGATTGGATTCTTCTCAGCAAATTCCAATACAGCCTGATATTTGGGCGCTGTGGTTAAATCCTGTCCTTCATACTCCAATATTCCCCAGCTCCCCCATTTACTGGGGTTCCCAATAGAGGAGAATATGGCAAATTCCTTGCCACCCATATCCTTCCAATGCCTGAGGTATTTTAGATAGAGATCTTTCATCCGGGGATGTCTGTTTGCTGCAATAAAAAGCTCGGTCAGTTTTTCATTATTCTCTGCGCCACCATGACCAACCAAATGCTGTCCACCTTCATAGGCAATCAAGTCAATATCTGCATTGGGAAAGTCATTCTTTAACACAGCCATGCTTTCTTTCATAGGATCATGGGATTCATAATCAAGGAGCTTATCTAAAGAATCGAGCAACTGCTCAACGCTCCACTGAGCCACCTCATTTTGGGATTCCGGTGAGCCATAGGCATGACCAAAGTACGGGGCTATGGCAAGGGCATCAACATGCTTGTAAGCATCTTCAAAACTCAAGACCTGCTTCGAGCTCCACGCATTAGCAGCATGAGAGGCCATGACCCGCACCAACCGTTTGGTTGATCCAAAGACCTCTTCCCATATTTTGAAGATTTCCACACTGCGCTTTGAAAAATAGTACAGTTGTGCCTGATAGTCGTTGGTGGAAAGACCAAGCTCCTTTCCCTTGTCCCGAGCATAACCAGACTGCTTGAACATGCTGTTCCACACCTCATTGGAATACTCGATATAAATTTCTAAGCTTGGATCTAAATCTTTTTTCACCATTTCAGCAAATTTTCGAATATAGTCGTCAGTGGCCATATGAGGCATACAGAACCAGGGGCGAATCTTTACAGTATTACAAAGTTGGATCATATACTCCAGAGCTATACCATTGCCGTGAGCTTGAGTACTATAGTGCAGAGGTATTCGATCACTCCAATCAACTACTTCGCTATTGTTGGTTTGCATAAAATCCATAAACCGAAAACCATAATAGCCCTTCCAACGGGTAAGCAGGGAGCTATGAAAGGGGTGAGTCTTAAAGACGCTCTCCTGATCTTCCTTAACAAAATGAATATTACGGATATAATCGCTGGGATCTGTTGCTTTAATGACAATAGCCATACCAACTCGAGGTTTTGTCTTGACCACAATGCGCCCGGGCTTTCGATCAATAATCTCCTCAACATTCCAAAAATCAAGTTCACCGGTACCTTCGTAAAGACAGACATAACGTTCACTGGTAAAGTTACGCCTCCCACTGGTAAAGATAAGTGCTTCTACGGTCTGCTTGTCAGAAAGAGAGCACACCCATCCCAAGGAGTCCATATCAATCGGTCCCCCATTGCCCCAGCTTGAATCAGGATGCTGAGAGGTCCATACCCTACTCATGAGAAACTCATCAACAAAAACTTTTTGAGCACTCCAATCGCATAAACCAGCTAGGTTCATCATAAAAGGATTGGTGTCTTGACCAAGTAGCATCGTGATAAAGAAAAGAATTCCAAAGGTCAAAGATTGCAGGCGCATGGTGTTCTCCTTTTAACCCAGATTATGCAATAGGAAGCAGCGCAGAAGCACAACACTATACCCATTAAGGCTTTCAGGCTTTTCGGCCATATCACCTTGTAGATATGCCCTTCAAAACCTTCA
>JANQEN010000263.1 GCA_028278335.1 Chitinivibrionales bacterium | reverse complement strand
GCTCCAGCGGGGTAGCGGAAAACATGCACCGCAGTGTGAGATATTGCTGTTAGAGAAATGGGGATGAGCGTTTAGTGAATACCCATTTCTCGTTACAGCATTACGAGCAGGGAGGTACAGGTTTGAAGCGAGGGGTGTCAACCCCATCTAAAAAAGTGTTTTAAATTTATAATAATTTTGCATACAAAAAACTCCAAAAAATGTATACAAAAACCTGTTGTTTTTGCTAACAAGTTGCAACTCATTTTGTATACAAGTTGTACCCCCACTTGTATACAAATTTCAACCTATTTTGTATACAATTTAAGAACCAACTTGTAAGCAAAAATAGGAAGAATTTGTATACAAAATTGAGAAGATTTTGTTAGCACAATGAAAAGCTATTTGCTTTGAAGTATGATAGTATTACTTTCCAATTGTAGCATGAAAATGCAGGCAAGTATAGAAGGAATTTTAAATAAAAATAAGGGTGTATTACCTCTCAAAATAGTGAATAATTGCTCAGAGTGAACACAAAATGGACACAAAGCGAACACAAAACTGAGTTTTGTGTTCCTTTTATGAAATGGGGAGCAAGAAACTGAGGAAAAAGAGAAGAGGGGAGGCCGAAGATTATTTGGGATTATAATATGTTATGCAAATGGGATGTTTTACATTTCTTTGATATATAGGGATGATACTAAGAATAAGATCTTATTCTTAGCTTTTATAAACATAGTCAGTTAGTTTGCTTTCTTTCCTGTGGGTATTTGGTTATTTTATTAATTCACACAAAATCCTAATGACATTTTTATATCCGTTATGACAAACAACATTAAGTCACCAAATTTCCAATTTCTCAAAGACTTTGATTCCACCATTTATAAAACAGTGCTCTATGCTGAGAAGTATTGCTTAGATGACCCAAGCACCAGTCTGATTAAATTACGAATTTTTGGAGAGTACTTTGCTAAATTAATTGCTGCGAGATTAGGGGTATATGTTGAAGGGAAATCTGAATTCTTACAGATACTCAAAGAGTTGAAATACGAAAGTATTATAGTCAACTTCATCGATAGTGCAGCAAACATTGGTGTTAATAAATTTAAACAATGAAATTATAGGGCGGCTAGAGACAGAAGAACATTAAAGAAAAAAAGACAAAAACCTTGCCCGTTTTGAATGCCCAACGGTAATTTGTGCTGAAGAAAATCAAGGTATGTTGGGCCAGAGAAAGATGAATTAGATTGAAATAAGTGTTGTTGAATGATTAAGGAGAGAAAATTTCTATGCTTGATTTAAAACTGCGGCAAGAATTTCATGGGCGCAAGCTAAAAGGAACAATGGTTGATTTCACCAACCGACAAGGGACTGGTGCACTCGATAGAACTGCACAGGATTTTCTGAATATCACCTATCCCTCTGTTGATTTGCTTAAAACCATCGAGGCTCTTAAGCCTGGTCATTCACGCCCAGTAGTAATCATTGGATCACGAGGACAAGGTAAATCGCATCTGATGGCCGCATTAGCTCACATGTACAATGATGCTGATGCTGCCAAACATTGGCTCAAAAACTGGGATGAACACTTTCATCGTGAAGACCTTTCAAAGCTGCAATTGAATCGAAATGTTCATGTCATCACAGAGAGTTTGCACCTTCATAACTACAAGTTCCTTTGGGACCTTCTGTTTGATCGACATCCAGAAGGAAACCTCTTTAAAGAATTGTGGAACAGGCAAGGAGAAAAAAAGACTGACGTTCCAAGCTATGACCTTTTACTGGAAATGTTACAAAAGCAGCCCACAGTTCTCATACTTGATGAATTCCAAACATGGTATGAGGGGTTGACAAATACAAAACAATACCCGTGGAGAAATTGGGCATTCAATTTCATCCAGATTCTGTCGGAAATTTCAGAGGGCAATCCAGAACTTCTCACGCTTGTTTTGTCTGTGCGAGATGGAGACTCTGATTCTGCCCAACAGGTATACAGAATTAACCCTGTGCGAGTTGATTTCAAAGGACCAGAGGCCAAACGTGATAGACAGAAATTGCTACTCTACAGGTTGTTTGAAAACCGAATGCAGATAACTGAAGCTGATATTGAGAATCTCATATCATCCCATCTAAATGAATTTTATCGTCTTTATCATATTTCTGGTTCAGAACAAGCACGCCATAAAGATGAGTATATCCAAAGTTGGCCATATTCACCTCTGCTTATGAAATTGCTTGATGATCAAGTGTTGATCGCCACACATACACAAGAGACTCGTGACCTGATTAGGATTCTTGTTGATGTATTCAAAGACTCTGGCGAAAAGAGTCCTGTATTGACTCCGGCAGATTTTTCAATAATAGATGAGAAAAGCGGAGTGACGGCACTATTGGATTCCGTTGCTAATCAACTACACCGAGATTTGCGGACAAAGGCGTTACGCAATTACGAGGCAGTTGAAGAAGCAATTGAAGGTCCTACTCAGAAAACCCCAAATCTTGGAGCCATTCTGAGTTCGCTTTGGCTCAGGTCTCTTTCTCTCGAAAACATTGCAGGTGCCCGTGCAAATGAAATTCAACTCGATATTACAAGAGAAAAAGCAGTCGATGACAATTTGTTTGCGGTTGAGCTTTCAACTGTTGAAGAGAACAGTTTCAACATTCATCGCAAAGGTGACCGTCTGGTTTTCCTAAATGAAGAGAACCCACAAGCCAAGCTCATGGCGCACGCTAAGAATGACAAGCTCTTTACTGAAGGGCAGGACATCGAACACCTCGCTACAGAGATCCGGTATGTCCTGGGAGGGCATGAGAGCAATAGCGCTCAAAGCAGAATAATTGTATTGAAGAAGAACTGGGAGACAAATCCGTGGGACGAGGTTGACGAACGAGAGAAGCCTCAGAACTGGGACGAAAAAATACCACATATAGTAGTCCCAAAAGGCGACATAAAATCTAAATCTCTTGGTGTATGGCTAAAGAAACACCTCAATAAATATCGAAATACTATACGTTTTATCCTCGCTAAGGACGGACAGGATCAGGTCTTTTATGATAAAGGATTGGCGGTTCTGGCCAGGGCGGTTTATTTGGCAAAGGAATGGAAAAAAGCCGACGCCAATTACTCGGCATTATATGTAAAATTTCAGAAGGAATTGCGCTCTCAAATACGGTCAAGGTATGATCGGTTCGCTATTCTTGATGTCTGGAATTTTGCTCAGCCTGAACAATGTCAATTTGAAATAGTGGCGCATAAAGCCGAAGGGGATCAAATAATCCCCGCAATACAGGAATTTGTGAAAAAGGATTTGTTTATTGCCGAAGATGCTGACACCCTCATTCTGAATGGGGCAAAGTGTAATTGCACAATTGCAGCCGTGCTCGATCAGTTAAAAGAACCTATGGGCGGAGGCAATGCATCTATTCCATGGATAGGAACTGTTGACGCCAAGGAACACATTATTCGACTTTGCGCTAAGGGAAAAATTCAGATAAATATCCAAGGACGTGAAATGCTTAGCAGCAGACCGGGTGAGTCTGCAGACGCTGCATGGAACAGGATGAAGGGTAAGCTTGGTACTGGTAGGCAACTTGAGGACACGACCCTTCATGAGCCAGATAGCACTGTTAGCTCAGGAGGAGGGAAATCTTCTGGAGATGACACTGGAGAAGAGTATAAAGGTGGAGCACCTGGTGAACCCTCCGCTGCTCACGAAGGAAAAGACAATGGACCTGGAAACCTTTTTGGTGGCGGTAGTTCCTCATCCAGCAGAATACGACACCAATCAGACAGAACATCGTCTCTTAATCTATTAGGCAAGATTGAGTCATGGGGAATAAATACTGGCTCCCGTGTTGCTAACGTCAACGTAAACATTGAAAATATGACCGGTGCACAGCTCCAAGAGCTCATCAAGAAGCTCCCCGATGGAGTGACTTACGGCTTAGACCTTGAGAAGGAGGAGTGATGGATAAATCGCTTCTGACCACGATAATGAACAGTGAACCTGAAAAGGCTTGGGAGTCAATTCTTGATTACCTCTGGCAAACTTTTTCATCTCCAATACGAAAAGACTTGGCTGATGTAAGAACAACGGAACGTGACAGGTCTATTGCTGAGCTTGACAACCTATTGACTGGTGCAGCATGGGAGCTCTGGAATTATGTAGCAGGATCTCCTCTAAAAACATCAAGCATGTTGAAGGTATTCTGGAAAAAACAAGCGTCTGGTAAATCCGTTTTGGTACTGGATGGTCTTTCGCTACGTGAAGCTCCATGGATCATTAACGAGGCTAAGCAAAGAGGATTTATTATACAATCGCAATGTGCATCGCTCTCAGAGATTCCGGGAGATACAACGCCATTTGCCAAGGCTCTTGGGTTTGGTCAGCGGTCGAACTTGGGTAACAGTCTTGGCAGGAGTGAGTTTTTCGAGGGAGCTTACACTGAATCAACCGACCTACCATTTGCAGACTGTACACAAATGATTAAGGCTAAACCAGGGTTGTTTTTCTGGCATCACTGGCCAGACAGTGTCATGCACGATCTATCTGAAGAAGGAAATGGTGGCCAGCTATTATCAAAAAAAGCAGCTGAAACATTGTCAGGTGATGAGTTTTGGCAGTTTATTGAAAAGTTTTGTACGGGAAGAACACTGGTCATAACAGGTGATCATGGGTATGCACAGTCGGGATTGTTTCGTGATTTGCATGACAAAGACCAGATAAGCTACATGAAGAGTAAATTTAGAAGCGGACGGGCTGTTGTTGCTGATGAAAAAGATGAATACAACTGGGTACCCCCGTTGTTGATGCAATTGCAGGGTTACAACCTTGTGCTTGGAAGACGTAAATGGAAGAGTCCGGGCGGTTACCCAACATTGACACATGGTGGGTTATCACTTCTTGAAGTAACTGTGCCTTTTATTGAATTAAGGAAATAAAATGCCAAGAAATACTGGAATGACAAGGGCTGAAGAGCTTGAAAGTATGGTTGCCGCCTCGGTGGGTGCAGGTGAAGAACGACATCTGGAAACTGTTGATTTCAACGATCCAAATCGTCCGAAGACTTGCTTGGAAGTTGATTTTCCAATATTACCGATTAATCAAATTGCTCAAATCGAAGGGAATGCTGGGAAACCAATTTACCAAATGTCAAAATGGTGGGCAAGGCGTCGCTCAAGTGTATTTCGTTCGACTCTTTTAGCTGCTGCAACCAAAGCGCCTGATGATCCTGCTGAGGCTGCTAAGGTTATTTGGGATAATTATTATGGAAACCATCAGAAGAATGAAAGCTTTAAAAAACTTAAAGTCGCCGATATTTTTATGGGTGGTGGTACTACATTGGTTGAGGGCTCTCGTCTTGGGATGCAGATGTCTGGAAATGATCTAAATCCTGTTGCTTGGTTAGTTGTGAAAAATGAGCTCTCTGATGTTGATGTTAATGAAGTAGAGCGCCTTTTTGACCATATAGAGAAAGAAGTAAAACCCCTAATTATGCCTTTTTATGTCACAGAAGGCCCTGAAGGTGAAAAGGGAAAATGGATTGAGATTGAATCCAAAAATGCCATGCCCGATAATTTTGACCCACTTGATATTCCCGTTGAAGAGCGAAAAAAGTATCGATACGAAGGTCCTGAGGTTATATACAGCTTTTGGGCAAAGCATGGGCCTTGTTCTGCACCTGAATGCAACCATCGAACACCGTTATTGAGTTCTTCTGTTATTGCAACAAAACAGTTGAGTATAAAAACTTGGGCAGACGAGGAATGCGTTGAATGCAATGCGATTTTTGATGTAGAAATGCAAGAAGCAAGAATGGCTCCAGATTCACCTCTCGTTGTTTCACCAAGTGAAAAGCCTTATGCGGTACTGGACAATGGTGGTACTTTCAAATGTCCTTCATGTGGCAAATCCATTCTCCGAAAACTGGACAAAGGTAAAAATAAGCGGATCAATTTGTCACTCTTGATTTGCCCTGAATGGATGAAGGGTGCTGCAGGAACTGATGAATGTGGGGAATTGGGTGGAACAGTATCAAGCAATAAAAATGGCACGATCAGATGGAACAATATTAGGCAATCAAACTTAAGATTTATAGAGGTGCGTGGTGACCTGCCCGTTGAGATCCGGGATCCAGATACACATCAAGAATTTCAGCCGCTAAAGGGAACCATTCCAAGGAAATCAAAATTTGAGTGTCAGGAAGCGACTTGTGGTAAACAGCAAGATGTTCTTGATGCCATAAAAGCATCTGGCAAATCGGGGCCAATGGCGGTCTATTCGTTGCAATGCTTTTCGCCCAACCGAAATAAACGGAATTATCCGTATAATGGTCGCTACTTCAAGTCTATTTCTATTGAGGATGTAAAGAGACTAAATGCCGCGATTGCTGAATGGGAAATCAGAAGGAATTCAGATTTGAAGGGGTATTGGCCCGAAAGTGAACTCCCTTATGGATTTATGACTCATCATTTGCAAGGTGGAGTGCCAAATCATGGTTTTACACATTGGCATACCATGTTCAATCCAAGACAATTGCTTGTTCACTCACAGATCTTCAAAGCAATCGATGAGGCTGAAGGGTTCTCTAATAATAGCAAGGAAATTGCTCTTGGCGTCGCTCAACAATACTTGCGGAATCAAAACATGTTTTGCTTTTGGAACTCTGTTGCTGACAAGATGGAGCCAATGTTTAGCAATAATAATTACCATCCCAAATCAACTGTTATCGAGGGTGCTGTATTATCAGATTTAGGTAGAGGGAATTTGGCGTCGTGCTTTGCCAATACCATTAAGGGACTTAAATGGAAAAGAAGAGTATGGGAAACTGTATCGAATGAAATGCTGTCTACTGATTCTTCATTTGAGGATGAGACTGGAAAGTCTATGTTATCTGGCAAGAGCAGCAAAGCCTTTCCTCAAGATGTAGTCCTGCCAGGTGCAATTATTCGCTGCGGCTCTTCAACTGAACTTTCTGAGATTGAAACAGGAAGTCTGGACTTAGTTGTTACAGATCCTCCATTTGGAGGGCTATTGCATTATTCTGAGCTTGCAGATTTTTTCTATGTGTGGCTAAGATTACTCCTAAAAAAGGATTATCCACAATATTTTACAGGCGAATATACTCCGAAGACATTAGAAGCGGTTGCCAATAGGGCAAGAAATCCAGAAAATCCTGATGGCTTTTATAAGCGAGTATTGACTGATTGTTGGAAAGAGGCAAATAGGTTACTCAAACCCTCTGGAATTTTGTCATTTACGTTCCACCATAGTGAAGATGAGCCATGGGTTGATGTACTTGAAAGTCTATTCGATTCAGGCTTTTTCTTAGAAGCAACTTATCCAATCAGAAGCGATGAAACAAAGGGAAAAGGCGAATTTGGCTCAAAGACAATTGAATATGACATCATCCATGTCTGTCGAAAGAGAACGGAAGAACCTTCAAAGATTAGCTGGCCGAAATTACGGAGGCAAATCCTTCGTGATGTCCGACAATTACAAGACTTGCTTGAACACCATCAACAAGAGGGACTGCCTCAAGCTGACATTGAGGTAATTAAGCGAGGAAAGGCTTTGGAGTACTTTTCTCGTCACTATGGAAAAGTTTACGTAGAAGAGGAACGAGAGTTTACTGTAAAAGAGGCATTGGCAGGTATCAATCAAATTCTTGATGATCAATCTGGAACTGATGCTGTCAGAGGCCCTGACAAAGCGGAACCACTGACGAGACAGTTCTTGAGGATTTTCGCTGGACAACAACAGGTTGCTCGTGACCAAATGCAAAAATTTCTACGTGGTTCAGGAATTGGGCCGAGTGATTTTATGGCATTGGGTTGGTGCAAAGAATTATCCCGTCCCAAAGCATTTCTTTGGACCGACCCATTAGAAAAGGCCAAATCCACCAATGGATTAAAAAGTACAAGGAGAGACCTCGATCAAGCTTTTTATATGGTTGGAGCGTGTTATGATAGCAGTGGTATAAATCTTAACAAAGAAATGCAAACAGAAGATTTTAAACCTCACCCTGTACTCGGTGAATTATTAAACTGGTTGGGAAGGCATGGCCCGACCCTTGAATTCAGGAATGCAAGCCAAGTTGCTCGCCACTTGTTTAATACATGGTCTGCTGAGCATCAGACTATTCTCAGTCAGCAGCTGTCTTTGTTTGATATGGAGGAGGAATAAAGAATGAATCCTGCCTTAAAAGATGATGTTTGGAAAAGAAAGGGTATATCGGTAATTTGGGATAATGAAACCCTTTCTGATTTAGTAAAGAATGGTGAATCAATTTCTTTGCGCCATTTCTTTGAACTTTATGATAGTGGCTGGCCTGAGGATGAAATTCCATTTATTGGGGATACGCTTCTTGTTGCCGGATTGGATGCGGCTCTTGATGCCCTAGGAGTAGAAGATGCTGAAAGCTGGGTAAAACAAGAAACCTACAAGAGGATATATGATTTTCAGTCATTCGCCGAAGGACAATTTGCCCTTGTATTTTGGATGACAGATCAACATCGCTGGATAGAACACATGAGTGAGAACCGATATACATGGCGTTGTGATGGTAAGGATAGAGGAAAAGAAATTGATTTGGGTTCAGGGATTTGGAATGGTGCTCAGAAAAGTCTTAGGCGCATTGAATCAAATTCTGATAGTACGTGGATTGGACTTTATCTGGACAGGATTAGTTAAGGCGCATGGCATTTCAACCAGGAACAAGAGTACAACACAAGGAATTCGGTCAAGGTGCGATACTTGCAACTTCAGCTGAATTTGCTACAGTGTTTTTTGCTGTTGGTGAGAAAAATGTTCCCCTCAAGGAATTATCACCGGCATTAAGCAGAAATGAAACCGTTGTTAGCAATGTTGCTGGTGGAGAAAAACGTCTAAAAAAAGCATGGTTATGCTATAAGGCGCATGAGCTACCTCTTCTGGAAAATGCTAGCTCCATGACTTCTGCTCGTATCGATCTACTTCCTCATCAAGTTGTACTTACTCACAAAGTGGCTACTGCTGGTCCAAGGCGCTTTTTGGTGGCCGATGAAGTTGGATTGGGAAAAACAATTGAGACTGCATTGGTTCTTAGAGAATTGGCTAGTCGTGGAGAGCTTAATAGAGCTTTGATGATTGTTCCTGCTGGTCTGGTCAATAACTGGCATCGAGAGCTTAATGATGTTTTCAATTTGAACTTTGAGGTTTTTGGAAGCGAAGGTGATGTCAGCGACCGCAAGACAAATGCTTTTGAAAAGCATAACCTGCTTATTGTCAGTATTGACACTTTGAAGCGCCCTGCACGTGTAAAAAAGCTACTTGCAGCTCCGACATGGGATCTTGTTGTGTTTGATGAGGCTCATCATCTTACAGCATATAAACAAGGTGGAAGGGCAAAGAAAACTCAAAACTATAAACTCGCAGAATCTATAAGAGATCATACAAGAGATCTGCTGCTCCTATCTGCCACACCTCACCAAGGTGATCATTTCCGATTTTGGAAATTGATTCAATTACTGGATCCCACACTCTTTCATACAGAGCAGAAAATGGTGGCAGAACGCCATCGGTTAAATCCCTTTATATTCCGACGCACCAAAGCAGATGCTTGTAGACCGGATGGATCTACTTTGTTTGCCAGAAGATGGGTTCATACCGAATCCTTTACCATGTCTTATGAAGAACGGTACTTCTACCAAGAATTAAATGATTATCTGAGGGATGGCTTTGCTTTGGCAAAGAAGGAGGGTGGTAAGGGGCGTGCACTGGGATTCGTCATGACCATATTCCAGAAGATTGCAGCATCAAGCTTTGCAGCCGTTCACCGAACATTAAGGCGGCGGTTGATCGCTCTAACAGTACATGAAGGGCTCATTCATGACGCAGAGATGAATATCGATCTGCGTGATGAAGCTTTTGCTGCTGCGAAACAATTCATATGTAAAGAGTTTCATCTCGGAAAAGATCAGATGAGTCTGTTGGAAGCCGAGAGAATCTTAAATGATTTAAAGCGGAAGCAGCTAAAAAAGATAAACGAAGAAGAGCTTGCTCTTGCTTCAAATACTTTCACTGAAGAGTTAGTCACTGAAGCCGCAGAAGATGCTGCCATGAATATGGTAGCGTTTGCGCTTCCTGAAGAACGAATGAGAATTACTCAACTGTTGGAACGATTTCCTACGATACAAGAAACCAAAGTTGCCAATCTGCTTTCGGCACTCAGTGTTCTTTGGAAGCAGAATCCAAAGGAACGGGTCGTTATTTTCGCCACATATCTCGGAACAGTAGAAATGCTTGGTGAAGAAATCGAAAGAGAATTTCCCGGTCAGGGCGTTGTTGTACTCAAAGGTGGAGACCATAGCGGTAAGACTGCGGCTGAAAAACGGTTTAAGCAAGCCAAAGGGCCAAGAGTGATGATTTGTACCGCTGCCGGCCGTGAGGGTATCAACTTACAACATGCTCGTGTTCTTTTTAATTTCGATCTGCCCTGGAACCCAATGGATGTTGAGCAACGCATCGGGCGTATTCATCGATATGGTCAGAAAGATACTGCACAGGTTTACAACCTTGTTCTCAGCGATACAATTGAAGGAAAAATATTCTTACTATTGGATGATAAACTAAAGGATATTGCCAAGGCACTAGGTAAAGTAGATGAATCTGGTAATGTGGCAGAAGACTTACGTTCACAGATATTAGGGCAGTTGCAGGAACGCATCAATTACCAGCAATTGTATTCAGAAGCCCTAGAAGATCCGACATTAAAGCGAACTCAATTGGAGCTCAATGCTGCCATGACAAATGCGGCAGAAGCTCGTGATGCTGTGAGTGAGCTTTTTCAAGATCTCGATCAATTCAGTTTGGATGATTATTCGCCATTGTCCAATATCGACAAGAGCATGAATGAATTAATTGGATTCCTTTCTGGTGTAGCTGAAATTCAAGGTTTTGATTTTGATAAGATTAAAGACCATAGGTTTCAATTGAAATTGTCTGGTAATAATCAGGTAATATCCTTTTCGACAAATCGTGACGAAGTTCTTGACAAGGAAAACCTTGATCTCATTGGGTTGGATCATCCTCTTATTGGAGCATGGTTGGAGGAATATCGGAATCTGACAACTATAGAGCTGGGCTGCTCTGTAAAAACTGGTGACTATCCAGAAGGGATACTCTCTGTTTGGGAAGTAGAAACCCACAACGATAAGGGGCATGTTATTAGGTCGATCGTCAAAGTGGGTATGGACAAAGACGGGAATAGGGTTGTTCCCTTAGAACGGCATGCGGATGAGTTGTTTCAAATGTCCACGGCTAGTTCTTCCGGTTCAATGGATAAACTTACCATGGTTGAGCAATTGCTTGAAAGGGAGCTTAAGCACCGAGGTACGAATGATTCAGACCAGGCTTATAGTTCCAAGTTGATAGGGTGGCTTGAAGTCGGTTAGCAATATGTACAGAAAAATATTAAGCGTTCACCCTCACTTCAATAATTGCTAAGCTCAATGAGTGATGGCAGCTTAAAATAAAGGAAAAGTTTAAAAACAAAAGTCTAAAAAAACCAGATAAAAAGCAGGGGCTAAATAATAATAAAATTGAACAAAAGTTATGAAATACATAAAGCGATTTGACTTCATACCCACCTAAGATGATGAAGCCACTTACAGGAAATAAAAGAGACATTAAACAGTAATAATTAACAAATCCTTCAATAATCTCACCTTCCATATAAAACAATAAATTTAAAACAAAGTTTAAAAATGTAACCTTTTGTTTACATTTTATTATATTATTGTAGAATAGTGGTAGAATATGCAATTTAAAGCATATAATTAATAACCAAATAACGGGGACAAATCAATATGAGCTGGGATGGCTCCAAAATTAAATTGCGGGCTAGTGAATTGGGTATCAAAGTTAATGATATTGCGGATAAATTGGAGGTAACACGGCAAACAGTTACAAAGTGGATTGGTGGCCAAATTCCTCGCGGGCAATATCTCATTGGGTTGTGTACCATTCTTGATATCAAACCTAATTATTTTTTTACATCATTGACAGAAAGCCTAATAACAATACCCCAACATCGAACTGTTCGTAAAAAGAAGGTTACTCCAGAGATGAAGGATGCCTCTCATAACTTGGCAGAGCAATATTTAAATCTGTTCAGGCAGGCACCATCGCCAATATTGCTTCCAGTTGTCAGGATAAAAGAACGCAGTAAAGAGAATGCTATAAAACTTTCTAAGCATCTGCGGAAATTGGCAATGATTCCTGAAGGCAAACCGTTCAACTTCGATTACTCTTTCAAGCTTCTAAAAGAATTAGGAATTTATGCAATTTGTCGAGAGTTTCCTGAACAATTTAAAAAGGATATATATGCTTTTTACTCAAAAATATGTGGACAACGGGTAATATTTATCAACACTAATACAAATATCTTAGATTTAATATTCCAATTGTTGCATGAGATTGTCCATGCAATTAGAGATGAGGAACCTGCACTCATATATGATGCGGAAGAAGAGAATTTTTGTGATTTGGTTGCCATGTATACTCAATTTCCTGATGAGTATGTAAGACATATTGCACGTTATATTAAAGGGCAGACAACAGGTACTGTAATAAACCATTTAAAAGAAGTATCATCAGATTATGCCCATTCTCTTTATGGAATTTATATAAGATTACATAAAGCAGGATTATGTACTAAGATCACTATTGGTGGAGCAGACACACTATTTAAAAGAAAATTTAAAACTATTGAGCAAATGCTCTATAAAAATAATGACCCGTTACACTATATAAAAATGCTTAAAGAATTGTCTCCCCTGTTTATAGACTTAATTTCAAATCAAATTTCAGATTGCTCAACAAGAAAATTCGCAGAATGGCTGGGATTTAATACTAGTATGGATGCAAAAGCTGTTATAGAAGAGTTGGAGCGTGTGAAGGAGTGATTGCAGAACTGCTTTTATAACTAGGTTCAAGGTAGAGGAAGATGATTTTTTATCCTGATAAGGCACATTTTTGTAGGCATACAGATCGTATGGCAAGAAAATGTAACGAAGTCAGGGTGAAAAAGCATCAAGTATTCCGCAGTAAGATAGTTGTGAAAGCAGTTCTTTACGAAAGGAATTGTTGTGTTTATCTTGTGCGATACGTCAAGTGTATTGATGCTTCTGCGAATTGCTCCAGACATGTTTATTGATGATCGATATGAGTGTGTCACCATAAAAGATGTTCATGATGAAATAATTAGAACCAGCAAGTTTAAAAGTAAGTATCCCTGGACCAGAGAGTTACGAAGTAAAATAAAACCGCTATCAATAAATGCTTCGCAGAACAAAACTATCGATCTCTATTTCTCAGCCATTTCTGAGCTTATTAATGTTGGCACACTAAATAAAGTAACCGGTCGCCTTTTTGACCTTAGCTTCCCCGACAGAAAAATTGCTGCAAGTACTTTAGCATTAGGGTATAAAATCACCTCTGGAGATGCAGGTCTTGTGGCTTTTTGTGAACAAGAGTTTTCAAATGATTTTAAGGGATCAGTTTCACCCCTAGCAATAATTAACAGATGGATTGAAAGAAAAACTATAGTTTGGGATGATAGGAAACAAGAATATCTTGCTGATTGGGCTGAAAAATATGAACACCGGCAACCTAAAAAAGATAAAATAGCTTTTAGAAAATTGACTGGCAGAAAGTATGAGGGGTCTTAATGTATTATTTTTTAACTGGCTGTAATGCAATTAGCCAAACAAAATGAGGATAAAACTCGTATTTTTGATTATTTATAATCCCTTGCTGAGCAATGAAAAAGCTAAAAGACTTACCGCAACATGAACGCCCCGGGAAAAGCTCCTTTCCAAAGGAGCAAAAACTCTTTCCGACCAGGAATTACTTGCTGTCATATTGGGAAAAGGGATAAAAAAATATGATGCTCTTTCGCTTTCAAAGAGGATATTAAAAAACATTGACGAAAAGGGAATTGAGCTATTTAAAAACAATAATCTTCCTACTTAAGCAACCACTTTTTTCTGTTTCTAACCTGCAGAAATATATCCCAGAAGAGATGCTGTAAGTATTAAATTCTGCAGTGTGGCTACCATCTTTTTTAAGTCCACTTACTAAGTTCTTTATAAGTTTACCTTTAGGATCAAAAATATTTAGGGAAACTTTTTGCCTGGAAGGAAGGCTATAACAAAAATGAAAATTTTTACTATTAGGGTTGGATATTGATTGAAAGTAAAACGGTGATTGATGATTATCATTATTCTTTTGTTTTATTCCTATTGATGAAGCTACAAGTTTGGAAACACCTTCTCTGGTACCAATCCAAATATCACCACTATTATCAATTGTGATGGCCTCTACTATTCTATATATAAGCCCATCAACAGTTGTAAAATTTTTCCACGTTTTTCCGTCAAATATGCTTATACCGTGATTTGTGGCAGCCCACACACCCCCATTGTTGTCAATTGCAATGCCATTAATAGTATTATCTCCTAGTCCATTTTCACGAGTATAGATTGTAAAACCAGGATCTTCAAATAGTATGACTCCAGTATCACCAGTGCCTAACCATTTATTGCCCTTACTATCAAAGGCAATTGTTTTAATACTGTTACTTGGAAAGCCGCTCAATTTATTGTGGATGGTCCACGAAAGTCCATCAAACTTAGCCAATCCATAATATGTGCCAAGCCATGTGTTTCCATTTTTGTCAAATTCAATATCTGTAACCATATTTCCTGGAAGTCCGTTGGATGTATCATAGACCATCCATGTGGTTCCATCAAATTTACAGACCCCATTTAACAAGGTGCCAAACCATATATCTCTATTATTTTCCACTACAATTAAACTTACAAAATCATCATGTAGTCCATCTGAAGTGTCAAGATAAGACCATTCAACTCCATTAAATTTAGATGCACCAAGTTGACTTGCAAACCAAATATCGCCTGTTGAATCTATTGCAATTGATGAAACATAGTTACTAAGCAACCCGTCCTTTTGCTGATAGGTTTTCCAGTTTATTCCATCAAATGAGCTTACTCCGACATGTGAGGTTCCAAACCATATAGTACCTTGTAGATCACAGGCTAAGGACGCGATATAATTATCAACCAATCCTTCATCTATTTCTGTGAAGTAATTGGTAAATGATTCACCATCAAACTTAAACACCCCACAATGGGCAGTTCCAGCCCAGACATTTCCCGATGAATCTATTGTCACTGATATCACATCTTCGTCACCTAAACCATCAGACATTGTGTAAACAGTGTCAACTGTGATACCGTTAAACACACGAATACCAGAACTTGTAGCAAACCAACCATTTCCCCTGTTATCATAGTCAACTGACCGTATACTTATTCCACCTCAACCATCATAAAACGAAATATGAGAAAAAATTGCACCATCATATCGAGTAATACTATCACATAGATGTGATATGAACAACAGGGTATTGTTTGGTTCTAATACAATGTCAGTAATGTAATTATTTAAAAGCACATCATCGTCTGTATAGGTCACCCATGTGGTATCTGTTAGTTTACTAACACCATACCCATTTGTTCCAAACCATGTATTGTTTTCAGAATCAATTGCAATGGATAAAATATCATTATCAACCAATCCATCCGATTTCGTATACGTTACCCAGTTAGTATCATTAAAGCAACTAACACCATGACAAGATCCAAACCATTTCTTATCGTTATGATCCACACAAAGCGCAGTTATATAATTACTCACTAATCCATGTTCTTTTCTATAATTGGTCCAATCTTTTCCGTCATATTTACTGACACCATTTTCAGTTGCAAACCATTTATTATGTGAAGCATCAATCGCAATCTTTTTTACTTTATTAGCTGCTAGGCCATCTTCTGTTGTAATGATCTTGAGTAGATTACCCTCATTATTTCTTTTAATGACACCATTCTCAGTTGCTATCCAGATAATTTCCCCTTCTGTTATTAAATCATTTATTTGATTTAATCGATTATCAGCAAGGTAGTTTACAAACTCAGGTTTTGCATGGAGAAGAGACATACAAGAGATTATAAATACGAGACAGGTATATTTTATTTTCATAGAACAAGCTCTAGGTATGCATGATCTGGGTTAAATAAATGTAGTTTCCAATATGGTCGTTAGTGCAATATGAATGTATTAAAAAAAAAAAAAATCGAATTATAGGATAATTATATTCCTAATCCAAAAATATCATTATGATATTTATAATTATACCGCTTCTCAATAATTTTGTCCTATGTTGTGTTGCGGTATAACTGTTTCTATAAGATTTTTGTCAAAAATCATGGGACAAAACTTTTGAGAAACAGTATATATTATTTCTAATATAAAAATAGAACAATTAGACTCCATTTACACGTTAAACCTTTCACTGTTTTAGGTTGATCAAGAGTGTTTTTTAAGTGAAGGCTATATAATTAAAATTTAATAACTATACAAGCTAATTTTTATGAAAATGATAAATTATTTTTTTGTATTATTGTTTATTAGCAGGTTATTGATTAATTTTATACGAGATCATTAATTAGAAATAGAATTATTTAGCAGCTACTTTATAAAAGATATCAATATTTAATAGTGTAAATATATTGATTTCTTTTAAGCTATTGTATATTCCACATTTGCTCAATATCTATTGAAGCAATCAGATTATTAAAGGATTGCATAAAGGTTTTGTAAAATGAATAAACTCATATTAAAATCTTCAATAATTTTCATTATACTTTCTGTTTATGTGATAAGTAAACCACAGAAAATTCAGTTAAAACCATTACCGGATGATAAGAATCCTAAAGTGTATGAACAAAAATGGAAAAAGTATGGAGCCTATTATGACAAGGATGAATTAATTGTTACAAGCACAAATAAAAGAAGCGATATGTACACAGTGTTTGAAATTTATAAAAAAATAAAAATTCTCACAGTTAGTGGGGCTGAACATGGCACAGTACCAATTCACCAATGGGCAAAAAGAATTACTCAATTTGAGCTTAAGCATTATAATGCTCAAGAAGAAGAAATACCCGTCCCCGTTAAAAAAATTGTAAAAGAATATAAAGAATCTGGCAAGATAATATTCCCTAAGGTTACCAAAGGTTCCACACTAATAATTAAAATTAAATTTCAGCTGGATAATAGGTACTATACCTTTTTTGAAAGTTGGTTGTATCACCATCAAATTCCAATTAGGAGACGTAGAGTTGTCTTCGCATATACAAAAAATTGCGAATATATATGTGAGACGTATGGAAGCAGATATGCGATAAGGCACTTGGCATATGCCAACAAGGATTATAAATTAAATTCCTATCTAATTCATAACTACGAACCTCGACCTGAAATAGATTATTTAGATTTTTGGTGGAAAACAGAACCAAGAGTTGTCTGCCGTTTAACAAAATTCCACCCAGAGAAAGTAAAAACCTCTGATTTAAAGCAAGAAATTTTCAGATGGTGCAAAGAGGAGATAGGTGAGATTTCATCAGCTTTAGTAAAGGAAATTTTTAAAGACACACTTTTAAAACATAATATAAATAATCCAGATACCCTGACTTCGGCAAAGAACATTTTAAATTGGGTTCAAAAAAATGGTTATTCTGCGGGTGCAAATAATATTATCGATAATCGAATATTTTCACGCAGAAAAGCATCGCATCTTAACGTAACTTCTCTTTGCTATAAAATGTTAAAACATGTGGGAATTAAATCTGAAATTCTATTAACCCCAAGAAAAAATCAACATTTCCAAAAGGAAATGTTCTTACTATATGCTAGCAGTTTTTATGGATTTCTTGCACTGAACATAAATAATATGACCTATGTTGCTTATCCGTATGCCTGTGGTTATGAATTGGGGGAATATCCCCTTGGATATAAAGATGCACTCTATATGGGATATGCAGACACTACAATCAATCAGTTACCTAAGCCGCTATGGGGAGAAAAATGTATTAAAGATAGGATGATTCTTGATTTTAGCTCGTCTCCTGGTGAATATACATTAGTTCGCGAATATCAAAAAAACAGTGCAAGCAGATATAGAAGCAAATACTTATATAAAAACAAAAATGAACAAAGAAAGTCTTTAGAAAATTTAATACAGCATTTTGGGAAGTCTAATAGTATTGAATCCTTTTCATTTGAAAATTTAAATAATTCTGGTATGCCACTAATAGTGAGAGTAAAATTTAAAAGTGATTTAATGCCTGTTCCATATAAAAATAGGAAAATCTATCAATTAAATAATTTCTATTATAGTTATTTTAGCGATATTTCCTTGGAGCGTCAAGAAGACGTACATATTCATTACAAGTCAACTTATACTAACGAGTTGGAAGTAAAGAAGATGCCTGCAAAGAAAATTATTGCAGATATTTATTCAAAGCAAATTAGCAATAGACTTTTTGATGTGAACTACAGTGAGTTGGAGACTGACTCAAGTTTTATTTTCAATCGAGTATTAACCTTTGATAAAAATCATATCCGTGCCAATGAGATAAAAGATGTTTATCAAGACTGTGTTGAATTGAATAAAATTGAGGATTCTCATATTGCAATTGTTGAATGACAATTATAGGCAGTTCTCGCTTAAGAGTAAAGTATGTATAAGCTAAAACATTTTTTGTTCTTAACAATTTTATCTACAATAGTTTTGAGTTATAAGCCAGGGTATACTTCTGAAGGTTTCTACTTTGAAAGTGACCCTAAAGAGGCAAATGTTTATATTAATGGAGTATTTGTCGGTCAGACACCGTGTAAAGTAGATACATTAGGGCCAGGCACTTACTCTGTGATAACAGAATTAGACGGCTTTAAAAAAGATTCATCTACGCAAGTTTTACTACAGAATTCTTATGTGCGGATTTATGTTCTACTTGAAAAACTCAAGATAGAACCTAAGGTTAAAACCTATAATAAATATTGTGTTTTAGAGATAAATAGCCATCCAGATGGGGCGGTAGTTATTCTTCGCCGAAAAAGAGTTGGTGTTACCCCTTTTAAAACAGATAGTGCATTAGCCGGAACCTACAAAATAGCCGTGATTAAGCCAGATTATAGATCCTTTGAAAGCTCCTACACTTTAGATGAAAATAATCCAACGCGACTGAATGTCAAGTTGACATCGAATAATTATACTGACTCTATTAAAATTTTAAGGAAAGATAAAATTCGTAGAATTAGGCGTATTTCATTTGGGGCACTATCTGCCAGTCTTCTTACCCTGGGTGCATTTGATTATTTAAGATTACAGTATCATATTAATAATAAGAAAGAAGCATGGGATAAATACAATCAACATAATTTGAATATTGATGAATATGATAAATATTATAGTGAATATTATAAACATGTTAATAAGGCAAATGATCTTATTAGTAAAGAAATGTACATCAAATATTCGGTCATTGGGGCCCTGTTTGGAATTGGCTTCATGTTTTCAATTCCCTTTTAAATGGTAGCACTAAGTAATGATACAATTTACCTCTAGTACTTTTAATTTTATACGATTTTGTTTAGTCTTCAACTGTATAGTTTTCTTTTTTTGTGTCAATGAATTTAGTGTTGAAAAGAGAATTAATCCATTTGATCCAAATGGAAAATATTATGATGACGTTAAAATTAGTGCTGGGAATGATACAACTGTTTCAATTTATGATTCAATTAAATTAATTGGTCATGTTGAGAATTTTAATGTTACAAAGTGGGAGTGGAGAATTGGTGGTATTTGGCAAACATGCTCTAAGGGTGATACAGTAATAGCCGCTCCGTCAATGGCACAAACATATACTTGTATCTTAAGGGTTACAAATGAATATGGCATCCAGTTTTGTTCATCTGTTGATATAAATGTAAAATTTGGTAATATTTCTTTTGTTGATCATGGTGTAAATCATACAATGTTTATAACTAAATGTGCGCACCTTCTAGGAAAGGGAAAAAATAACATTGGTCAATTAGGAGATGGAACCAATGAATATAAAAAACGACCTGTAGAGATAATGGCTGGTGTCAAATCCGTTTCCGTTGGAGATAGCTTTACAATAATACTTAGGCTAGATGGAACGTTGTGGGCCACTGGTTGCAATAGTGCTGGACAACATGGTGATGGTACTAATAATAACAAATTGCAACCAGAACAAATATTTAGAAATGTGATTGCAATATCAACTGGAAGTGCTCATACGATGATTGTTCAACAAAACGGGACACTTCTAGGTGCTGGAAAGAATAATCATGGACAATTAGGTGATGGAACAACAAATAGTAGAAACAATTTTATTAAAATAATGGACGATGTCGCTTCTGTATTCACTGGATCATATCACACGATGATCGTTAAAACTGACCAAACATTATGGGCAACTGGATATAATAACGATGGACAGCTTGGGGATAATACTGAAATTAGTAAACTTAAACCAGTCTATATGTTTGATTCTGTTTCTTCAATGTCAGGGGGAGTTTTCCATTCATTAATTCTTAAAAAGGATGGCACTCTCTGGGCCTCTGGGGATAATTGGAATCACCAATTAGGGAATTCACTGTATACACAAACCAGTAAGCCCTTTCGATTAACATCTGGAGTTGCAGCTATTTCTGCTGGGAGATCCCATACGCTTTTTATTAAAAATGACAATACACTTTGGGGAGTCGGAAACAGTTATTTAGGACAATTCCCACGAAAAATCCTTGAAAATGTTGCTTTTGTATCATCTGGTTATGATGATGCCGTAATAATAAAAAATGATGGAACACTTTGGCATTCAAAAGGTAGCGATAAACTATCGCAAATTGAAGGTTGATTTACATTAAAGTTTTTGTCACTAAGGATTGGTTGTATATCTCATGAAAAATCATGTGTATAAAATTAAAATATATTCATTAATTTCGATATTCTTTTGTTTTACCTGCACAGTGGTTACTTTAAAGCACCCCATAGTTTCAAATCTTGCCATTCCATCTGAATGGGAAGATGAGAATATCATCATTCTCAGTGATTCGTTGACACTTGAATTGAAATCTGGACAAAAGAGAAATAGTCTAAACATGACCAGGACCATCTGGTATAAGATTAATAATAGTGTCCCAGCAACATTAAAGGAAGTTGTTGACCGATACTCGGAGTATGTTGAAGAAAAACCAATTATAAGTATAATAGCAATTTATAAGAGTGGAAAATATAAAAAGATAACTAATATCAAGCATCTAAAAGATTTATACTATGTTAATAGCCTTTATAAGCACAAACCACATTATTTCATTCAAAAAGCGCATATTCCAAACTATTCTGATATTGCGTTTTTAAGGTACTCTGTAAAACGTCGTTTCCATCAAACAAAAAACTGTAGTGACAGATATGGCTTAAGAAGTGATTACCCTGTTCAAAAGAAGGTAATACAACTAATCTGGCCTACATCATATGAATTAAACTTTGGATTGGAGAATGCAGAGAACCTAACGATACAATCAAATAAGATTGTAAAAAATAATAAAAATATTTTTACAGTTGAAGGGAATAGCCTTCAACCAATTAAGAGTATAAATAATAAATATCCTGAATTATGGTATGCCGCTCTTTTTGTGTCGTTCCCTCCTGTAAATTCCAAGTCGTTTTCCTGGGAAGAGTTGGGTGATTTCTATCTACAGGAACTTTCTGATTCCCTAAAAGATAAGGATGCTTCATTTTTAGATAGCCTGGCAAAAGGGATTCAAGGGCTGGATGAGAATGAAATAATTGATAATACCTTTAAGTACGTTAAAGATAACATCAGGTATTATGGGAGTTGGGAAAAGGCATATTCAATCATTCCGAGAGATCCAAAAATGGTATTTAAAAATGGATATGGTGACTGTAAAGAGTTATCAACGATTTTAGCCTTTTTATTAAGACGTAAAAATGTTAAAGTCTGGTTAACGTTAGTGAATACCAAAGGATTTCAATATTTGGAAAAATATCCAACCCTTGGAGCATTTGATCATTTGATTGTATGTGTAGAGAAAATGAATGGAAATCTACTATTTCTTGATCCAACAAATAAAGTATGCACAACAAATACCTCTTATCATTGGGTTTTGGGACAAAAAGCACTTATTATCAAAGAAAATGGATCATATACTTATACAATTAATCCAGATCGATTCTACAAAAATGAGATTAAAACAGTTTCAAAGATTGAACCACTATCAGATAGAGGTGACTGGTCTATAAAGGGAACAGTAATTTTTAACGGTGCCATTGCTGGTCAAACATATAAAGCAATAAAATTGAGAGAAAATGTAAAAGAGTCAGAGTTGTTGATTAATACATTAAAGAATGTTTTACAGATCAAGGCAAATAAAGTAACATTGGATAAATTAGAACCACTCAGTGTTACTATCGGCTATTTTGCACCTTTTAGCCATTATATAACAAATAATTCAGGCAGAAGTATCATTTTTGCCGTTCCTTCACTATATACACCTAATCAACATTTTAGCGACCTTTCTAATGAAGGAAATCGATATCTCTACGAGGTTAATCAGACTGATACGTGGATTATCCCCAAAGATTTTAATACCTTTAACTTTACAAACCTAAGCAGTAAATACTCAAAAGGTACCTGGAATTCAACAAACGAGAATATTACTAGAATCTATTCGTGTGAGTTTAAACATATTGACGAATCGGAACGAGAGTATTTAGGAAAAATGCTCTCTAAAAAAAATGAATTTTCTCGTGGTATTGCCTGGGCGGAATAACTCTATGAGAAATGTTACTTACTACAAAAAACAAGTAGAACTATAATGAAACAAAACTGTAAACTCGTTTATATTGGATGTCAATTTCTTTCTTTACTATTAGGATCCATATTTTTTCCTTTTCAAATCTATAGTGAAGAAATTAATGAAAGTTCAAAGGTTACAGGCACTTTAGAAGTTTTTAGTTCACCTGAAAAGGCCTTTATTATAATTGATAAAGATACTCTTGGTGAGACTCCATATTTTAATGATAGTATTAAGATTGGTAACTATAAATTAGTTTTAAAGAAGCCAAAATATTGCAAGTATAAAGAACGAATACAAATTAGCAAAGGTACGGTATATCAATTAAATAAAGATTTGATTCCCAAGAAAAAAACGCAATCTATCAGAAGATTATCTTTTAGTACTCTTTCAATTATCTTATCTGGTGTTAGTGCTATCATGTTTAAAAAAGTAAAGGACGCAAAAAATATCGAGGAGAAGACATGGCAAGAGTATATGGAACCAGGTCATACTCAATTTGAATATGATGAATTATATGAAAAGTATAACGCTAAGGTGCTTGATTCAAGAAAAAAAATGATTAGACAAAACATTTTTATTTCCGCTACTGGGATCTCTTTTGTGGGTTTTGTGATTTCAATTCCATTTTAATTATATTTAAATTTGTAAAGGTAGATTTGAGTTTTCCCTATCATTAGTACCTAGTTGACCATAATAATTATCACCAGTAGCCCATACAGTTCCATCACTCTTGATTATCATTGTATGCCTATCTCCTGTGGAAACTGATAATATACTATCCATTATTAGAACCGGTATTTTCCTTTTTGTATACGTTCTGTCTCCTAACTGCCCATCTTTATTTAAACCGGTTGCATAGAGCATCCCACTATTATCTAAAATCATACTATGACTTTTTCTTGCAGAGACTGTCAACACTTCTTTGGACAATGATATTGGATAGTTAATTTTTTTTAGTATACCTGAACCAAGTTGTCCATCAAAATTTGAACCCATTGCCCATAATGATCTGTCTGTTTTAACTACCAACGTGTGTACACTTCCTAATGACGCAAAAGCAACATCACTCATTATATGAACGGGTGTACTTCTATCAATGGTCGTGCTATCTCCAAGTTGGCCACAGTAATTTTTACCAAAAGCCCAGAGTGAACCATCATTTTTAATTATCATACTATGCATTTCACCAGCAAAAGCGAAGGTAACATTATTCATTAAATGTAAAAGGCTATCTTGGCTTGTACCCCAAAGAGTATTATCTCTTTTTACTATAAATGTTTGACGTGGGCCAGTTGAAAAAGAATTGATATCAGTCATTATTTGCACTGGAGCAAATTTATCTGTGATAGTGCCATCAGCCAATTGACCATCCCGATTTAGCCCAGTTGCCCAAAGAGTACCATCCGTTTTTAGAATAATAGTATGGTAACCTCCTGCTGAAACAGAAGATACGTCATTCATTATTTTTGTAGGTTTTCTTTTTAGTAAAGAGGATCCATCTCCTAATTGGCCATAGTCGTTATGCCCTGTTCCCCACAGGGTACCATCGGACTTAACTATCATAGAATGTTGCGTCCCAACTGAAACACAAACAGCATTGGTAAATCTGACGTATACCTTAAGCGCATCACTTACTCTAACACCTTTGTCATCAGTAACCCTTAAGCTGCATATAAATGTTGCCTTTTCTGATGGAGTTGTAATGGATGTGTCTGCTGAAGAGGTAATAACCCAATTGCTGTCACCAATTTTCCATTCCCATTTTTTAATCTTTACTCCATCAGATACATTTCCTTGAAGCCAAAGTATTTCGTTATAGAACACTGTTGTGTCATTTCCAGCACATACTAAATAATTATCTCCACCAGGATCGTAAGGATTGCTGCGTGAATTAGGTGAGTAATCACAAAAAAGTAAAAACAAAGAAATAAGAAATAAAATCTGATAGTAATAGTTAAAAAAATTATCATTTCTCATTATGGTTAGCCCCTTAAAATGGACATGCTTAATATTAACTTATATTAATATAATTTTTTGCTTATTTTTTAGGTACATATCAGATAGTGGAAATTTCTATGGTTTTAATATAATTTAAAATTAAAGAGATCTAACCTATTCCAATACCATTAAAAAGGGGAATGCATTCATTGACACCAAAGATTCTTATTATTGATGATGATATCCGCATTGGCAAGAACATATCCTTTGCTGTAAAGCGTGAGGCTATGGAACCTTTATTTGCTTCTACCGGTAAAGATGGATTGGCTATTTTAAGAGCAGAGTCCATAGACCTTGTTGTGCTTGATATAACGCTCCCCGATATAAATGGTCTTGACCTATGCAAGGATATCCGTAAGGAATCCGATGTGCCGATTATCTTTTTGAGTGCCCGTGATACAGAGATAGATCGAGTGCGAGGTTTGGAAATTGGTGGGGATGACTACATGGTAAAGCCCTTTAGTGTGTATGAATTAATTGCCCGAATTAAACTTCGTTTAAAGAAACAGAGAGGCACAGACAGTTCAAAGAAATCATTGCAACCTTTTGCCATTAATCAAGCAACGCGCACCATTTACTTTTATGGCTTTCCTCTTACCCTGCACTATCATGAGTATGAAATATTAATGCTTCTGTTGAGTAGCCCTGGCCATGTCTATTCCAGAGAGACCATAAAGGAGCATGTATGGGGTGACCCACTCTGCTACACCGATAGGGTAGTGGATTCACATATAAAAAACATCAGGAATGCCTGTCGCACGGTTAAGCCAGAATCGTCACCCATACAAACCCATAGAGGTGTGGGCTACTCATTAAAAAGTGACCTATGAAAACACGCCTTCAATTAATAGTTACCTTTACAACCGTGCTTATTGTGGGGTTTGGTAGTATTCTATTTTGGGTCCTTAGTGAGGTACGTCACCACTATTTAGAATCCATGGAAGAGACCTTAATTGATATGGCTGCATACGTTGCTGCTGATATCACCGAGCAGTCGAAAGAGTATACCATTGACCTTGAGGCAATAAAAAAGATATTGTCAAATGCTTATGACCTACCCTTTATAGCACGCATTGGGAACACCAAAAAACAGCATGTGGATGTACGCATTTATATCACCGATGCTGAGGGCATGGTGCTCTTTGACTCTGATAATAATTGGGCCTTGGGTAAGGACTATAGTGAGTGGAATGATGTCTACTTGACTTTGCAAAAAGAGTATGGTGCACGCCTTTCGGTTAATGATCCCTATGATCCTGGCTCACCCTATATGTATGTGGCTGCGCCTATCATTCTTGATAAGGAGATTGTTGGGGTGGTGTCCTTAGGAAAACCCTTACATACCATGAATAGGTTTGTTAAGGATGCTAAGGTACGATACCTAGCAGTGGGGTTCGGTGTCTCTATGATCCTGATTGCATTGGGTGCTCTTTTTGTACGTTTAATCATGCGACCTATTACACAGGTTACAGCCTATGCTGCTGCTGTGCGCGATAATAAGGATGTGGTGCCACCCTTGGCAGCCTTTTCAAACAAGACTCGTAAAGATGAGATTCATACCCTTGCCCATACTATCATGCAAATGAGAGACTCCTTAGAGGGCAAACAGAAAAACGAACACTACTTACAGGCACTCATGCATGAACTTAAAACACCTATAACAGCAATCGCCACTTCTGCTGAGCTTCTAAAAGGGACTCCTGATTTGACCAAGGAGGAGCTTGTAGATTTTGTCACTGGCATTAGCTTAGATGCCGAGCGACTCAATGACATTACTAAGAGGATAAATGAGTTAGCGCTCCTAGAGTCTCATAGTCGTCATAGGATTATCGAACAGATTGATCTTTGTGAACTATGTAAAGCGAGTTTAGCCATTTATAAGCCCATACTGGAAGAGAACAAGCTTCACCTAAAAACCATACTTCCAGCCAAAGCACCCTATAAGGGAGAAGGGTTTTCTCTCCGCCTTGCTATAAGTAATGTATTAAAGAATGCTATAGATTTTACTCCTGAATCGGGTACTGTCACGGTAAAACTTGTCAAAGAGGATAAGAACTGGATAGTCATTTTTGAAGATACTGGCCCAGGTGTTCCTAATGAACTGGTGGGTAAAGTCTTTGATCGCTTCTTTTCTACGCATCGTCCAGATACGGGTGAACGTAGCACTGGCATTGGATTAACCTATGTCCGTGAAACCGTGAATCAGCATGGAGGAAAGGTTACTCTTTGCAATAAACCAGAAGGTGGCTTTCAAGTAAAGATTATCCTCCCTAAATCACAGACCCTAGCAATTTAGAAAAGAGAGCACCCCATGTTAGAAGACCTCAAGGAAATACAAAAGACATTCAATCTCTATTCACTAACCCTTGGTTTTCTCTTTTTAGGGATTTTTATGTGGCTCTTTAATCGACAGTTTGGGCTGGAACAATCTTCAATCAAGCTTTTTGATCAAGTCCTTTATCCTGAATATGCCTCAGCACTTATTGGACTGCTCTTTGCACTGTTTACCATTGTTCTTTATTCAAAATATCACTTTTTACAACTAAAATTAAATACCTATGAGCATGAGGATAGGGCAATAAAGAAAAGCATTGCACAGGAATTGCTGTTCTATCCCTGGTTGGCTTCTCCCTTGCATATATCCAAAAGGAGCACCGTGCTCTTTTGGTCTATGGTGCTCTTGGGCTTTTTAATGGTTGGGTGGGTGTCCCTCTATCACCTGGCAAGCTCTATTGAAACAAAGAATCCCTTTATTTTTAGGTTGATAGGATGGGTTGATAGTGTTATTGCCTTAGGCGCTCTATGGCTTTATGTAAAGATATACAGAAAGCTTAAGGCAATGAAGAAACTGCTTAACTCATGGTATTGTGTTGAGTAACCTATTCAATTATTTATGAATATGTACCCGTATATTTTTTGTTCTTTCTTTACCAATGAGACGTAGGATATAGATGCCAGATCGAGTGTATAGGCGTTGGGTGAACGCTTGCTTAGCAAAAGAGTTCAGTTTTCTACCCTGTAAATCATAGAGTTCCATATGGGAATAGTTGTTATGCAATAGTAAAGTAGGTAGCTTTTTTGCTGATATGATTTGAGTTGGTATGTATTCCAATTCTATAGCCAGAGAAGTGGTTTTGCCAAATTCAACAGTGACGTTTTGTAGCGTCTTTGTATGATACCCTTCACAGGAGACGATCACTGCGTAGGTGCCTGATTCAATGGGACGATAGAAGGCACCTGTTTTTTCATTTGCAAAGACATGAGAGCTGTCTAAATCATGGCGATCAATAAAAATCTTTGCTGGCAAGGGTGTCTTTGTCTCTTTGTTCACAACCGTACCAACAAGACCATACTGAGCCTGCTCAATAAAGTCAAGGAGTGCCTGGTAATTATAGTTCCAATAATTAACCAGGTCAACTGAACTGGCATTTTTCTTATGGGAGAGATAAAAGTTGAAGGTTTTACAGTGCCGGTAATAGGTTAGGTAGTCCAAGAAGGTTCCATGCAATGCATACAAGCCACCACTTAAACAGGCTGTGCAGATTGGTGTGGGCCAGGGTCCTCCTAAGTCGTCAAAATAATTAGGAGGGCCATGTTCCCGAGCCAAGTCTACATATCGCTGGCCAGTATGCTTAAACCACTTCACATCTGGATGACGCCTTGCTGTTATACACCAGGGATAGTATATTCTCTCTTCACTGGTATGAATATCCGCTGCAATGACGAAGGATACAGAATCGGTGAGTGAACGGATTGCCTTTACTTCAGCACAGGCATATGAATAGTTGCCAAAGTGCTGGTGTTCCGGATTACCACAGAAACAGGGAAAGTTGCGATTAATGTCAAAGTTATCCTTTAATGTCAAGCGCTGAGCATTTCTGACGGTTAAATCGCCTGCTTTATAAGTCCCATCGGGGTTACAGAGCGGTAGGATCCAGATGTCACTATTGTCAACAATTTTCTTGATACGAATATCCGAAGTGTAATTTTTTAAGAGGTGATCAATCAAGTGTAAGGAGAGCACATAGGGGAGTGTCTCATCTCCATGCACCGTGGCTGTTAATAGTATGGATGGTTCCTGCTCTTGCTTCCCTACATTATCAGAAATTTGTAATGCATAAACATGATGATTTTTATTTGGCATTCCAGAGGGACCTAGCTCATGCAGTTTTGCCAGTTCTGGATAGGTTTGCGCCCATGATTGCATATGTTTGACATACTCTGGGTAAGTTGGGTACTTGTCCCATTGGGCATGTATGTTCATTACGCTAAATATAATGAGTACTATGAAAAGAGGACTTTGAACTCTCATGATCTACTCCTACGTTTGGTGTGCTTTATGATGTGGTGCTAATCCTTAGGTGTGTTATACCTATAAATATATAAATTTATTGAGAGGAGTGTAAAAAATAAAAAAGGCATACAAAACTGTATGCCTTATCGTGTCAAATTTTCAATCGGAAATTAGGAGATTGATCTAATCCTGAATCAATAAATCAATCAGAACATCTTCCATATCCAATACATCATTCTCGGTGATTTTCAATACCACCATGAACTGAGCCTTTAACTTTAGCCACTCAAAATGGGCTTCACGTTTTTTATACTTATTATATACTGCAACCGCAAAATTATAAATTGCTACCAGTGTGATCAGATCACCAAATTCGTAGAGCTCCTCTAAATTAACATCATGATGATGGGCTATCCCTTCACAGATGGAAGAGGGGAATTTCCACGTTTCTCCAATATGTGACCCAAAGCCAGGGTGGGTGATCATAAACTGATCTTCTTCACCGATGGGCATATGATTTTGATTGTCGTCTTTGGAGGTTTGATAGAATTTTTCATACTCATCGTAGCGCTTAGATAGGAGTGGCACAGCACAATCGCACATCAAAGCCAAGGCATAAATCTCGTCCGGTGCTACATGGGAAACCATTTTACCAATACGCGCAGAAAGAAGTGCTATGGTATTACAGCGATTCCAGAACTGCTCCAAAAAGGCTGTGCTTCCGCCTCCCATGGCCTTTTTAAGAGCCATACTGTAAACAAGGTTACTCACATTGGTCAATCCTAAAAGCATAACTGCCTGTTGGATGGATGCCACATTTTGGCGTAATCCAAAAAAAGGTGAGTTTATTGTTTTAAGAATCCCTGCAGCAATGGCAACATCAGTGGCTAATAGATTGCCAATAGCCTTAAGGTCTGGCTCTGCTTTGTTGCTTTCCTCTAAAAAGGAGGTAAGAATTTTAGGATGTGGTGGGATGTCAATATCTGCGGTGATTTTCCTAAATTTTTCCTTATCCTGTGATTGCTCTTCAGCCATGTGGGTTCCCCTATTGAGTAGTGTGTTTGATCATGCCTCTATAAATTGAATATATAACAGCATTCAAACTGAATTATACCATGTAGTGTATTAGGTGGCAATAGGAAAAATTGGAAAACTTGTTATTGATAAAAATTCATACTCTTGAAAAGATATATCAAAATCGCACTATTATTAATTTGTAAAATTAGTAGTTGAACGTTGTTGTATGTGGTGATATAATTGAAACATAAATTACAGTTATATAATTGTAACTAATCAATATGCAACTCATTAGAAAAGGTTAATGATGTTGACAAACTCAAAAACCAAATCATTAGTCACACTTCTCGTTAAAGCTTCTCTATTAACACTATTGACTTCACCAGTTGCTCTATTTGCCATTGGGCCAGAATGGAGTCAAACAAATTGGTCTGGTGGTTCAGGACAGAATAGTTGGAGTGACCCCACCCAATATCAATCGGATGATGGCAATGCAGAAATTGATAATCCTGTTGGTATGTTAAAAATAAAAAACGATGTTAATCTTGGGGATGGCAGTGATGGTGCCTTAACCGTCAATTCTGCGGATTCAATCATTAATAATTATGCCTATTTAGTTGCCGATGTCTCCTCTGGAACAAACAGTATAACTATTGTTAATGGAGCTGCTTTTTCTGTTGGTGATGAAATATTAATTATTCAAATGCATAATCCCGATAGTAGCTCACCGGGTAGATATGAATTTAGAACAATTCAATCAATAGTTGGCGGAACAAGTATAACCCTAGATTCAAATCTCACCTATGACTATTTCTCTGATAGATCCTCAGTAAATGATACTGTGGTTGATACACCGGGAAACAATTTAAACACAAACACTAGCTATGTTGATACCAACTCTTCAATTGCACAAATTGTACGGATTCCACACTATACCAATGTAACGGTCAATTCAGGAGCATCCATTGTTCCAGAAAGCTGGAATGGTCTTCTGGGAGGTATTGTTATATTTAGGGCCCGTGGAAAGGTGTATGTTGCAAATGGTGGCAGCATCCAGACTGACGGTAAAGGATTTAGAGGAGGGGCCCATGGTGGATCCGATGGATATCGTGGAGAAGGATGGAGAGGTGGAAATCCCCGTGGAGGATATAATAATGCAGAGTTAGCACGACGGGTGCAAATGTATGGTGGTGGTGGCTGTTTCGTAAATGGTGCTGGCGGTGGTTATGGGACAGCAGGAACTTTAGGTGATACCTATGGTGGCCGACCTGCAACAGCCGGAATGGTATATGGTGATGCTGCTTTAAATAGACTTTACTTTGGTGGTGGTGGCGCAGGAGGTCACCCCAATAGTGGCAAACCACATGGCGGTAATGGAGGAGGAATCATTTTTATCACCGCTGATTCTATTACTACATTGGGAACAGTCTCCTCCGACGGTCAAGACGGGTATGCTGTTTCTGCAGATCAAGGTCATTGGGGGGCCGGTGGTGGAGCTGGTGGAGTAGTCTTTCTCAGAGCCGGTATTGTTGAAATCGGTACAAATCTGGTGCATGCCAATGGTGGAGTAGCCTATGACGGTTTTAATGCAAATGGAGAGGGTGGTGATGGTGGCTCTGGAAGAATTCGAATTGACTACGTGACGTTAAATGGATCTACAACACCGGCACCGAATTTAAATATCATTTCTGTTTCTGATTCTACCTATGTTGTCTCTTCGGTCTTTGATATGACTTCTTTTGGATCAAATATTTCTGGTCCTTATCGATCAAAGTGGAATGCCACTTATAATACTGGAACCGTTGATATTCGATTAAGAACTTCGACAAGCCAAGCAATGAGCGGAGCCAGTGATTGGGCATTGTGCGACACTCTTTCCAACAATACCAAACTTGCAGGATTGTCAGATATCACTGCTGGTGAACGGTATGCCCAGTATCGAATTCTATTAAAACGATCGGGCAGTAGTACTCCAGAATTTGATAGTTTAGGCATAGAATTCAATCTACCTCCTTCCAATTTTTCACTGGTATCACCTCATGCAATTGAAGTGAGTCAAACACCACTGCTTGACTGGGGAGATGCAAGCGATAGTAATACTGATGACACCGTTACCTATAAAGTCGAAATTGACGATAACAGCGATTTTAGTTCACTCACCCACAGATCGGCTGCTTTAACAACTAGTCAATATACCGTTCCTGCTGGTGCAAATCTTCAAGATAATACTCGATATTTTTGGCGTGTATTTGCCTTTGACACCTATCCAGACTCAACACTTAGTACAGATACGATGCTTTTTTATACGGATGTGGCAAACAATCCTCCAACACCACCGCAACCATTAAATTTTAGCAATAATGATGAACGACAACCCCTTGATAGTCTTGGCTGGACACGAAATGATCCAGATCCCGGTGACACACTTACCTATCATGTTTTAGTTGACGATACATCATCCTTTGCTTCTCCTGAAATAGACACATCCTTTACCCTGACAACACGAATTGCATTACAGGATGTGACTGGGTATGCGAATTTAGCTGATGATAAAAAGTACTATATAATTGTGGAAGCTGATGATCCAGATGGACTAAATTCAGGGTTTACTGATTTACGTGCTTTTTATTGCAATAAAGTTAATGACACCGTTAGCATTCCTTATAATTTGGCTCCGGCAAATGGTATACCATTTGACTCCTCTGGGTATATTTCTTGGGAGGTTACTGATGGAGATTCTGTTGGAAATACTCCTGATACCCACACCTATACCTTGCAAATAAGTGTGAACCCGAACTTTATTCCATTGATTAGCAATAATCCTGGATTGACTGTTGACAGTATCCGTTTAGATTCTGTAAATAATTATAACTTTCTTCTTGATGGTACTACCTATTATTGGCGTGTGCAGGCAACTGATAATCATGGTCTCTCTGGTCCAATGACAGACGGTACTAATAATTTTCAGGTAATAAAAAACAACAAACCTCCCTCAGCGGTAACGCTAATATCCCCAACAAATGGGCAGGAGGCACCAACAGTACCCCTTTTGGACTGGTCCGACGCAACTGATCCCAATCAGGATTCCATCTTTTATCACGTAGAGGTTGCTACCTATTCTGACTTCGCTACAATTGTTTTTGATACAGCTGGATTGAGGAGTAGTCAATACCAAGTTGACTCAACCGATAATCTTCAAGGTAACTCAGTTTACTATTGGCGTGTTTTTGCAAAAGACTTTCAGGGTGATTCTACGGTCAGTGCAGACACCTTTTCCTTTTCCACCGAAAATAATCCTCCCAGTGCCTTCTCATTGTCCTTACCGGTGCAGGGGAGTGAAGTAAATCTAACGCCACTTTTAGATTGGGCAGATGCTACTGATCCTGATCCTCCTGATATCAGTTTAACCTATATAGTAGAATTAGATACAACAAGCTCCTTTAGTACAATATTACTTCGAAAAACTACCACCGCAAGTCAATATCAAATCCAATCTGCAGATGGGTTGGTTGATAACACCAGCTACTATTGGCGAGTCTATGCAAAGGACACCTATCCAGATTCGACTCTTTGTAATGCAGTATTTGTGATGTATACTGATCAGGGGAATAATATTCCTTCCTTACCTACGCCACTGCGACCAGTCAATAATACAGAACTTGCCATGACCGATTCTATCGGATGGACGAGAAATGATCCTGATCCTGGTGATACGCTTCGCTATAATATTCGACTTTCTTTAGACGTGAGCTTCACGACTATTGTCGCATCTAAAACCAATTGGCTTGGGGAAAGTATTGCCTTGCAGAACTTGGATAATGCGGCGAATCTATTGGACGATGTTGTTTACTACTGGCAGGTAGAAGCCCATGATCCCAGTGGGGCAAGCAGTGGATATACTCAGGGTACTGACTACTTTTATTGTAATCAAGTTAATGATACACCTTCCACTCCCTTTAATTTGTATCCACAGACCAATACGACAATCTCCCCAACTGATTATTTACGCTGGCACGCTACTGATGGCGACTCTTTAGGATTAACACCGGATGTGTTAGCCTATACAATAGTAGTAGATAATAATCCTGATTTTTCAAGTCCCATAGGAATAACCTCGGGTATCTCTGCTGATAGTGTGCGGGTTAATACACTCACCAACGCAGCGAACCTTATTGACAATATACAGTATTTTTGGAAAATTTATGCAACAGATAATCATGGTGTTTCTGGCGGCGTTACCGATGGGACACATAATTTTTGGTTTAATATATCCAACAGCGCTCCCACAGCACCGAGTGGATTAACTCCCACAGCAGGAAACGTTGTAGTCCCAACGTCAAATTTTTCATGGACCGCTTCAATTGATTCTGATCCCTATGATACTTCTACCTACGTAATGCACGTGAGCGAGGATAATACTTTTACCACGCTCATTGCGATTGATACAACAAAATTGACAACTGTTCAAGTTAATACTCTTGCCGGTTACACAAAATTTAAAACCGAAACAACCTATTTTTGGCGAGTTAAGGCATTTGATAATCAAGGAGCTGAATCTGGATGGGCTGGTGGTGCAACGCAATCAATCATTTATCGTTCCACAAGCCCAACGGTACCACAACAGATATCACCGATAAATGATAAAATCTACTTTCCCACAGAACCTATACATTGGCATGTGAGTTCTGATCCTGATGCTGGTGTAGAAGATACTCTCTTCTACGTACTTCAGATAAGTGCCACCAGTGATTTTACTACACCACTTGCGTCTGATACAGGAATTGATACGGTGCGAATTTTAGAGAATTTACCGGGGTATGGTCTCTTTATTGATGACTCACGCTATTTTTGGCGTATCTCCTCCTTTGATAATCATGGCGCTACCAGTACCTGGAGTATCACCGAGAAATTCCTCTTAGACAAATCCAACAGTGCGCCCACTATTCCCACTATCATCTTTCCCTTAGACTCGCAAGTAGCAATTAAGTCATCCCTCTTTAGTTGGAATAAATCAAACGATAGTGATCCAGGAAACACAGTCACCTATAATATTCTTTCTGCAACTGATTCGCTCTTTACTGATACCGTGCTTTCAGTAACAGCACTTGTTGATACAACGGTAAGTGTTGATTCACTTTTATCAAAAAACACCATCCAGAAATGGGATTACTCACAGACCCCAGAGGTTGATACGGGTGGATTCTTGGACAACCGGTTCTATTTTTGGAAAATAGTCGGTGTTGACAATAGAAATGCAGCTTCGCCCTATAGTATTGCACAACAATTCTTCTGTAATACTGTAAACGATACACCGGGAGTACCCTATACGCTGCAGCCAAACTTTGGTGCTTTGACTTTTCCTACACAATTCCTCTCTTGGAGTGTGGATGTTACACCGGAATTTCTTGATACGACACGATTTATTATTCAGGTTGCCGAGGATTCACTCTTCACCAGTATGCTTAGTGTGGACACAATCACCGAATTAACCCAGATACAGATAAATTCACTCAATGGACATGCCAATTTCGTTGATGAGACCTATCTCTATTGGCGAGTAAAATCCTATGACTTGATGAATAATTCCCATGGATTCTCAAAAGTGGCTAATCTTCTTTATAGTACGAGTAATTCAGCACCTACTGCACCAACTGGATTGTATCCCACGGACTCAGTTGCGCTGCTTAATCCAACAGATCTCATACTATGGAATAAATCGAATGATCAGAATAATGATTCCATATATTACAGCATTTGGATTGATGACCAACTATTTGATTCCACAACCGATACCTCTCTTATTGCAATAAGAATTGCTAACTTTTACGACACTCGAGTAGTGCTCAATCAAATGGCAAAAGGGTATGATCTATTACAGCATAATACAGTTTACTTTTGGCGTGTTCAAGCCCGCGATGAACATTACTATAATTCTGCGTGGTCAACTCTGGGTATGTTTCGTTTCAATTCCACATCACCCACAGTGCCGGATAGCCTTTTTCCTAAAGATAGTACGCAGATATCAACAAGCGATTTTCTAAGGTGGAATAGAGCAATTGATAATGATGCAGGATTAACAGACACCCTCAATTATGTGGTTATGGTTGATGATAATGCACACTTTGTGAGCCCTGTTTCTGTTGATACGGTGCAGCTTGATACCATGCTTTACCTTCGTGATATGCAGGGGGTCAATGATTATAATGATGATACCTACTATTTTTGGAAAGTAAAGAGCCTTGATGATCATGGTAAAGCCAGTGAGTTTTCTCTGAGTTCACTCTTCTATTTTAATAGAGCTAACTCCATTCCTGATACACCAAACACCTTAAAGCCAACCCTCTATGTCAGTATTCGCCCATTCCAAAATCTCACCTGGAAGGCGACTGATCCGGATATTAACGATACCCTGACCTTTCTCATAGAGATTGCCAAGGATAGTACCTTTAACACCATTTCATTGATAAAAGGTAATTGGACAACACCCTATATTCGGCCTATGGATTTTTCCGGGTATCAAAATGTCTTTGTCCATGATAGCATCTATTTTTGGCGAATAAAGTCCTATGATCAGCATGGTGCTGTGTCGGCTTATTCCAAGATCGGTGCCTTTAAATACGACACCAAGGATGATCTAGCCACAGCACCGACGATTGTTTCACCCTCTTTTGGGTCCTATGTAGTTGGCGGCACAAAGCTGCAATGGAAAAATTCAGAGGATTTGGATGATACCCTGCTTACCTATCATATTGACATAGCAACCGACACAATCTTTTCAAATATAATTGCCTACAAAGATTCAATTCCTGAGGGAACTGATACGCTTCTCAAAACCACTTCGGTTACCTTATCCTCCTTGATCAACTTTGATTCATTAACAGTGAACAGCTCCTATTTCCTTCGGGTATACCCTCTTAGTAAAGTTGATACAACCTGGGTGGCTGGTAACAATTCCGATATATGGAAGATATGGTGCGGTGATTCGACGATACTTGGTAATTTCACCATCAGTTCAGTAACGGTGATAACACCCAAGGCAACTTCAAATATAGCCAATAAAGCGAGTTCCCTTGATAGCATGGTTTTGATCACCTTTCCTGATAGTACAGTGAAAAATCCTACGATAGTAAAGATCACTGAAGTGCCCATTCTTGGCACTATTGGACTAACGGACACCTCATTGATCACTACTTCGGATACATCACTTTCGCGCATGCAAAGCTCAATTACCATGGGTAACAAGTACGCCGTCGGTGATGAACGGACTTACTATGTGAAAGAGAAGGCCTATCATATTGATATGTACGATTTGGACAATCCCAACTCGCCGGTTGTTTTGCTCGATTCTGCGATTCTACAAATTAGCTACAACGACACCAATAATAATAATATGGTTGACGGAGAGGAGCGGATTCCTGTATCTAAATTAAAAATCTTTAAACTAAACGAGTTGAAGAGTCGATGGGAACGAACCACTTCCAATGCTGTACGTAAGCAAGAACAATCAAAAAAGAAAAAACGTGCTTCTGCTCAACCAATTAATGATAAAAGTTTGTCACACTCGCTCACCTCTTTTGGAATATTCACCATACTTGCCTATGCACCAATGGTTCAAGCCTTTGACAACTTTAAGGTCTATCCCAATCCAATAATTTACAAATCACTCCGAGAAAAGGTTGCAAAAATATCTTATAGACTGCGAGATAGTGCAGAGGTACAGATTCGAATTTATAGTGAAACCGGTGGTTTAGTATGGAAAAAGGAGATTGCTCCTGGACAATATGGTGGTGCTCCCAGTAACAATGATGCGATTATCATCCCCTGGGACGTTCGTAATACCTACGGTCGATTATTAGGAAACGGTATGTACGTTGTCAATATATATGTAAAGCCTAAAACAGGTGGTGTTTTTAACCGTAAACAATACATAGGTGTAATCAAATGAGAAAAAAGTTGCTATTCCTGCTTGCAATGTCGCTCTTATGGAGCGTACCCTTTGCTGATGATATTACAGACGGATCTGGTGTCCCTGGAGAGTATCTCTTGGAAATGGCGGGAGATGCCCGTGAATTTGGTCGTGGAGGGGGTAGTGTTGCACTTATCGACAACACAGCAGCCATCTATCATAACCCAGCTGGACTCGGTTCTATTGAATATATGGAAGCTATGATCGATTACTCCCGATTCTTTAATGACTTTAATTATTATCATGGGGCCTTTGCCTATCCCTTTGGTAAATATGGTACCTTAGGTATAGGGCTGACGGGCATGGTATCTCCAGAAGGAATTAAGTATGATGATTTTGGCATCCCTCTAAATGAAACCTTTACTTCTAGCAAGAATACGGTCTTTATCAGCTATGGTAAACTCTTTTTAGAACGATTTGGAGTTGGTGCCAATGTTAAAATTGCCAGTCACTCTATGGATGATTTCTTTGGAATGGGAGTTGGCTTTGATATTGGCCTTACAGCAAAAGCCTTTGATTGGTTAGTTTTTGGGTTGACACTGATGCATATTGGAGGACCACGCATTACATTGGATTCCGATCCAGACCGCTTCTCTAGTGCTCTTAAGTTCGGAATTGGATCGCAACTTCTTGAGAAAAGTCTCTCTCTTAATGCAGATGTTCATGTGCTAGAGCTCTTTCCCGATGAAAATGCCTATAATAAAGATAATATCAGAAAGCCAATAAAATGGGGTGTGGGTGCTGAATATTGGTTTATTCCCTATTTGTCGCTACGGGCAGGTGTAAATGGTTCTATAACTTACGGTGATGGTACTTCTGCCCATGTTCGTATGGTTACGGTGGGACCAGGATTTAAGGTAAAACAGTTCTCTGCAGACTACTCTTTTTTAATTCATACAGAGGAAAAGGAGTTTAGGTCTGCGCCAGCCCATAGTGTCTCCATTCGCTACTGTTTTGGAAAGCCAATACCCAAAATGGAAGAAGAGTTGGATAATAAATTGGAGGATATGCAAAAAATTGAGAAGATGCATTTTATTGAGCAGCTCTATATTCAAGGGTACTATCAAAAGGCCTATAGTGAGATCAAATTATTAGAGCAGAAACATCCAAAGGATCCGGAAGTAAAGAAGTTGTTAGAACAGGTCCGAGCCAAAGTCGCTGCAGTGCAGTCAACCGACCTCATGGCCCAGGTGAAGGAAGAGTTTGACAAAAAGAACTATACCGAAGCGGAAAAGATGCTCAAGGAGATCATAGAGCTCGATCCGGACAATCAGGAAGCAGATAGTCTTCGTCAAAAAATATTGGCCTATCGGGAAATATCAACTAAAATGGCTGCTGTTGAAAAGTATTATGCACAGGAAGACTTTGAATCTATGGCAATGGAATTGGATGTAGTACTTACAATGGACTCGACCAATGAGGAGGCTTTAGAGTATAAAGATAAAATTAAGGACTATTTGACAAAGAGAGATGCTGATAAGGGATACAATCTCGCCTATAAGTACTATCATGATAATAATGATGTGGAGAGTGCCAACAGTGAACTACAGAAGGTGTTAACCATTATGCCTGACCATGAGGATGCCAATAAGCTCTATCAGACTATAAGTAAAGAGGTGAAGAATATGTACCTCCAAAAGGTGGGGCAGATGGTCAACCAGGATAAGTTGGATGTTGATAATGACGCCTTAAAGAATTTGATTAAAATTGATGCTCAGGATCAGATTGTGCAGGCAAGGAAAATGCTTGGTAATAAACAGTTAACCCAGGCACTGGCTGCAGTTGAAGCGGTATTGCAAAACGATCCCTCCAATTCTCAAGCCTTACAGCTTAAGGAGGAGATTGCCGAGGCACAGGGTGTTGAAAAGTCTGAGATGCTGTACAATGAAGCATTGAAATTATTCAATGATAATAAATTGGAAGAGGCTGAAACTAAGGTTACCGAAGCATTGGCTCTTCAAGCCTCCTATCAAAAGGCGCTGGATTTACAGAAGGAGATTCAAACCAATATTCGAAAGAAGAATCTAACTCTGGTGAAGGATAAGATGAGTAGCGGTGACCAAAAGGATCTTGAGGAAGCAGAGAGTATGGTGAAAGAGTATCTTGCAGTAGATTCGGAAAATGAAGAGGCAAAAAAGATGCTCGTCGATATTCAGACCGAACTGCTTATTATCAAGGCGAATAATCACATTGATAATGATGAGTATGAAAAAGCCGAACAGACAATTAGAAAAGCCTTGGCCTTAAACCCTGACAGTGAGAAGGTACAACAGGCCTTTAAAAATATAAAGGAAGTAATAGATCTATTTAGTGGTCAGGATTAATTAAAAATAAGAATTGTTTCATAATATCTGAGGGATTAATATGGGTAAAAAAATATTGCTTGTAAGTGTGGGATTGGTAATGCTCTTTGTAAACAATGTTGTTGCTCAGGAGGATATAGAGAAACTCTATATGAGAAAGGCAGTTAAGAATTATGTGGCAAAGAACTATGATAAAGCAATTAGTAACCTCGATCAGGTACTTGTGGCGAATCCTAAGAATACCAAAGCAAAGAAATTGTTATCCAAGTGTCATGCAAACAAAGGAATACACTTTTTAGAGCAGCAAAATATGCTTGGTGCAGAACAATCCTTTGAATCTGCCTTGAAACATGATCCAACTAATCAAATGGCTGTTACCGGTAAAAACGAAATCGCAAAATTCAAGCAAAAATATCCTGCTGGAGTGCCTCAACAAGCTGCAGCTAACCAAGGTACCCAGCCTCAGGGGCAGGCACAAGGAGCTCAGACGAATGTACCACAGGTAATTGTAAACAGCCCCGCAGCCAACGTGGATACTAATCAAACCAAGATCATTTCCGCATTGGTCAATAACCTAAACAAGCAACAAAAGCTTTTTGGCGATCAGATTCGGGCCTCTAATAGTGCTTTGGAGAGAACTGAGGACACTAAAGAGAAATATCTAGATGCACTAGTCAACTCTTCGGAAAAGAGTAATAGTTTAATGCGCAACTTTTTTGTGATTGGTGGTGCGATAACACTGGGTATCTTTTTTGTCTTCTTCCTTGTCTTTTTTGTGATTTTCCGCTCTGTTTCCAAAGCTTCCGATTTACGTACTGTCGAAGCCAATGAAACACTAAAGCTTCTTTTACAAAGTCCCCAGGCTGCAGCTGGCGGTGACAATGAACCGCTCATGATTACCGGGCCACAGCAAGCACAGGATAACGATAAGGACAAGATGGATTCATTGAATACCGAGGACCCAGTTCAGCGGGCCAATGCCGTTGAGGCAGTCGCAGCAGAGATAATCGATTCTAAGGAAAGCTCCAGGATGGAAAAGATCAAAAAGCTGGAGGAGCTTTTAAATGATGAAAATAACCGCGTTCGTGCTAACGCGGCCAAAGCCATTTATGAAATTGACAAAGAGATGTCCCTAAAAACACTTAAAGATATGCTGGACAACTCAAGCAAACGGATGCGAGCCAGCGCTGTATGGGCTTTAGGTGAAATTGCCAGTGAAGAGGCTTTGGGTTGTGTGTTAGAGATTAAAGATGAGGATGATGAGATTGTCAAGTATAACATCAAAGTTGCCCTGGGAAAGATTAAATCCCACAAACGTTTTGAACTTACTGAGGAACACAAACAAAAAATTGAATCTGCCCTAGAAGCATTTAAAGACCTCGTATAACAGCGGAGCGGAGTACTCAGTGGCGAATACCTACTATGAGCTGTTGCAGGTAGAGAAAAGTGCAACACCGGATGAGATAAAGAGTTCCTATCGTAAACTTGCTATTAAATACCATCCCGATAAGAATCAAAATGATCCAAAGGCTGCAGAGACCTTTATGCAGATCTCTAAGGCCTATGAGACACTCTTTGATCCGGAACGACGCAAAGCATACGATCAAGAACAAAGCTCACCAAGGTCTCCCTCAGGAGCCACAAGACAAACGACAGCAGCAAAGGGTGGTGTGGCAGCTAATTTTGACCTTGCTTCTGCTCTGCATGTCTTTATGCAGAATTTTCGTGGGGATCAAGTATGGCAGAATATGTTTGCCGGAAGAGAGGATCAGGTTGATCCCACAGTTGGTTCCAACAGACAGATTCAGGTATCCCTAACACTAAGAGAGGTTGCCAAGGGATGCAAAAAGAATATAAAAGTTAAACATCTCAAGAAGTGCGTTACCTGCAAAGGCACGGGAAGTCGGACCGGCAAAAGTAATTTAGCAGCTTGCGCTCAGTGCGCTGGCAAGGGAAAGGTTCGTATGGTGGGGACTGCAGAGACGGTAATCTGTAATAAGTGTGCTGGAGCGGGCAGCTTACCCAGCGACCCCTGTAGTGCTTGTCAAGGGACTGGACGGGTAACCGGTGACACTACGATTGCAGTAAAATTCCCTGCTGGGATTGCTGAGGGAAACTATATCACACTTTCAGGAATGGGTGATGCCGGTGTTAGAAACGGTAAAGCTGGAGATTTAATAATTGCAGTTAATGAGATTCCTCAGGAAGTTTTTAAGCGTGATGGCTATGATTTAGAAACAGAGGCAACCATTACCCTGTCTACTGCTGTTCTTGGTGGTATGGCAAGCATCGTTGATCTCAATGGCAAAACCCAATCCTTTCGGATCAATCCAGGTACTCAACCGGCGACTAAATTTTGTATTACTGGTAAGGGTTTACCCTTTTATAGACAAAAGGGACAGGGGAACCTCTATATCGCCTTACAGGTAGAGATTCCTACTGGTCTTTCCGAGGAGCAGGAGAGTAGCTTTAAGGAGTTTATCAGCCTCTATGAGAAGCGTGAGAGTGGGAAGCTCTATAGACAGGTTGGGATATACTACATCATCGATCTTAGTTCGGATAAAAAGAAAGCAACAATTAATGATGCCTTTAATACAGCAGAGGCGCTCTGTGAATCACAGGTTCCTATTGTGCTAAATTGTGAAGGTGTTGATTATGTGGATAGTGCCCTGATTGGACGGATGATCAAGGTCTATAGACTTATGAACGGCTATAGTGAGAAGCTTCGTTTTATGCAGGTCTCTGATTCTTTAATGCGAATATTTGAAGATACAAGCTTAGACAATCTCTTTGAATTTATAGAAGATGAATCATCATTGGATTCTCAAGAGGATTCTGCTGGTGATACCAATTCATCTTATTCCGTTAAGGAGATAAATGGGCATCATCTTGTGAGCGCCGGTGAGGATTGCTCCATGACTATCTTAGAGGACAATAATCTCTTTGAAACACTGGCCGATTCAGGTGCTTCTGTTGGCATAGATTTGTCTAAAGTTACAGCCGTAGGCTCTAATGTATTAGGTTCCTGGATGCGCTACTATAAAAAAGCCAAGAGTGGTGATTCCGATTTCTTCCTCTTTTCACCGCGAGGTGCTGTTCTCTCGGTTCTTCAGACTACAAATCTCGATAAACTCCTTAAAATAGTCTCATCAGAAAAAGAGTTACAGGAGTAAATTGTCTACTTGTCTGGACCGCTTGAAACAACAACTTTAGCTGGGCGTAATAATTTTTCCTTAAACAGATAGCCTCGTTGCACCACTTCCACAATGTGATCCTTTTGTATGGTCTCTGATTGAATAAGACTCACCGCTTCATGGATTTTAGGATCAAAGAGCTGCCCCTTTTCAGCTTGAGTTGGTTCTGCTCCCAAAGAGGATAGGATGGTATCCACCTCCCGCAAAATTAAATCTATTCCCTCGATTAGTATAGCGTGTTCACCGGTTGTCTCTGAGGCACTTTGCACCCGCTTAATAGAATCGATAATGGGAAGGAAGTTTTGTATGGTCTCTATCTTTCCCTTAATACGTTCTTCCCGGACTGAACGAGTTAAGGCCCGGTCCTTTTCAATGAGTGCTCCCTCTAATAGACGATATTTTTCAACAAGAAAGGAGTAAAGTTGTTGCCAATCAACAGGTTCTACACTAATTGCCATCGTTACTGATTGCTTTCAAGTTCCAAGAACAGATTGTATTCACTCTTACAATTTTCAATTTCAAGAGTTAGACTGTCAATCTGTGTCTCCATAAGTAGTCGAATTTCAACAATATCCTGAGATAGGGTTGAAACGGTTTTGTATTGGTTTAATGAAAAAACAATAGAAATAGCCAGTGCTAATGCAATTATGATAAACCCAATAATACCAAGTATTGGAGAGGGAGCTTTTTTATTCTCTGTTGAAGAAGGAATTGACCGTTTTGCAAGAACCTCTTTAACTTTACTTAAGTCATACTCACCATCACAGGCTGACTTATACTCTTTGGCATCCTTAAGCAGGATGGCGCATCTATTAAAGGAAACCAATTTCAAGGTATTTTCAACAACGCTATTGGGTGTGAAAATAAACAGCACACTTTTGATACCAAGAACACTTTGAATAAGCTGGCCAATAGAGCGAATTTCAAAACTGGTGAGGACAGTCAAACGAGAAAGATCTAAACAGACCGATAGTGGTTTGCTCTTCTCGATATCCTCTTTTGCTTTTATAAAGAGGGCGGTTATTTTGTCATTGTCAATTGATTCTAAGGTGAGGCAATAGGATTTTTGTGACATAATAATACCTACAATTAATGATTCATTTTAGTTAATATAAGCTTATCATAGTATCTTGTTATTGACAATATTATACTCCCTCTAATTCAATTTTAAATATCTTACAGGGGGAAAATCCCCCTACAGCAAGCTTCACTCAGCCAATTTAACAGCTTGCATCCACAAAATCTGTTTCACCTATTCGGTGAACCAGCCTTTGTGGGCAAGCAGATAACAATTGTCTTCGCGTGATCTTGCTGATTCCCCCTTGTATTTATTCATATCTCAATATTAATCTAGAATATTGTTATTTATTATATTAAACAAACTTAGAAAATTTTTATAGAACATTTCAAATGTACATTCTTGCTTTATAAAAATAACCAGAATAGAAACTGGATCTAAAACATATAAACTAATGGCACGAATAAACATCTTAAAAAAAATAAATGCCCCCATAGCAACTGTGTTTAATACAATTGCTGATATTCGAGAGTTTGCTAAGGCAAGGCCACATGTTATTGAGTGCGGAATCACTAGCACGGTTGTCTATGGTGTGGGGACTCGTTTTTATGAGATCCGTAAAATCGATAATAGGGAGACAAAAATTGAGTTTGAGATAACTGAATTTGAGAAAGATAATAAAGTTCGAATAGTCTCAGATAGTCATGGTGCCATTTGGGATACCACCTTTACTGTGGAGAGCGAATTAAATGTGACCAAACTGACAATGGTCATGGATGTTAAAGCCTATTCAATGATTTCCCATTTAATGAGTCCCAAGGTCCTAGGTAAGATTAAAAGCAGCATAGATGGAGATATGGACATGATTAAAGAGTACTGTGAGAAGTCATCATAATAGTTATTTCATTTGAATTACATATAAAGGCACTCTTTTATATATCTTTATATTGTTATATGTCACATATAACTCATTATCAGCATACAAGAACTTTGATGTTTCGGTTACATTGACATGTGCATTCGATGTGCAAATGTTCTTACATAAATGCACAATTGCCATATTTGATATTTTTTATTTTGGGGTAGAGAATTCATATTAAATAATTTAATATTTCTTGGAAAAAGAGTATATGAAAAACAGTTCATTAATCAATACGAAAAATGAAGAATCATGGTTTGTTAGGCTAACCTTAAGATGGCCAACATTTTGCATTATAGCATGTTTTATAATGGTATCAGTAATTATTGCACTACCCTTCCACAAGTTAATGCCCATGATATTAAGTTATCCTCCTGGTCTCTTGGAAGATAAAATCGTCTATTATATGATGAATGGATATTCATATTCTGCTGCATATTGGGGCACTTTTCTTGTTGCTTCTTTAGTTTGCTTAGTGCCGGTGGGAATTTATTTAAAAGGACTTAATTCTTGGAGACTAGTATTTACAAAGCATAAAAACATTGATCAAATCAATGCAATTCATAAATTACAAGCAAAATGTATAAATGCACCTCATTTTTTACTTGTCATGGAAGTGATGTTTACATTTATTGCATTATTTGGTCTATTACTCTTTTCAATCCTTTTTATTGGCAATGTACATATTCATTACTGCATTAATGCTATTAAATCATTTTTACTCTTCTTTCCCATATTTTCATCTATTGGTATCATTACTTTTATATTTACAAGAGGAATTTGTAAAAATATACTCCTTAAAATAGATTTAGATGGCTCCTTTAATGGTATCAGAGCTCCATTTAAAAAATATCTTGCCATACATTTAAATCTGATGTTTGTAGTTGGAATAATGATGATATCACTTATCGCCTATGCTAAACTAATTGAAGAAAAGGGAGAACTTTTACATAAAATCCATAAAGAAATCCTAACAGAAAGGTTTAATCTGTCTGTTGTCTATGATGCGAATCAATTAGAGGATATATTACGATCAATTAAACCTAGCGTAAATACTTCACGCTTTTTCTTTTTAGGGGAGAATAATGAAGAGTTTGTTTCTGATGACAAACCACTTTATAGAGATTTTAAAATTTACTTAAAACACTTGTCGCCAAAATTTCATGGTAAGGTGCATGTGTTAACTGGTGAACTTCAAGCGGCAACAATGGAGATTCAGACTAATAAGGGGAAATATTGGGTTGGAATTCAATATTTAGTTGCCTCAAAGGAGATGGTAAAATATTTCATTATTGGATTCATCTCTTTATTGATTATTAATGGATTATTACTGTTGCATTATTCCTATTCAATTTCAAATGAAATATCTGCAGTCACTAAAAATCTCCTCAGAATAGCAGAAGACGAACATGTCGATCTTGACAAACGCATTCCTGTAGTATCCAATGATGAAATAGGTGATTTGGTGGTAGCCTTTAATAAGGTCCAGAGGCAGTTTAAAAAAAACTATAACAAAATCAAACAGTCGGAAGAGTCAAAACGGGTGTTTATCAGTAATATCTCTCACGAATTTAAAACACCTCTTTCCATTGCCCTGGGCAATATTGATCTCCTCTTGGATACCATGCCTGAAGAAAAGCATGAGCAGTATACATCATTACAAAATATTAAAGCTTCTATCTTACAATTAGCTGGACATGCCGATAGAATGATCACCTTTGCCCTGGCAGAAGAGCCAGAGTACAAGCCGATCTTTGCTCAGTATGACTACATTCGAGTCATTAAAAATGTGCTCTCCCAGTTTGAGTCAAAGGCAACCCATGAAGAGAAAACATTAGATTTTAAAGTTGATGCAAAAAGCCTATATCTTAATATTGATATCATCCTTATTGAAGAAGTACTGAGAAACCTGCTACAAAATGCCTTTAAGTTTACTTCTCGGGGAGCAGAAATATCTATATCTATTAAAGAACTAAATGGAAAAGTGGAAACTATAATCACTGATACTGGTATAGGTATAGATTCGGACAAAATAGAGAGTGTTTTTGATCGCTTTTTTCAAGCAGATGATGCATTGTCACCCAGTCATGGTGGCACAGGTTTGGGGCTCTATATTTGTAAACGGAATATACAGATTCATGACGGGGATATCACTGTTTCTTCACAGAAATCAAAAGGCACCAGTTTTACCGTTACTCTTCCCATGCCTGAAAAACCCAAGGCTGTAAATGAAGCACCACCTGTTCATTCTGAAAGCCCTGCACAGGACCCAACCTTTGATTATACCCGCTATAAATCAATTGATTCCTTAGAGAATCCTGAAATAAGTACTGATTTTGTATTATATGAAAACCAATCACCGGAGAAGCCGGGCATACTTATTGTTGAAGACAATACTGGTATGCTTAAGGTGATTGTTGGGGCATTACAAAATGACTTTAACCTCTTTATTGCGCAGAATGGGTTGGACGCATTACAGAGGCTTCAATTGGAAAACAATAGCGTCAGGTTGGTGTTAACTGATATAATGATGCCTGAAATGGATGGCTTTGAGTTGTGTGAGTGCATAATGAAGAATGATCAATGGAAAGAGATCCCCATTCTTATAATCAGTGCGCTTATGAGTGAGAAAGATCAACTACGCGGTTATAAGTTAGGTGCTGCAGACTATTTAATAAAGCCCTTTAGTACAAAGATATTGCGGGAAAAGGTGACTCACTGGATAACTCGAAGACAGTATGAATCATTTATATATAACATGTATCGTAAAGTTGTGTTAAAGAATGAGCAGCTTAAAAAGACCAAGGATATTGTTGTTCATGAGATCAAAAATTACAATTTTGCCACAGCAGGCTCTGTTCGAGGAATAGAAAAGATTTATACCTCCTTGATTAAGGGGAATGTTTCTTTACCCGACTCCTTTGAACGCTATATTAGTAATCTTAAAGAGTGTTATAACCATCAAGACGGGGCTATAAAATCGATATTGCACATAGGGCAATTTGAAGATCAGGAGATTGCCCCGATTGCAGTGCCAACATTAATAAAAAAAGCTTTGGCAATCACCACCTCTTTAACACATCATATGTCTTTAACAGTTAACAGTGACATTAAAAAAGAGTCACAGATAAAGTGCAATCAGGAACTGATAGTGCAAGTGCTGATCAACCTCGTTAAAAATGCAGTTGAAGCAATTGCCCAAGTTGATAGAAAAGGTGAGATTAGCATTTCTTTAACAGAAAAAGTGGTCAAGCTAAAGAAGTACTGTGCCATCGAGATTAATGATAATGGTATTGGCATGAATAAAGAGGTGCAAAAGAAGGTATTCAACTTTAAGTACACCACAAAGAAAGATGGCAGTGGTATTGGAATGCACTTTGTAAAGATGATTGTGAAACTGCATGAAGGCAGTATTGATATTCATTCAGAGGAGGGAGAGGGGAGTCGTATTACTGTTTCCCTGCCACTTGTTGAGCAGGAAGCTGCAGTGTCTGTGTGATACTATTCCGTCAATAACTTACAGATGAGGACATTTTATTTATAAGTTAAGATCGTCGGGACACTGCCCGACCTCTCCCCCAGCCCCTCTCCCACGGGGAGAGGGTAGCAAAAAAAATATGGAACTTAATATTATATCACCCTAATCGCATAGCTGTTTGGCGCTCCGATAACTCGCCCTTTGGGCTCGAACAGATCTCCGCTTTACCCAAACATCTATGCGGTGCGATTGAAGGGGATAAAAAAGCAACCAATGATTGCTCTTACTTAAACAAAGGTCTTAAAAATTGTGTATAAGAGCTTCCATTATTAGAAATCTCAAGAATAAAACACTGCGAAGAACTGGTAACAAATTGAAAAGTATGGGAAATATTTTCCTTCTCTAAAACTTTCCTTCCTGCCAAACTGTAAAGAGTGACATCAATTGGAGTGTTTACTCTTTTTGTAAAGATAATCCTCTCTCCAATCTGCTTAATTGATAATAAATTTGTTATATCAACATAGCTTTGCATTGATGGGGTTGTTATAGGGGTGAGATTAAAGGTGACTGTGACCTTTTTCTGAAAGGAGAGAAGCTGGGTACCCTTTGAATCCTTTACTGTTAGGTAGAGAGTGTACTCACCTCTGGGTATCTGCTTAACTTTTTGGTCAACACTAACCACAATAGCCTCTTTGCCGCTAAAAGTCTTATTGCCTTTAAAAAGTGAATATTCCCGATTTGAAGTACTGACTGCTTTAAAATCAATCGCATGTTGCGTATTAGGATAGATCGTTGAAATTATGGCTTTAAAAAAGGCTGTTCTTTCATTGTTAACCGAGCCATGTTCATAGCCAAGCTCAAGAGCTCCGTGAGTGTTTGCAGTGTCAACTCTCTGAATTCCCACAATCGGGTAAAAGTGCTCGTCCCACTGAATTGTTTGATTAGCACTCATCTTCTTTGACAAAAAGAATTCCCGAGAATGGCCTGCCCACATCTCCATATGGGCCCGTTTACAATCCTTAGGGTCGGTAAGATCGGCATTGATACTCTCTTTACCCCAGGTCCAAATTTTGAGTCCCGGTGTATAGGTCTTATTATCAGCAATGCGCAGCATACCCTCTCTATTGTTTAAATTGATTGCACCCCAATGGTTCTTTTGAAAGTAGGGATAGCCATAGGCAATACCCTCCTCTTTCCAATTTTTAAAGTGTTTTAGATTTTTAAAGGTGTGCACAGAGCCGCGTAACCAGGGAACACCAGGATCGGTACTGCGTTTTTCATCAGCGCTTCCCATCCATCGCCACCAATTTGATTTATACTGGGCCCGGTCAATAGGCGCTACCATTACGGTATTAAGAGGAGAAATGGTCGTATCGGTTTTAGAACCAGGAGTAAGCGTTACACAGGTCCAATATTCATACCCCTGTTCCTGGTCCTTTGTGTTTTCCAGTTTGATATTCATAGTAAAGGAGGACTTACCCTTGGCCAGGGTTATTCGGGCAGTACAACGAATATAGGTGATACCATGCTTCCATCGCTTGTCAACAAATTTATATTTGTCATCTAAATAAGACATCTCAACAACTGCTAATTCTGAGGTATTGGTAACAACCGTTAAATCCCACTTTTGGTTCCAAGCTTTGCCATGTTCCGGTTCTGGAAAGGTAGGATAGATACCACCGGGTACTACTAAATGAGCATAAAAAAAGGTGCGTTTTTCCGGACCTGTATAGCAGGTTGCTGGATTTGCTTGGTATAGTTCTTCATGCTTAGTTAATTTATTGTAACATGAGATAATGCGTCCACCATAATCGGGAAGAAGCTTTAACCGGAGAAATTCATTCTCAATAATCTTTATTGGATAGGTTGTGGTGACGATTGAATCAAAGGGACCTGTTTGATACCAGTCTTCATCATTGGTTTCAAAATCGTAGCAGCGAAAATCATAGGTAGAATCTCTCATGGTGACTTGAGATAGGAGGGAGGAATATATTACCATTATAAGAATAGGTAGTATTGATAGCATTGATGTTCGTTTCACAGTTTCTCCATGTTCAATATATGAAAGTTAAGCGTATAATTAATTATACAACAGAAACAGTACATTTATCATCTCTCTATTACCTTCTCAAAAAGGTTATGGATAAACCCCTATACCCCCCGGTATAGTGAACTCTCTACCATATATAGTAATACATTTTTTTGTAAAAGCAAGATTTTTTAATATCTCATTAAATAGGGATTTTCATTCTTCCTTAAAACGTAACTGAGCTGCAAAAGAAGTGGCATGGTCATTTATGCCATGCCGTTTTTGAACAAATCACAAAATCGTCGGGATACTGCCCGACAGCAGCCATACTTTCTTTGCTTGTGCAAAGAAAGTATGCACTCGTAAGCCAGGACGGCTGGAGAGCACAGTGCCAAAGGCGCTGCCCGAAGGGTGTTTGCCACGATGGCAAACATGAACGAAACACACCCCGCAATCGCCCT
>JANQEN010000258.1 GCA_028278335.1 Chitinivibrionales bacterium | reverse complement strand
CAGGCACTCGTTAAACTCGGCTTCGCCTCAAACAGCCACTCGTGCTTTTCTGAACCATTCGGCGGTGCGATTGAAGGGGATTAAAATCGTTCCATCCGTTTAGAATAGTATGTTTCAATAGTTTGTCTCATTTAATTTGTGAATATACTAATTAAATCATAATCATATAAAAATAGGGGACTCTAAAAGTCCCCTATTACATGGGAGTACAAATATCACCTCACACCGATTACTGACCACCATTCGCTATGGCTACAGCTCTGGCCACAAGTTTTGAGGCAACCTTAAGTTGTGCTGCGGCTTCCCGCTTTTTGCCGGCTTTGTTAAAACGGATTGCTTTATTGTAATGCTCAATGCCGAGCTTCAATACTTTCATCGCTTTTCTATTGCCTGACTCTTTAACAATTCGTTCGGCTCGTTCAATACGTTCACCAAGGCGCTTGATTGCTTTGTCAAGGCTATCAGGGTTATTACCCCGTGCTATGGCGATTGCCTTCGCAACAAGCTTAGTAGTAATTTTTAGCTGTGCAGCACAGGCTCGTTCATTACCGTTTTTATAGAAAGCAAGGGCCTTACGATAGTGTTCAATTCCTTTGTCTAACACCTGTTGAGCTCTTTCGTTGCCTGATCTCTTAACAATCTTTTTAGCCTTTTCTATCTCTGCACCAACCCGTTTGATCATCTTTTCTAAATTAGTTGGATTATTCCCATTGGCAATTGCAATGGCCTTGGTAACTAACTTGGTGGTAACTTCCAGCTCAGCTGCAGCTTCACGCGGTTTGCCCGCGGCATTGAGCCGTTTTGCCTTATCAAAGTGAGTAATAGCTTCACGCAAAACCTGCGCAGCCCGTTCATTACCTGATTCTCTGACAATCTTCTTAGCACGTTCTATTTCGTTACCCACACGCTCAATCATTTTGTCAATGGAATTGTTATTTTGATTTGCCAGTCGAACCGCTTGATTGATAAGATCGATTGTCTTGTCTAAGAGTGCGTTTGCTTCGCGGATCTTATTCTCTTTACGGAGTGCAACAGCCCTATCAAACTTTGCTAGGGCATCCTTAAAAAGTGCCTTTGCCCGTTCATTGGTTGATTTCTCGATTACTGGTTTTGCACGGTCAATACTGGCCTTTACTTTTCTGATTTTAGTGTCAATATCATTGTTGTTTTGATTTGCCAGTTGAACTGCCTTATTAACTGTTTCAGCCACGCGATCTAATAGTGCATTGGCTTCACGAAGTTTGTTTTCATTGCGAAGATTCACTGCTTTTCGAAAATTGGCAATTCCATCTTTAAGCAGTGCTGCAGCTCGTTCATTGCCAGATTTTTCAACAATGGGCTGCGCTCTTGAAATGAGTGACTTTACTCGCTCAATCTTTGCATCAATGTCAGGTTGGGCAAAGAGAGGCATAACAAATCCGATCACTATAAGCAGTGAAAGGAGTCTGGTTTTAAGATGAGTCATGAATACCTCCTGGTTATTAAATGAATTGTTTTTCTACCTAGGTCGGCAACACAAAATGCAACCACTGTGCCAAGATGAAAAACAGCTTAAATAAGCCATTTTAGGTAGTTATTATAATTTCTAAGAGATTAAGTTGTTCTGTATGGAACGGTGGAGTGTACCATTTGGGACACTCAAATTGAGAATGTAGTTGATAGATAGGTTAATTGGAGCTTCCTGATTAAAGACATAGTTATTGTGTGGCATGGTCATTTATGACATGCAATTTTAAGATTGAGAATTAACCTTTACTATAATACGTCCTTGGATTTGCCCCCCAAGGATTAATTGAATGTACTCATCCAATTGTTCTAAGCCAATGGTTGTTGTAAATGACTCCAGAATAGGAAGTTTCCACTCTTGGGAGAGCTTTCTCCATATTTCCCTTCTGGGACCCATTGGCCAATGCATTGAATCAATTCCCTGAAGGTTGACCCCCCGTAGAATAAAGGGGAACACAGTTAGATGTAACTCATTTCCACCAACAAGACCGCAGGCAGATACACTTCCCTGTAAAGCAATTGAGCGCAATACAGTCTCTAAGGTCTTACCCCCAACAGTGTCTATTGCTCCTTGAAACCGAGATTTTAGGAGAGGAGCATCATTATCCACTATAAGTGTATCCCGATTAATAATCGTAGTTGCTCCAAGATTTTTTAGCATACTATGCACTTCTTGTTTTCCTGTGCTTGCTGTAACAGAAAAACCCTCTTTAGCAAGCAGTGCCACTGCAATACTTCCAACACCGCCAGTGGCCCCGGTAACCAAAACCTCTCCCTTATTTGGTGCAGCACCATTTCGTAGCAGCGATTCAACACAGAGCGCTGCGGTAAAACCAGCAGTGCCAAAAATCATGCTCTCCTTTAAGGTTATAGAAGGAGGAAGTGGGACGACCCATGAAGCAGGTGTGCGGACTAATTCGGCAAATCCCCCATCACTGTTTGAACCCAGGTCATAACCGGTCACAAGCACCTTATCACCAGGAGAAAAGAGCGAGGAGTCGCTGGCAACAACCTCTCCAGCAGCATCTATTCCAGGTACATGGGGATAGTGTTTGGTTACACCCACATTCCCGCTTGCTGAGAGTGCGTCCTTGTAATTGAGTGATGAATAGGCAACCTTAATAGTGACCTCTCCCTGAGAAAGCGTCTCGATTGAGCGGGTAGTCAGGGAACAGGTTGTTTTACCTTCCTCATCCTTTTGTGCAACATAGGCTTTATAGGATTTTGGCACAGACATTGGAACCTCCTTACTATCAATGTACTAAGGACAATAAACTAATTACTCTCCAATATTAATCACAACAGAGGAGCTAACCTCTGATTAAGTAGGTACGGAAATTCATGTTCATTTGTACCTTCTGGGTATTATATTTTAAATATATAAACTGGGATGGGGTATGAAAGTCGGGTTCGAAAGCTAAGGCCCTCGGGAAAAATTCTATGAATAGTCTATTTAAGTCAGAGCACTCCTATAGGGCAATACTTGAAGGTGCGGTTGAAGGCATTTTATTGGCAGATCTTGAAACAAAGCACATAGCCTATGCTAATCCTGCAGCTTGCACACTTTTTGGTTTTTCCTTAGAAGAGCTTCTGGAACTTAAGGTGCTGGACCTCCATCCACCAGAACACATTGACGAGGTTTTGAAGGTCTTTGAGGCACAGGCTCGCGGTGAGATGGAGCTTGCCTGTTCAATTCCCTGTCAAAGAAAAAATGGTACGACCTTTTACGCTGATATTAACACTTCACGGTGTGAGATAGATGGCGTTGCATACAATGTTGGCTTTTTTACTGATGTAACAGAGCGCCAAAGCGTTGAAGAGGCCATTTTTACGACTGAGCGTCTGCTGGTGAGTATCTTTGATGCTGTTCCAGACCTTCTTATCGTGATTGATCGAAACTTTAAAATTCGATATACCAATTTTAAGGGTCACGATACCATAGAGCAAAAGGACCCAGAAAAGGGAAAGACCTGTTTTGGGCGATTTAAGCTGCTTGATGAACCCTGCGAGGATTGCACTGCTCTTCCTGTGTTTGAAACTGGTTGTACTGTTGAGCGAGAGATGGCCAATCCTGTTGATGGTATTACCCGCGAAGTAAGGGCCTTCCCCATAAAGGATCAAAAGGGTGAGGTTATTTATGTGGTTGAATATGTCCGAGATATTACCGAGCGCAAACAAGCCGAAGATAATCGGCTCCGCTTAGAAAAGCAGATTCTACAAACACAAAAACTTGAATCCCTGGGAATCATGGCTGGAGGCATTGCCCACGATTTTAACAATTTGCTGAGTGGCATTTTTGGCAATATCGACCTTGCGCGCCTCATGTCTAAGGATGATACCATAAAGGATCACCTTGACACAGCCATGCGAACCATGACTCGAGCACAGTCTCTTACCCATCAATTACTTACCTTTGCCAAGGGAGGGCTTCCGGTAAGGAAGACCGGTGATCTTGGCCGGTTTGTCAAGGAGACATCTAAATTCGCTCTCAGTGGGTCTATTATCAAATGTAAATACACAATACCCAATGATCTATGGAACTGTGATTTTGATGAAAACCAGCTAGGACAAGCAATTGATAACTTGATTATCAATGCGCTTCAATCAATGTCAACCGGTGGGATCATTAGAATTGTTGGCTCAAACATAATCATTGGACTGGGCGAACATAATACACTCCCTGCGGGAAAGTATGTTAACATTGCTATTGAAGATAAGGGTATTGGTATACCGGTTGATATTCAATCACGAATTTTCGATCCCTTCTTTACTACCAAAGAGGAGGGGAGCGGTTTAGGCTTGGCCACAACCTATTCTATTATCAAGAAGCATGACGGGCATATTGATGTAACATCAGAGCCTGGTAAGGGAAGCACTTTCACGCTCTATATTCCAGCTTCAGGCGATACTATTGAAGAGTCTCCTCAAGAAGAGGCTGACACACACACCGGTAAAGGTGTGATCCTTGTGATGGATGATGAGATGGTTGTCCGTTTTACCTTAAAGGAGATGCTGAAATCCTTTGGTTATGCCTCTGTATCTGCCAAACGGGGTGAAGAGGCGCTTGTCTTTTTTCGTGATGCCCAGAATCAAAAAGAGCCCTACGCTGCCATCATTTTAGACCTGACCATTGCAGGTGGTCTGGGAGGCAAAGAGGTTGTGGAGGAGATTCGAAAGGTTGATCAAAACATTCCCGTTTTTGTTACCAGCGGCTATGCAGAGGATCCAATTATTGCAAAGCCTCAGGAGTATGGATTTACAGCCAGTCTAAAAAAACCCTTTACTACTTCGGAGCTAGCCAGCTTGCTCAACACCTACGTACAATCTTCATAAAAACCATTCAACAGTCCACATTCCAAGAGGAAGTTAGAGCACTTTTCTCCACTATACCGTACAATAAAAAAGAAGGATTAGGTGTGAGCTAAATGGCAAAAGGTATCATTATTCAAATTGCATGGATATTCCTTTTATCGGTTATGGTTGATAGTCTGTCAATGATCACCTGGACTGATCATAGCCAGCTACTGCATGGACTTAATATTAAGGGGGGGACAGCTTCCGATTCGCTTATTGTAGCTGTTGGGGCAGAGGGGCTCATTCTTTCATCCAAGGATGGTGCGTATTGGCAAGTTCACCCTTCGAATATTTCGACTACTTTAGAATGGGTATGCTGGACAGGGGAGAAGTTCATTGCCTTTGGACCGGTTGACTCCTATGTAAGCTCCTTAGATGGCAAGACCTGGCGTGTCCATACTTCTTCTTTAGCAACCTGGAAAAGGGGAGCTGTCTGGGCTGATACGCAGTTAGTGGCTGTAGGAGATTCTGGAAAAATTGTTCGATCTAATGATTTCACTACATGGCGGGAGTGCACCTCTCCCACAGCAGAACTATTAATGGCAGTATGCTATTCTGGGTCACAACTCATTGCTGTGGGTGATAAAGGAACGATTCTCTCTTCCAGTGATGGAATAACCTGGGTTAGTCGGATTTCTCCAGTATCATCGTTGTTGTCCCGTGTTTGTTGGACCGGCTCTCTCTTTATTGCAGTTGGTCCTGGGAACGTGGTCGTTACCTCGGAGGATGGTCTTAGTTGGAAAAGAGAGACTACAGTACCAGGTATATGCTCGGTGGTTAAAAAGGATAGTCTTTATTTTGGCGTGGCTTTCTATAGTAAAGAACTCTACTCTTCAAAAGATGGAAAGGTATGGAAGGCGCATGTGGTTCCCTTATCCGGTGCTTTTATAAATGATCTCTTTTATGTAAAGAATACTTTATACGTGGTTGGTGACTCCATGAGTATCATCTCAAGGAATTCCTTGGGTGAGTATACACTTCATTGGAAAAATGAAATTGAGAACATCAATAATATTGTTTCAACCAAGGATGGTCTCATTGCAGTTGGAGATCAGGGGAGTGTTATTGCATCAAAGAATGGTGTCTCATGGCGATGGTACAACCCACCCAGCTCCAATGCCTTACATGGGGTTGCAAAAAAAGACTCAATAATTGTTGTTGGAGGAAGAGGAGGGAAGCTCTTTACACAGAAAGGTGATACTGCTTGGAGGGAGCTACCCTTGGGAGTATCCAGAGATATTTATGATATTCATTGGAACGGAGAACAATTCACTGCAGTGGGAACAAGGGGGAGTGTTTTTACATCGCCTCAGGGTTTCAATTGGACTTCAAGAGTATCCGGTGTTTCAGATAATCTCTATTCTGTCAATTACCAGGGGCACTTTATCGCATTGGGAAATGGTGATCATGCACTCTCCTCAGCTAATGCTATAACGTGGGAAGAACATCAACTTGATAAAAACTGCACTATCTATTCTACTGCTTGGTCAGGTACACATTGGGTTGCTGTTGGAAACAATGGGGTCCGGTTGAGGTCAAATGATGGGAGACAATGGACCTATGATCAATGGAACTCTTTTAAATTACTAAAATCAGTGATTTGGTCGGGCTCCTATTTCATTGCTGCCGGTTATACTGATACGCTTTTATTGTCCAATGATGGCACGACATGGACTAAACGTCCAATGAACAAGATCTTTAATTGTAATACTATCGCTTCATCACAGGACACCTTACTGATTGCAGCTGGAAACATGAATCGGCAAGGGGTTTTAGCGACAACCCGCCTTGATTGGGTTACGCCTATTGAATCAAATAAGGGAGCACAATTTAAAGGATTGATACAAAACCAACGGAATGTATTGAAGGGGCCTATTCGATTGAAGGATCTTCAATCGTGCAATCTCTACTCAGTAAAGGGACAATTAGTGAATAAACAGCGCCTCTCTCAACAAGCTGGCCTAACAAATACTTTACCAAGGGGTATATGGATTGTTCAGTATAAGGACAATGTGTCAAGAGTTCATGTGCTTGTTGTGCCCTAGTGGATTGTGTCTAAAAAAGTAGTTTGAGTACCATCTCCGAAATACTATTTTAATACAGTTTTACTATAGTTGTTCTGAATGTACATTGACTATCCTATGTTAATGCTGTCATCATGATTGAGTCTCTGTAACAACATATAAATCACCCATGTCCTTAACCGAGGAGGAGTCATGCCAACCCCACAAAGTGTATCCCGGGAAGAGCTGCTTAAAAACCTATCCATTCGAATTCCCGAAAGCACCAATCCCATCCATTTTTCCAATATCTCGCCCATGGATTACCACCTGGCTGAGATATTGAGAAAGAATCTTACCAATAGAGAGATTACGGTTGGTAAACCTCCTGAAGCAAAATTATTAGAGCGAGAAATCCTTGCTGATAAAAGTCCAGAGGAAGAGTCAAATCCCTATGAGCAGGTTTTTGAAAAGAAGTGGGAAGTCTTTGACCCTTCTAAAAAGAGGTCACAATGGAGTATAACCAAAGAGAAGAGATTAATCCAGACAGCAAACTGCGGTTATTTTTTAAAGGGAAAGGATAAAAACTTTGGTACTGTCGCTATAAATAAACAACGCTTTGACCAAAGTATTACAAGTCTCTCCGCAAGAATCACTTTGGGTAATGAAGGCGAATCGGGCGTTGTTTTCAATTTTGAAAACAGCAAAGACTATTTCATCTTTCGCTACTTTCATAATGATGCATGGAATCCACAAGATTCATGCGCTCTTTTACGAGTAAGTAATGGCTTTGTTAAAGAGGTGGGAGAAGTAAAGAGATTACCAAAAAACTACTCCCGTAAAGATGCTACTCTAACGCTCCGACAACAAAGCGGCACGGACCTGCTCTGTCTATTCAGTGTGGGAAATGAAACCCATCAACAGATAGTTAAAAATGTCACCCTTACTGCACAATCGGGAGTTGGTTTTTATAGCCGTTATTGTGATGATGCAGTATTTCATGGACTACAAGTCAAAACTGGTGCTGTTACAACAGTACTCCTTCCTCATTCTCTTGAGCTACCTGAAGATTCAACAGAGGAGTATAAAAAGGAATTCCTCATGGAAGAGGTCGATCTTCGACCAATTAATTGGCTTAATCAGGCGCAACAATTATGGGCAGAGAAGTACTTTGCCAATGAACGATTTACCCTTGCCCAACAGCGATATAAGAGGGCGACCAATGATATTAATATTACCCCTGCTGAATTAGACAATCATGAAGGGTACTATCGATCTGCCTTTAATAAAAAGATTGAGGCTGATCAAAAGTATCAGGAGTTTAAGGATTTTTTAGCTAAACAGGGAATCCATCTACGTGAACCAAGCGGAAGCACTGACGTTCTTGGTAATCAACCCATCACGCTTAAGCAGACTATTGTTCAGCAAAGAGTACAAACCTGGATGGAATTTTATATTCACTATTATGCCTATAATACCAACTATGTGAATAGAGTACGCCATGAAACCTTTATGCGTACCAATCGGGGTCGATATAAATATTATAGTTGGGTTGAGGATAAGTGGTGCCATAGGGCGTATCGAACAGTTGATCAGAAAAAAGAGGTGCAAGTAACCAGCTCACAAAGTCTTTTTGACAACCTGTCGAATTCAATAAGTGGTGAAACAACGGGGAATCCTTCTGTTGAAAGGGACATTAGAGAATATACCCTTGTCAACGGAGAATACACCGATCAATATGGTATCACATTGCAGGATCACGTTATTGATATCACTGAAAACCCACGAGAGAATCGAGAGGATATACTGATACTCTCCAACACAGAAAAGCGATTAGTCATTAAAAACCCGGTGTTCAGCGCAAAACAGTTGCATCCACCCTCTTTTCTGTTTGAAGAGAATTACACCTTAGACGTTGGGTGGTCCGGTATTGGACTTGGTGAGTTTTGTCATTCCATAAATCTCTTTCCCGGTGAATCTCGAGAAATGCAGATCGTATCCACAAAGAAACGATCCTGGGAGCGCATCAGCAAAAGTAGCAGTAAACAATCAAGTACCGCTTCTAGTGAATCAACAGCGGAGACCAAACGGAATGACTCCTTTGAGTCAAGTTTACAGGATAATTTTGAGTCCTCTGCAGCGAGTTCACAATCCTCTACTGAGACGACCAATGTCAGTGTCAGTGGCGAAGTGAGTGCTGGCTGGGGCTGGGGACGGGCGAGCATAAAAGCAGGATACTCGAATAACCGCAGCAATTCAAGCAACTCCTCAACCTCCTCAATGCTTAAAAAGGTGAGTAATACTGCAAAGAAATGCTCTTCCGAAGTATCACAGAACAATAAGGTCGCCTTTTCTAGCACCTCTGAGATGAGTGCCAGTTTGGAGGAGAAGGTCACTGGGGAAGATATGGAATCGGAAACCACCAAAACGACCATTGCAAATATTAACGAAGGTAAAACCGTTAATTATAACTTTTTTCAAGTGACCAATATCTACAGTACAAAGTTACGCATTGATGATGTCAAGATCCACATTGATACAGGTGTTGAGATTATTCCAAGAACTGGTATTACCATTAGGAAAAGCTATGATATAGAAGACTTTGGATCGATTATCCACGATTTACGGATTTACCCGTTGGCGGATCGACAGGAAATCGCCAAAGGTATTGCAGCACAAATTCTAACTCGATATGCCTGTCTAAAGGATGATGTGGTGGATGACAATCCACAGATTATCTCTTTTCTTAATGGGAGTGATTATAAATTAAAGCAGCTTCGCTCTAAATGCGAATCAATACTCTTTGATGAGAAAAAATTTGTGCCACCCCTAGTCAAGGAGAAAAAGAACGTTGATAAAAATGATGAGGTTAATCAAAAACCAAAGTTCTTCCAACCCTTTCCTGATAGTCTCTTAACAGTTCTTAAACTAAAATCAACGGTCAAGCCACTTAAAATTGGAGAGAGAGATTTTTACACCGTGAACTCTGGTAAATACTATGTTGATGCGCAGGTTGGTATGAAACCCGCCACAGAGGAATACCTTGAGGATCGTCGTAGGATAGAGACTAATCGACAGGTAGCATTAGTGGATGAATTGAAGCAACGTACTGAGAAGGGTATCTTTTATCAACCCCTTCCTGATAGTTTGACCTCTCTCTCTATGGAAAATGGCCATGGCAAATCTGGAGAGGAGTTGACAATCGATCCCTCCTTTTCAGAACCGGAAACCATATAGCACAACAAGACAATTGAGGGTGCTTCTTAGTTTTGATACCTGAGGAGCACCAATTTTTATTTAGGAGTATGTTCATGGCAATGGAATCCTATTCAAAAGCATTAGATGCTCATACAGCACTTAAACCAAAATCGGTTGATAGTGCAAAATCGAAAAAGTCCCGTGAATCTGGGCTAAAAGGGAAACGAGAAGATTACTATACAAATGAAACCATTCCCGATGATGCTCTCTTTATGGTTGGTATGAGCCATCGTGAGGTTGATGTCACCAAAGATGAGATTTCCCTCTATTTTGAATTCGATGAACCTTCCACAGCGCAACATGATGCATTAAAGGATAGAAAAGAGGCTGGGCTCGCTGAGTATTTAAAAAAGGGAAGCAGTTCAAAGCAAGATCTGGACAAGGGGCTCAACACCTATCTTCGTAGTCACTGTATGCAACAGCGGAAGGATTTGAAGCTGGTCGGTGATATTACGGTGATTGGCTATGCAAGCTTAGAAGGGGATAATGACTATAATAAAAATTTAGGTTTTCGACGAGCTTGGGCAGTGCGGAACTATATATGTCAAGAGTATGATAACAACTCCTTTGATACCATTCATGTTGAAGCACTCTCCTTGGGAGAAGACACCACTGATGCTCAAAGTCGCAAGGCAAAGTCGAGATGGAAGGATCGAAAGGTTGTGGTAAAGCTAAATCCAGAAGCAAACTATGGAGCACAGGTTCTCTGTTATCTAAAGTCAATTGAGAGTGATACCAGAACAGTGGAAGCTGGAACGGTTTTGTTATCCTCTTCGGGCACACGAATTCTTGCTGCGGGAGAGTATTCTGCAACCGCTACAAAAGAGGGTGTAACAAAATCTGACAGCTGGGTAGAAAAATTACCCAGCAATGACACTGAAAGAGATAAGAAGATTAACTATTTTAAAACCTTTTCTGCTTTAGAATTACAGATTTGTGTATTGATACTCCAACGAGCACAAAATGGAATTGGAAACGAAAGATTTGAGAATAAAGAGGCAAAAGCGCGAGCAGTGAGAAGAATCAAAGATATGAATGCTCTTTTATCAGAGGCACTCATTAAAAAAGTCTCCTATAAAATGATTTTATAAAGTACGGTGCTTAACAAAACGCCATGTCTCTATTTCTATAATTTAAATCAATGTTGCATCTTGGACTTTTTGTACCTTCTTTAAAAGGTTCAATTAGTTATCTAAACTAATTGATTTTTTTTGGGCGCGTCCCTCGCTGGCTCGGGTCGGGCTGCTTCAGGCTTCGCGTTCGCTCCGGTATTTTTGCTTCGCAAAAACACTGCTCCGCACCTTACGTATCCCTCGCGCAAAATACTAAAGATAGTCTAAAGTCGAATAAATAATCTATTATTGTATTTAGGATTTTGGGTATGTAAAGACTCTAAGACTAACGCTATTTATAAGGAGTGTATCCTAAACACCCTGTTACTAATTGCTAATGAGAATGGGAACATAAAATGGCCTGATTTTTGCGAAATATTATTGCTTAACAAGATCTTTGCACTTTAACAATACCTTTATAATGGGTGAGGAGATTGAAGATACTGTTGTTTAGATGAGATAGAACCAAGATTTATAAACCTTTTAATGCACTATTTCAATACATATGAAGAATTAGGATACAACTATGTTCATAAAAAAAGATGAAATATCGGTTCCTAAATTCCAAATTATGGATGAAAAAGGGACTATATTGGAAAAAGAGCGATTTGCCTTGATTGAAGAAAAGGTTCTCATTGAGGGCCTCAAGCGAATACTCTTTGCGCGAACAGTTGACTTGCAGATAGTCTCCTATCAAAGACAGGGGAGAATGTATACCTATCCTCCCAATATTGGCCAGGAGGCCATCGCGGTTGCTGCTGGTATGGTCCTTGAAAAAGAGGATTGGCTTGTTCCAGCTTATCGGGAAATGGCTGCATGGCTTGCAAAGGGAGTGACGCTTTTTGAACTTTTTCAATATTGGGGTGGCCATGATCAGGGCATGGCCCTAAAGCAGGCTCATAATATGTTGCCTGTTTCAATACCAATTGCATCACAATTGTTACATGCCACAGGAATTGGATATGCAATAAAATTAAAGAAACAGAAAAATGTTGTTATTGCCTTTTGTGGTGATGGGGGAACCTCTGAGGGTGATTTTCATGAAGCCCTCAACTTTGCCTCTGTATGGAAAGTACCGGTTATATTTATTGTTCAGAACAATGGCTATGCCATATCTTGTCCCTTTACAAGGCAGACCGGTGCACAGAACGTAGCATTAAAGTCTGTTGCCTATGGTATTACGGGATTGCAAGTTGATGGAAATGACTTTAGCGCCATGTATACTTCATTAAAAGAGGTAGTTGGCCGTGCTAGAAAAGGGGAGGGCCCCTTTTTACTGGAGGCTGTAACCTATCGGCTTGGTGCGCATACGACCTCTGATGATCCGTCAAAGTATAGAAGCATCGAAGAAGAGAAACAATGGCAAGAAAAGGACCCTCTCAAGCGACTCTCTATGTATTTAACGAAAAAGAAAAAGTGGAGCGCACAACAAGAGGAGAAATTGGTTCAGCAGTATAAAAAGAAGATTGAGAAGGATTTTAAAGAGTTTGAATCTTCAAAATCCTATGATGTTCATGACTGCTTTAACCATCTCTATAGTGAAATACCAGAGGACCTTAAGGCGCAACAGACTCATTACGAGCAGTTTTTACAGGCGAAGGGGGTCCAAAAATGAGTGTCATGAATATGGTTGAATCAATCAATGATGCCCTTGATATTAAATTAAAGGAGGACTCCTCTATAGTGTTGTATGGAGAGGATGCTGGGGTTGAAGGCGGCGTATTTAGGATTACCAGTAATCTGCAGAAGAAGTACGGAGAGGAGAGGGTCTTTGATTCTCCTCTGGCTGAGTCAGGCATAGTCGGTACTGCAGTTGGTATGGCTGTGGCTGGGCTCCGCCCCATTGTTGAGATCCAGTTTTCCGGTTTTGTCTATCCTGCCTTTAATCAAATTGTTACTCATGTAGCCCGAATGCGCAATAGAACACGGGGTAAATATTCGGTGCCCATGGTGATTCGTATGCCCTTTGGGGGAGGTATCAAAGCCTTAGAGCATCACTCCGAAAGTCCCGAAGCGTTATTCGCTCATATTCCTGGGTTAAAAGTTGTTATCCCCTCAACCCCCTATGATGCAAAGGGCTTGCTTATTTCTGCAATTGAGTCAAATGATCCAATACTGTTTTTAGAGCCTAAAAGACTTTATCGTGCCATAAAACAGGAGGTCCCCGAAGACAAATATACTCTCTCTCTTGGTAAAGCTAATGTTCTTGCTACAGGTGAAGATATTACCGTGGTTACCTATGGTGCTGTGGTAAGAGATGTACAAAAGGCTTTGGCCTTTGCAAACAAGAGCGGCATCTCTGTGGAGCTTATTGATTTACGTACCATATATCCAATCGATCGAAAGACTATTGCCGATTCAGTAAATAAAACAGGTCGATTTTTAGGAGTAACTGAGGCAGCTGCAACCGGCAGTATCATTTCCGAGCTTATCACAATTGTCAATGAAGAAGCGTTCTTACGCTTAGAGGCACCACCACGAAGATTGACTGGCTTTGATACAGTTATGCCTCTTCCCCAAGGGGAGCATCATTACATGCCAAACCCAGAGAGAATTTTTTATGAAATACAACAGTTAATAAAATTCTAGCAAAGGTCGTGATATGCCAACAATATCAATTTATTAGAATACACAATACTTTCATGGAGAAAACAATGCGATTTATCTTTAAGTTTCCCGATATTGGCGAAGGAATTACCGAGGGAAAAATACTGGAATGGTATATTGATAAGGGTAATACTGTTAAGGAGGGGGATTCACTTGTCAAGGTTGAGACTGACAAAGTGGTTACTGATATACCCTCACCACGGAGTGGAACAATTGTTTCTCGATTTGGTGGAGAGGGGCAGGTGATTAATGTCGGTGATACCCTGGTAGAGATCGAAGTTGAAGATACAGAAAGTGAAGAGGAAACAAAAAAAACGTCATCCTTAGTATCTTCATCTAAAAAGAGTGAGGATAGTGCCGGAGTTGTGGGAACCTTGGAAGTAGCAGGAGAGAGTGCTATATTGCCTGCAAGCTCAGAGGGGCAGCAAGCTTCTGAAGATAAAAGAATATCCTCGAAAAAAAACTTAGCTACTCCTGTTGCCCGAGCAATGGCTAAGGAGTACAAGCTTGACATAAATCAAATAGAAGGAACTGGTCCTGCCGGAAGGGTGACAAAGAAAGATATCCAACAAGCTTATACCGCTGGAAATACCCAAGCAAAAAAATCAGGTACCTTTGGGCCCAAATCGTTCCAAGAGAAGGATGTCACCTATATACCTTTGTCACAGATGCGTAAAACCATAGCCAAGCATATGGTGACGTCCAAACATTCAGCTGCTCACATGACTCTCTTTGAAGAGGTTGAGCTCTCTTCACTGATTGCTCTAAGAGCGCGACATAAACCACGATTTGCAGAGGAGAACATTCACCTAACCCTTCTATCCTTCATCATGAAGGCTACAGCTATTGCTTTACAGAAAAACAGGATGCTCAATGCGCAACTTGATATAGAGGGTGATCGCATTATTATTCCAGGTGCAATAAACATCTCGGTTGCTATTGATACGGTTGAAGGTTTGGTTGTTCCTGTTATCCACAACGTTGATAACTTATCAATAAAGGAGATTGCTCAAGTTATTCAGGAACTCTCAAAGAAAGCGCAGAGCAGAGCGTTGACCTTAGATGAATTAAAAGGGGGCACCTTTACAATTACAAATACCGGCTCCTTTGGGGGCTACGCAGCAGTACCAATTATAAACTATCCCCAGTCCGCAATTTTAGGAACCGGACAGATTCGAGAGAAACCAATTGTTAAGGAGGGAGCCATAGTAGTTGGAAAGGTCATGCAGCTCTTTCTTTCTGTTGATCATCGTCTCATTGATGGTGGGGAAGCTACACGATTTATGAATTTCTTAGCTGCCCTTCTTACTGATCCTGCTTCAATGGTGCTATACTAAGGAGAGATGATATGTATGATGTTGCAATAATTGGTGGTGGCCCTGCAGGATATGTCGCTGCAATCAGAGCTGGACAGGTGGGATTAAAAACAGCTCTTATTGAGAAAGCTGCTATTGGTGGTATGTGTCTTAACTGGGGTTGTATCCCGACTAAATCGCTTTTAGAGAGTGCTAAACGATACAAACTGGTAAAAAATAGTGCCTCCTTTGGTGTTGATGGAATTGACCTAAGCAAGGCGAGCTTCAACTATAGTCAAGCTGTAAAACGAACACAAAGTATCGTGCGACGGCTTGGAAAGGGTGTTGAATATCTTTTAAAGAAAAATGGTGTAGAGCACATTCGTGGCTACGCAACACTATCCCCAGACCATTCGATTGTGGTTGATTCTAGCCAAACTGTTAAGGCAAAACATATCATCATTGCCACAGGATCAACGCCTGAGCCAATTCCCCATGTCAACTCAACAGTGAAGGTAACTGAAATAAGCGAGTTGCTACAATTAAAGGAGATTCCCCAACATATCGTCATATATGGACGAGGACCCCATGCAATTGAATTAGCTCAATTTTTTGCATTAATTGATCGAAACGTTACGCTTCTTTCCCCTAAGGATCCTTTGTTACCAGGATTGGATACCTCTCTAGATACCTTTGTTCGAAAGGCATTTAAGAAAGATAAAATTACCCTGGTCAATCATCAAAATATTACATCTATTAAAGAAAGTGAAATCACTCTTGAAACAGGGTCTGTTCCCTATGATATGATCATTAATGCGAACGATCGGAGAGGAGTCATTCCTGATAGTGAGATAATTATTGAACAGCGTGATGGATTTATTTCAGTTAATGATCATTGCCAGACCAATATTTCTAACATTTACGCAATTGGCGATGTTAATGGTAAGAGCAGTTTTGCCCATGCAGCCTCTGCCCAGGGATTGCATGTTGTCAACCATATCATTGGTATTCCTGAACAGTTAGATTTTTCATTACTGCCGATTAACATATATACACAACCAGAAATTGCTCAGATCGGATTAACCTGCGAAGAAATAGAAAAACAGGGTATCGAAATGAAGGTTAGTGAATTTCCTCTTTCAGCAAATGGTAAAGCCATGATCGAGGGTCAGGCTGAGGGATTTGTACGAATTCTTTCTGATAAAAAATATGGTGAAGTCATTGGTGTGCAGATTGTTGCTCCCCATGCCACTGATATGATAGCTGAAGCAGCAACACTCATGAACTTAGAAGGCACTATATACGATGTTGCAAAGGTGATCCATGCACATCCAACAATTTCAGAGGTTTTTATGGAAGCAGGTTTTGATGCAATTGACCAACCCATTCATAAATAAGCGCTAGATAGTGGCTAAAAAGTAAAACCCAAATCCAATAAGAAGGAATCCTGCAATTTTTTTAACTATAGTAATTATTCTCTGTGCTTTTATGGCAAAGGTACCATAACTAAAGCCCATTAATATTCCTGCCAGGGGAAGGCAATAGCCAATACCAAAAATTAAAATGACAATAAAACTTTTAATCGAGCCATTTTCCATCGTTGACATGGTAAGTAGCACCGGAATAAGGGGACTACAACATAGTAAGGTACAGGTGAGTGTTCCACCACCAAGAGCAAATCCAAAAAGAAGATCTGCAAAAATACCTGAACTCTTATGTTTAATGTTTGGTGTTAAATTAGGGAGAGAAATAGGGAATAGATCCAATGTTACAAGTCCAAAGAAGACCAGCAATATCCCCATGATAAACCGACCATAATAATTGATCTGTGTGCTAATTGCTTTTCCAGTAAAACTAATGATTAATCCTAATATTACCAGGAATAGCATGGTGCCAAAAATAAAACTGATGGTTAACGCTAATAAATCGCTTTTTTCTTTGTGCTCCTTTGAGCTAGCATAGGAAGCAATGGCCCCTAAGGCACCAACATTACAGCAGGAACCGATAGCACTAAATGCACCAAAGAGAAAAGAGGCAATGATGAGTGAAAAACTCCATTGAGGCGATGCAAATACCGAGTTAAACCACGCTTGCATTGATTAGAGGCCTACTTTGGGGGGCAGCATTGGGCTGGTTTACAGCTGGGGCTACAGTTTATCTGATCTGCGCATTCCTGTTTCTGCTTTAATTTATAACTTCCCAATCCAAGGGCAACAAGCATAATAAATGAAAAAAGAAGCCATTTTCCTTTGTTGCTTTTTTTTGCTGGTTTGCAGGAGCAATCATTTTCGTCTGAAGCGGGGGAGCAACAATTTTGTCCATTAACCATTATAAATCCTATATGTAAGAAATTCAAACTTCATTATAATAGTAATTTAGTATAAAATGCCGATAATTCCCACTATATTTATAAACTTTTTAAAAATGGACCTCTATAAAAAATAAGAGGAAAGGTTTCTCAACCTTTCCTCTCTCAGGCCATCACACCTGATACCCCATCATCATCACACACATCCACTTCTCGTGGCATTAAACACTCTCGCTATATTTATATTGCAAGTGCCGTGCCAATCATCAGATTGAGAATAAAAAATAGAGAATTGATTGAATGTGTAATAAAAAGAATTAAATAATTGTCTTATAACTTGCTGATAAATAAACATGTTATGCAATATGTTCGCAATTATTTCACATCTATTTTTTATCATCCTTAAACAAATTCCTGATGAGGTTTCAGTATAAAAGGCACTATTTTTTTTACACATTACGGGTAATTTACCCGATTTGAGGAGTAATTTTAACCAGTTAAATTGCTTTTTTAATTCTCGCCCATCCATCTTCTGGAATATGGGCTCCAATGACCTGGCAAACCTCATATCCACAGGCAGCCCCAATGGTACCAGATTTTTCCAAAGAATAGCCATTAATCAGGCCATAGAGAAAACCTGATGCCCAAAGATCTCCAGCTCCAGTTGTATCAATGGCTTCGCCAGATCCCATTATCCCAATGGTATGAACCTCGCCATCTCCAGCTATAAGACTACCCCGTTTACCCCGCTTGAGCACGGCTATTGGTGCAGCTTTGCTCAGCTCTTCCAAGGATTTCATCTCATCTTCAATGCCTGTATAGGCCTTAGCCTCATCTTCATTTGCTAAAAGAATATCAACATATTCATTTACTATGTCAGTAAGAATATTCTTTGATGCCTCAACAACGGTAAAACTGGCAAGGTCCAGAGAGATCAGAGTATTGGCCTCTTTAGCTGCCTTTAAAGCCGCTAATATTAATTCTTCATTAAAGAGTAGATATCCCTCTAAGTGTACTAAAGCAACGTCCGCAAATTTATCAGCAGTAATGGTTTGAGGGTCTGTTTCAGAAGAGGCGCCCAGGTAAGTAAACATGGTGCGTTGCGCATCGGGGGTAATGACCGATAATACCCGTCCTGTGGCAGTGGTTCCCTTTTCCAACAATGGATCAACATTGAACTGTGTCAGTGCTCGTTCAAAAACTTCACCCAGATCATCATCGCCTCGCTTCCCAAGGAATCGAGCTTTTTGTGCTAAGTTGCCAATACCAATGATGGTATTACAGGCTGATCCGCCGGGAACCAATGAAGGGGTCTGCTCAGTAGTGCTGAGGATTTTTTCAATTCTTTCAGTCTCCACTAAGGTCATTCCTCCCTTTGCGGCACCGGTTTGCGATACAAAATCATCACTCTCTGTAAGCAGGATATCGAGCAAAGCAGAACCAACACCAGCAATGAGTGTGGAGTCTTTTTGTTTTTTAACTGTTTTTTCCATGGGGTTTTTCTCCTCATAAGATTGGTGGATTATTGCATAGATTTTTTATTCAATTTTGTATTGGTAAAATAATACACGGTCAATTATTAATTAACCAAAAAGGAGATACATGGACATCCTTCATTCTTTGCATCATACTCAGACAATGAGGTATATTAATCTCAAATAAAGTTCCATAATTACGGGGGTTCGTCCACCCATATAATCATGAAAGGATTATACCATGAGTTCAAGTAATTCCATGCGGTCTGTTGGTTCATTTGTCAATGCTTTTTTAACACCTTCTCTATCAATCTTTGGAGTGTTGTTCTTTGTTTTTACTGTAAATATCTTTGCCGAGGAGGTCTCCTTTTTTGTGCCCGAGGATCATGAGAAATTTCCCAAAATTGATAGCCTCTATACTCTCCTTGAAGAAAAGAGGGCAGCTGTGATTGCTGCTGAACCAACCATCATCCCAGATGAGTCTGTTCGGAATGATGAGATGGAAATTAAAAAACGGTATTTTAACCATCTACTCAAGACAAAATCCTGCGATTCCTCAAAAGTACTCAACTTTTGCAAAGATCTTGAATCGCTCTATGAGACGAAAATGAACTATTTCAACACCCTCCTTTCTGCATTAGAGGGGGATGTTCGAGCGAAATGTTTCATTTTTTGGCGAAGTGCCAGAGAGGAATACGCTCAAATACGTGATTATCTTTCCCAATTAGAGATTAGTGCCGAACCGGTTGCTACAATTGAATATGATGCCACAGTAAAGGAAAAGACATCTCTTGAAATAAAAGAGCCCTCACTCTCAGATATCCTAGGTGACGATGTTATGGGAGATGAAGATGAAGAGACAAATCCCTTTGCCACTGAATCAGGAGACTGATAGGGAGATTTCAACTGTCTCTAAAATAGGTGACCATACTCTGTCATATCAGGGAATCTTATTGAATCAAAGGTGATTATCATCACTATATAATTTTTCTGGATAATTCATTGTTTTGTAGAGGGTCTAATACTAAATTATTTATACGGTTTCAATAAGTAAGAGGGGAACTATCTTTACTTTATCCTAAACCCAGGAAGGGATAATCCTATGAATTCTAAATCGATTTTCGGTATTATCTGTTTTATCTGTGGTCTAATTTTATTTATCGCCTGTAGTGATACGAAAAAGAGTCGATACAGTTCTGGAAGACTCAAAGAGGAGTTTAGCGTTGCCAAGGATGAGCAAGGGAAGGAAGTAAAACATGGCCCCTACACCTCCTATTGGGAAAATAAAAACATTCGTGAGCAGTTCACCTATTTGATGGGGAAAAAAGATGGCACCTATGCATCGTTTTATATGAATGGCAAGCCAAAAATAGAGGCTACCTATATAAAAGGTAAGGAACAGGGCGCCTTTTCAGAATGGTATGCTGATGGAACAAAAAAAATGGAAGGCCTGTATAAGGAAGGTGTCAAAAATGGAACCTTTATTGAATACTATGAAGATGGTACAAAGAGCGAAGAGGTAACCTATAAAGAGGGGAAAAAAGAGGGGCTCGCCAAAATATGGTATGAAAATGGCCAACAGATGATGGAGGGTTCCTTTAAAGAGGGTAAAGAGGAGGGGACTCATACTCAATGGCACGAGAATGGAAAGAAAAAAGAGGAGCTTCCCCATAAGGCTGGTGTGGCTCATGGCACCTGTTTGCAATGGTATAGCAGTGGCAAGAAATTTGCCGTTACTGTTTTCAAAGATGGTAAAGAGGTGACCTCCGATGGATGGTATGAAAATGGAGGACGACAATTTTCCTATAAATTCCTTGCAGGAAAAAAACATGGCAAATCAATAGATTGGTATGAGAATGGGAAAATGAAGGTCATGGCCAATTTTAAAGAGGGGCTCTATCATGGAAAGTATAGCGAGTGGCACGAAAATGGTAAGAAAATGGTAGCAGGAATCTTTAAGAATGGCAAGGAACAGGGTATTTTTAAGATTTGGGATAGTCGAGGAAAAAGTCTACCTCCTGAAGTGTATGACAATGGTGTTCGAACCCAATAGATTGCATAAATGGATCTGCTCTAAAGGAGAGTAAGAATAACACAAGAGATGGAGCAGCAAGGTAAACGTCAGTCAGCAATCCTCAAAATAATTTACTTTTTTCTCTATATTGCTTTTGGATTCTATCTACCATTTCAAGGGATTTTCTATAAGTATGTACTGGTGAATAGCGATGGCACTCCTGCAATCGAGTTAATTGGTTTACTTTTTCTAATTATGCCTCTTATTGGACTTGTTGGGAGTATGTCCGCTGGGATACTGGCGGATACATTACACCTAGGTAGGTACATAATCACCTTCTGTTGTTTGATCGGATCGCTTGTTGCGATTGGTATTGGATTGATTGGCGAGCAGTGGGCTTTATCAGTGGGATTGCCAATTAAATTTATGTTGATTTTCATACTACTGGCACTCTTTTATCTGCTGCTACAACCGGTCATTCCTATTATAGACGCAGAGACCATGCTCTTTTTAAACCGTCATGCAGATCGAGCTGATTATGGCCGGTATCGTCTATGGGGTACTTTTGGATGGAGTGTTGCGACTATCGCAATGGGTGTTCTTCTCTTTTACCATTATCATCTACCGCTGATTCTTTATGGCACCGCCTTTGGCTATGGTATGCTGGGGATTATTTCTTTAAAGGGAATAAAAGATGCCCCCATTTCAAAACCGGTCAAAATACCGTGGGGGCATCTAAAAAAGGATACTCTCTTTTTGGTATTCCTCGTTTTTGTTCTTGGTCATGGTGCAATAAATAGTGCAACCTTTATGTATATGGGTTACTTTTTTGATGATGTCATGAAAAACCCCTTTGAAATAGGGCTCATTTTTGGTACCTGGACGCTTTTAGAAGTCCCGGTAATGATCTACTCACCAGCCTTGGTTCATCGATTTGGAAGCCGGTGGCTCATCGCTGCGGGGCTGCTGATAAATGCGGTACGATTGTTACTGTTCTCTACCTTTACCCCAGAGACAACATTTCTATTTAAGTTTGGTGCAGCCCTTTTACATGGTCCCGCATTTGGAATGACTTACATTGGTATAATCGATCTTGTTGATCGCCAAGCTCACGCTCAAATGCGCGCTACTTATATGAGCATCATGAATGTTGCTCGGATCTCAATTGCTGGATCAATTGGTGGTCTTGCTGGCAGTTGGATTATTAAACAGTGGAGTAGTGGGCAGCTTATGCAATTTTCTGGATTTGCCTTATTTGGGTTAGTGCTTTTTTTTCTCTTAGTTGTTAAAGGCTACGGTCCGCAAAAAAAGGATCTAGAAACTTAGAATATCCTCAAGGAATAACAATAGATCACATCTGCTGCAAATCATCTTGGATATGATTGGCCCCTTTAATCGAGTAAATAACACTGGATTATTTTCAGCAATAAGATATATTTAAAGAAGTAGTAGTACAATTATCAATCCAATTGGGTAATATATTGCATAGATTAACAACTGCCTTGATAATAGAGAAACGCAAATAAAAGGTGTTCCATTTTGATTGAGAAAGAGATTTTTGTTTCGAATCCAAAGGGTTTGCACGCCCGTCCCTCTGCTGTGCTTACAAAAACAGCAACTCAGTTTCAGTCGGATATCCATCTTATAAAAGAGGGATTTTTGGCAGATGCTAAGAATGTCATGAGTATCTTAACGCTCTGTGCACCCTATGGAACGAAACTAACTCTAAAGGTCTCCGGTACTGACGAGGAAATGGCTTGTACTGCCATTGAGGAGGTTTTTGCTCTTCGTTTTGATGATGCCTAAGATTCTACTTCTCTGAACGTATATGTATTCGACCTTTTCGATCTTTCACAATTGTAAAAATTCCATCGACCTGTTTAATAACAAAGACATTGGGTAATGGTTCAAGGGAAAGCTGCTCTGGGTCATCGTTCCAAACTATAAGAGATAGAGGACGTAAAAGCCTTCGAACCCAAGTCACTTCTTTTTGAGATGAGCTCTCCATGATCACCAGGTCAAAAGCTTCTTTAAATGGAGATGAGATTATTTCTGGTAGCGTGTCTTGGAATTTTGGAAGGTAAAGTGTTTGAGACTTAGCATAGGTAAAGCAAAGGGCTCGTTGGTTGTTGTTAAAGGGGTGTACAATTCGAATTGAAAGGTTTGACTCATTATAGGTTTCGAAGTTGCTCTTTGGGATTGGCCATGATTCTATTTGTGGAACATTCTTTATAGTATCTATTAAAGAGTAAACAAACCAAAGCTTGGGAGCAGAAGTTAATGCAGGTTGTTGATGCTTTTGTGGCGTAAAAAGTGTTGGGGACCATGGAAAGAACGCTTTTGGCTCTGATGGTTGAGAATAGGTGGCGCTGGGAAGAACAAACAGAGTATTGTGTTTAGTCTGATCTTTCCCTTTTTGGACGAAAGAGAGGGCTCTGTTTCCTTCTATCGAAATTATTTGGATGAATCGATTTTTTAAGAAGGGGTTATTGGTGCTTTGGTTAGCATACCATGTAATAATGATGGTGATTACAAATAGAAATAGTAATCGAATCCAATAACGCGGACCAAGTGACCTCTTCCTCAACGCAGCAAGTCTGTCTGCTGTTTCTTGATATGTTCGGCGTTGATGAATTATGGCTGCCCCCTTTATGACCTGTATTAATTATTTTCTATTAATATAATTCTATGATTTTCAGTACGCAGTACTTTTCAAAGGGTGTAACGTGCTTTTGGCGAATTTTCGACTGAAAGGGTGATTATGAAATCAACAAGAGTAGCGACTGTTTTTTGTATGGTAATACTATCAATAGTGTATCTGCAAACCCAACTTTTTGGCTTTGGAAAATCAAATACCAATGAGCCAACGGTTCAAAAAACCTATTTGGATACACTTAATAAGGGTCAAGAGATTAGCTTGATCGAAAATAAGCCCGTTAAGCAGACCAAAACGGAAGCACCAAAAAAGGCTCCCGCTTACCAGCAGGAAACTGCAGAGGGGTATAGGATTCAACTTTCTGCTTCAACATCACTTGACAATATTAAAGCAAAAAAGCGATCTTTACAAAATGAAGTTAGATTAAAAATGTATATTACTTTTAATAAGCCCTATTACAAGCTCTATGCAGGAAATTTTTTAGAGAAGGGTGAAGCGAAGAGAGCCCTGGGAAAGATAAAAAAACTTGGCTTTCGGGATGCCTGGATAGTAAAATCCCAAATAGTGATTGAGTAGTATTTCGGTGCTTTAAGAGGAGTTGTGGCAATGCCTCAGTTTGTGACAAAGGAATTACAGAACCTCATTGAGAACAAGAGATGGTCACAGCTTAAAGAGCGACTGGTGAAAGTCCCTTCGCCAGAAGTGTTGGATGTCCTTTTCTTAGGTGAAAAACATGATAGGGTATTAATATTTCGTTCTCTTCCTCGCCAGAAATCTGCCGAGGTGTTTGCCTATCTTGAGCCAGAGCAGCAGGATGCACTTTTGCATGACCTTACAGATGCGGAGACCAGAAACCTGCTTTCCAACCTATCCCCTGATGATAGAACTGCCCTGTTAGAAGAGTTGCCAGCCCCAGTCACACGACGCTTGTTGGGACTTTTAAGTGCTCCGGATTTACAGGAAGCACGAGAACTCTTAGGATACCCCGAAGAGAGCGTTGGGCGACTCATGACTCCCGATTATGTTTCGGTCTATTCTGATTGGACTGTGGGTAAGGCATTGGAGCATATAAGGGTTCACGGTAAGGATAGTGAAACGGTCAATATGATCTATGTTGTTGATAAATCGGGAAACTTACTCGATGATATCCGTCTGAGGCGCCTTATGCTTGCAGACCTTGAGACGAAGATCAAGGACCTCATGGACAACTCCTTTGCAGCTCTTTCCGCCTTTGATGATCGGGAGCAGGCAGTAACCCTCATGAAAAAGTATGACCTCATGGCCATACCGGTAGTCGATTCGGAGCACTCACTCATTGGCATTGTCACCTTTGATGATGTCATGGACGTTGCTGAAGAGGAGGCCACTGAGGATATGCAAAAGGCGGCATCCGTGGCGCCGCTTAAAATGACCTATCATAGGGCAACGGTCCTTAATCTTTACAGTAAGAGAGCGGGATGGTTGATTGCTTTGGTGCTCATGAACCTTGCCTCGGCCATTGTACTTTCCGTGTTTGAGGAAAAGTTGACCAGCGCCATTGTCCTAGTGGTGTTTATACCACTCTTAATTGGAGGTGGTGGTAATGCCGGTGCTCAGGCAGCCACTCTGGTTATCAGGGCATTAGTCATTGGTGATATCAATCTTAATCAATGGGCACAGACTATTGGTAAAGAGACATTAGTCGGTTTACTGTTGGGATTGACCTTGGGCGCATTAGGTGGAGTATTGGGTTTTTTCTATGGAGGTTTTCAGTGGAGGATTGCTGTGGTCATTGGCTCATCAATGCTGTCAATTGTCCTCTTTGCAAACTTAATTGGCATGTTACTACCCTTTGTTTTGGCAAAATTAAAGATTGATCCAGCTGTGGCCAGCGGCCCCCTTATTACTACCATAGTCGATGCCGGTGGGCTACTCATTTATTTTCTTATTGCGGTAACAGTAATTGGGTTATAGAACTATCCCCAATCTTGGGGTGTCTTAACTCCAGACAATATCCTTAGATAGGTGTGCATTGTCAGGAATTGTTTGCTGCGTTCCTGACCTGTTATCCAGAATAACGCTCCCTGTAATTGAAACATTTCTTCCAAATACAACATCTCCCTTAATAGTGAGGGACTCACACTGTAAGAGTGACGGGGGACCAAAGGGCAGGCGCTCATTAAAAAGGCCGAGATTTCCGTAGTAGGTGCTGTCCAGGGAAACAGTCACCGGTGGTAACAACCGCTTTGGGTTTGCCTCTAAAGAGTAGGACTCGGAAAGCTGATAACAGTCGGACCAGAGTATAAATAGATCATCGAACTTTTTAACTGGCTTAAATCTATCTCGCGAGACCACTACAGCTTGAGAAGCATCAAAGAGAGATATGGCAGAGCCCATGGCAGACTCTAGCTGATACACAGCAGGGGTTGACTTATCCTTGGGAACAAGCTGCTTCTCATTGACAATGAGAGGTAGTGTCAGCGCTCCCTGATTGGCATCTAAAGTCTGCTTGAGCATTGTCAGATCAACCCAAATACTATTGGTATTGAAGTATCGATGGAGATCAATATTCTGAAAATTCTCCAGATCCTGCACGAGTACCTGAGCGATCTCTCGTAACAGTAAACGACCACTCTCCTTGGATCGAGCAAGGTGGCCTCCCTTTCTGTCCATTGGTGTTCGTTGGGCAACCTCCATCATAAAGGGCACCTTGTTTTTGGCCATATATCCCAATAGTCGTGGGTCCATAGTGGCTCCCAGATTGTCAATGTTTGAGATAAAGGCGTAGGTAATATTGTGCGCGAGCAGTTCCTCTAAAATTCCCGATAGATGCAGTGACAGAAATATATCACCATGGCCTGGAGGATTCCACTCTTGTGCTCTGTTGGGGGGGAAGTTTGCCGGTGAGAGTGTCTCTTTTAATACTTTTGGAAATTTATTTTGGAGAAAAGTAGAGTCTATATCTGTGGAAATTGAAGGGTAGTGGGTAAGTAATTCCTCTGTTTGACGCTGAGTTGAGAAACTGTTCATGAGAATAAGGGGAATCTTTGATTCGATTGTCCTATTGAAACACTCTACCTGATGGGCAACAATGTCAAAAAATGAGAAGGTGTCCTTTACTGGGAGTAAACATTTTGGCCCCTCTAAACCCATACTGGTGCCGAGTCCACCATTTAATTTGATGAGAGTGCAAGAAGATAAGGCTTTGTTACCATCTTCCTTATATGGCTCAAGTCCCTTTAAGGTAGGGAGGGTCCCCTCAGAAAGTGATTCAATACTATTTTCTGCTATAAAACCAAGATTACCCTCTGCCAGGGTTGTGTAATATCGCTCAAATGTTTTAATGACCAAAGGATCCAATCCTTCGGTGGTCATCTTTTTTGAAAAATCCTCAAAATTTTTAGTATCCATTGTAGCCCTTTGATAATACTGGTTGGCTTGATGCTAACCAATTTAATTTCCCATCAGTGTAAACGTCTTAAAAATAGTTAAAAAAAATGAATGTACCAAATGGTATACTTGTATAATCTGGTAAAGTAAAGCGATTTTAGGATCAACTTCGATGTGATCTAATATTATTTTAACAGACAATTAATCTTGATTATCTTAAGCTGTTCTGCTGTTTTATAAATGAGAGGAATGTTTCAATGAATATTGGTATTATTATTGGTCGGTTTGGTGATATTGACGGTGTCTCACTGGAAACGCAAAAGTGGATTGATGTTCTTCAAAAAATGGGACATAAAATTTTTATACTCACCGGATCACTGGTAAAAAATGAGATAAATAATCATTTGGATTGTGAAAAATTACCGGCACTCTCTTTTTTCTCTCCCGAGAGTGAATGGGAACAGAAACGAGCGTTTTTCTATCCCGATGATGATCCAGATCAGCTGCTAGATCATTTAGAGCGGACATCTACCGAGATAGCTATGAAGATTTTTAAGTGGAAATTGGACAAGGATATACACCTCCTTATATCAGAGAATGCCAATGCACTGCCATCCCATCTCTCTATGGGCATGGCTATACATAAGGTAACCAAGATATCCAACACTCCGATTATCACTCACGATCATGACTTTGCCTGGGAGCGGGGAGACCGTTACGAAACGCCATTCAAAGAGATTAAGCAAATCATTGAAGATGCTTTTCCAATGAAATATCACTTTGTAAAACATGCGGTGATCAACAAGGAGGCAAAAAAGGTCCTTGACGAGCGATATCATGTTGACTCTATTGTTGTTCCTAATGTTATGGACTTTAATCAACCCTATGGTGTAATGGATGATTATAATGGGGACTTTTTTAGTGCCTTTGATTTTGATAAAGATACTATTCTTATTTCACAGGTGACCCGTATTGTTCGTCGAAAGGGCATTGAGGTCGCTATCGACCTGGTAAGCCGATTAAAGGATGATAAGGTTAAACTGTTGATCACCGGCAGTAAAGCTGATGACAATCGCTTTGGTTATTATAAAGAACTTGTTGCCTTAGTTGAGCGACTGGGATTAAACGACAAGGTGATTTTTGGTGCTAAACGAATTCAGCACTATCGAGGAAAGTCGAAGAGTGGTAAAAAAATCTACTCTCTATCAGATACATATGCCAACTCAAAAGCCTGCACCTACTTTAGTACCTATGAAGGATTTGGTAATGCCTTTGTTGAATGTGTCCTTGCCAAAAAGCCGATTTTCGTAAATAATTATAAACCAGTGTATATGCCGGATATTGGATCCAAGGGGTTTGAGACGGTTATGCTTGAGGACAATGATTTAACAAATGAAAAGGTCGAGCAGATTCGTGAAATCATTGGTGACCAGAAGCGCTGTAAGGAAATCGCCGAGCATAACTATCAATTGGGAAAAAAGCATTTCTCCTATGAGGTACTTGAGGAAATTCTCCATGAGTTGATTTATTCTGCGGTATAGGCCTATGAGTAAGGGAGCGGTAAACCTCAATAAAAAATTAGATACTCTTCTTTCTGAGTTAGAAAATATTTCAGCTATTACCTGGTTTGATATAGGACTATTTTTTGATAAAATACGAGAGAATCGAGTTCTGTCAAACTCTCCATCACTTACCGAGAAAAATATTCTTACTCATTTGCAAAAGGGAATAGCCTTTTTAACTTTTAATTACGGTATTGATGGGGTTACCATTGAAATTGCCAAGTA
>JANQEN010000233.1 GCA_028278335.1 Chitinivibrionales bacterium | reverse complement strand
AGATATCTGCTATGAGAGGCAAAATATCAACTGGCTCAATTCGTAGGGGTATCCGAATTATATCTGAATAAAATTAATGAAAACTGATAGTTGGACTTCTGGCAGAGACTGTCGAAAAAGGTAAAAATTGCTGGTTTGGTATTCGTAAAATCTACATTCTTAATTACTTACGACAATGCCAATCGGTACTCGAAAAAAAGTTATTTTCTCTCGCTTTTTTACTTAATAAAAGACTAGTTATATGGTAGAAGTAATTAACTGATAGTCAAGAGTGATAAGCATTTAAGGCGAGAGAAGATATGGCTAAATACAAGCATTATGATTATTCCCAAAGTATGCTGATCCCTGTTTTCTTTGAAGAGCAATTGATACCGGGCACCTTAGAATTTGCAATTCATACCTTGGTGGAAACCCGGATGGATATGAGCATATTTGACGGTAACTATCAAAATGATGAAACAGGTCGACATGCGTATGATCCCAAGATTTTATTAAAAGTGGTTTTGTTCGCCTATTCTCGTGGTTTGATATCTTCTCGTAGAATCGAGCGGGCCTGTCGCGAGAACATAACGTTTATGGCTCTTTCGGGCAATCAACGACCGGATCACAGCACGATTGCCGCATTTGTAAGTTCAATGAAGGAGATGATACTGCCTCTTTTCAGCGATATTTTATTGGTCTGTGAACAGGAAAAATTACTGGGAGGGACATTTTTTGCTTTAGATGGATGCAAACTTCCTTCCAACGCGTCCAAGCAGTGGAGTGGTACAATCTCTGATATTAAGAAGAAAAGGCAAAAAATTGAACAGAAGGTCAAGCGGTTATTAGAGGAGCAGATTGAAGCTGATAATGGCGATAACGAAGACTTTAGCGAATCATCATACCGTAAAACGGGGGTTGAAAAATTACTAAAGCAAGCCGACCGAATTGACAAGTGGCTAAAGGAAAACAAAGCAAAGCTAGGCTCAAAAGGCCGAGAAATCAAAAGCAATGTGACCGATAACGACTCGGCTAAAATGGTAACATCTCATGGGACGATCCAGGGCTATAATGCCCAGGCATTGGTGGACGGCAAACATCAGGTAATTACTCATGGCGAGGCCTTCGGCAGTGGTCAAGATTACAATCACCTGAAGCCGATGATCGAGGGGGCCAAAGGTAATTTTGCAAAAATTGGGCAAGCAGATGATTATTTTAAGGGCAAAGTTTTCGCAGCCGACAGCAATTATCATAATCAAAGCAACCTAAAGACGTGTCAAGAAGAGCAGTTGGATGCTTACATACCAGATAATAAATATCGAAAACGCGATCGGCGTTTTAAGAGCCAAACCAGATATCACACACATAAAGCAAAAAAATTTGTGCTTCAGGATTTTCAATACAATGAAGCCAAAGATCTGTATATCTGTCCAAATGGTAAGCATTTGAAGTTAAAAGTTAGAAAATTTGTCCAGGATCACAACATCTATCGCCGCTATATGGCAGATGCCGGTGATTGCAAAAAATGCTCGTTGAAGCAGCGATGCTTTTATCGCAAAAACGCGAAACGACGAACCTTGGATGTTCCCATTGGTGCTGCGAAGACCAATTTATCAAAGGCGATGGTTAAAAAAGTAGACAGCGAAAAAGGCCGCAAAATATACCCACAGCGCTTTGCCATTATTGAACCAATATTTGCTAATATCAGAACTCAGAAGCGAATGGATCGTTTTACCCTCAGAGGTAAAATTAAAGTTAACATTCAATGGATGCTTTATTGCATGGTGCATAATATGGAGAAAATAGCCAACTATGCGATGACTTAAGGGACAATCGACCCCACCACCAAAGATTATTAAGGTGCAAAGAAGAAATTCAAACCAGCTTAAACTACTACTATATGCTAAACACGAATCGTTATCATTATTATGCGGATAGCCTGGAAGTTAAAAACGACTTTTTCGACAGTCTCGCAAGATATGTGAACTATCATAAAGGCTAAAATTAAGGTTAGAACCAACAGATTCTACTTTTCCTTCAAAAAAATTGCTATAGGCGTATTGGGATAAAATGGAAGCAAATACTGTTACATTAATAGTTGGTCTATCAGGCATTGGGGCTACTTTGATTGCAAGTGGATTGGGTATCTATTTTACCGCAAAATCTCGAAGCAGTGTACTTAGGGAGATCCTTTTTAAAAAACAGCTCGACTTAATTGCTCGGACTATTCGAACGCAGGGAAGATTTATGGTTTATGCCACCATTATGACTGGAGATGATGATAAAGATAAGGAATTGGCAGGAGAGGATTTTAGAGCATGCATGAAGGAGTTTTATGAAATTAATATAGAATGTATATCTATATTGCCAACAAACCTTTGCGTTGAAGTTAAAAGACTAAATGATCATATGATGGGAATTCTTGGAAGTTACTATAAAGGTGGTGCAATCTCAGAAGAAAGTCTAAAAATCCTTCATGCTATGGCGGGCAAAATTGCTTTGTTGTCTCGTACTGTAATTGGTGCAGATGAACTCACTGAAGAAAGTCTTAATCTTTTTTCAAGTAAAAAAGAGTACGAGAGACTAGTCAATATGGAGATAGAATATATTAAAAAACTACAACAAAAGGATAGTGCCTAAGGCGACTATGGTTGATTAGTCAAGAGGGTATCAGTCTGTTGCATCAGGACGAATTACAATTCCGTTGGGATCTATTTCAGCTTTATGCATATGCGCAACTTTGATATCTGCTATATACCTCAGATCTCGATAAGTCTTGGTTCTTTGAGGTAGGCGTAACATATATGAAATATTATGGATTTTGCGATATTGGCAAGTTACATGAAATATCCCATAGGCTCATATCACGGTCAGAATAGCAGTTTCTAACTATCACTTAAAATAAACATTAGATAAATATTTTCCTTTTAATCTTACACTAAATGCAAGATGGAAAGA
>JANQEN010000219.1 GCA_028278335.1 Chitinivibrionales bacterium | reverse complement strand
ATTACCGTTAAAATTCAGGTATGTTTTTTGTTATAAATATTGACAGATATGGTAAAATATATTTTGGATAACTATAAATACGAGGTGAAGGTTTATGATAAATGGTGTAAGCAATATCAGCCCTCAGAATAAAATAAATTATGCGCAGCCCGCAGTCGCCAAGGTTGGGTTTTCAAGTACTTCAAAATTTATAAAAGGCCTTGTAAAAACTGTTGACAAGGAAGGTGATGATATGATGGAAGCAATGCGAAGAGGTAGGGCCAAGGGGCAAAAACCAAAACAATCAATTCAAGACATTGTTCGCCAAATAGGTGATGCTCTAGATATACCGGTCTGAGCAATCACTATCATCAGTAAAAAATTTATCAATCTGCTTGTTTAATTTATTAGATGCGATTATAGCGGCAGCAGAACCAATTCCCATACCTATGAGGTTGCCGATTGCGGTTCCGCCTATTAATGTTCCTGCAAGTAGACTACCGCCTAAAGCTGCGCCACCCAAAATTATACCACCTGTAATAAGTCCAACAAAGGCAGTTGATTTAATTAACTGTATTCCAAAAGCCTTTGCTTTATCTAATATAGTACCTTCTGTTTCTGTAATGGACTTAACAAGTGCCGGCACTTCAACCAGTGCGCTTGTAAGTACACCTAATCTGGAAACTCTTAACAGTGAGTCGCCCATAAACTGTTGGAATTTAGTCCCCTCAAACTTGAAAAATGGAGGGTAACGATCCGGTATGAGGACTCTGCCGCTTTTGGTTGTAATGCCCTTAACTACTTGAGTTTCGTCTATATTGGAAAGCTTTATTCCCAGCTTGTCACGTATAGTTTTGCCAAAATTTGTCATATATAATGGCTTATCAAGTTTTTCTATCCAATTATATTTAAGCAGACGCTCAGCAAAGGTTCCATTAAGAAGGCTCATAGGATGTTGTCCCCGGTAAACAGGCGCTTTGTGTGTCCTGAATATATTTACACCCTCATGCCAGGCCCGCAGCATCTCCCTCGCATCCCCCGGCAAATGCGCCAGGGCAATTCCTCCTAAAAGCAAGTTCCTCCACGGGTTGTTCTCCTCAACGCTGCTCATCCTCCTGGTTGTGGGGCATACCAGGCCCGTTGCGGCCAGGGTTTTCTGCGTC
>JANQEN010000193.1 GCA_028278335.1 Chitinivibrionales bacterium | reverse complement strand
AGCGGTGTATTGCTTTTTTTAAAGAATATAATGCGGTTCCAAAGAACCGTAATTTGACTTGGACTCATGTGAAATTTCTTTTAAGCGTGAATGATCCTGATAAGAGAAAGTTTTATGAGGATAAGACCTCAAAGAATAAATGGACTGTCAGGGATTTGAAGAAGGCCATTAAAGCCGGCGGTTTTTCAGGGAAGAAACCTAAGAAATCCAGATTGAAAAGGCCTTCAGGCAGTACTTATATTTATCCGGCCAGGATTGAAAGGGTACTGGATGCGGATACTGCGATTTTTTTGTTGGATGTCGGTTTTGAAGTGTGGAAAGAGCAGAGGATTCGTTTTGCGGGCATTGATGCCGCGCCAATCAGTGATTCAGAAGGGAAACAGGCTTATCGTTATGTCAGGGACAGACTGAACAGGGCCAAGACAATCATTGTGAAGACCAACCGCACTGATATTTATGGCCGGTACATTGGCCATATTTTTTATAGTTACGATGACATGGATAAGGATGATGTGTTTAGGAAAGGCCGTTATTTAAATGACGAGCTGGTCAGGAAGCACCTGGCGCGTAAGAATTAAAGCGTTTAAATGTCAGAGGGATGGTTGTCAGGGTTGCCTTAGGATTATCCTATTTTCCGTCTTATATTACATACGTAGGTGCATCATACCTATCCACAAAGCGCAACAAGACCGTCGATGGCCAAGAAATGGACAGAGAGGAGCAATTGCGCTTTGTGGATAGGGATGTAGGTGCATACGTAGGTTTTAATTGCGGTTCCGTATCACACACACCACCCCGGCCGTCGCCACTCTCCCCTGTCTGTGTGTCTCTCCCTGTCTCTCTTACTGATGTCATAGAACATTGTCTCTGTCTCTGTCTCTGTCTCTGTCTCTGTCTCTGTGATTCTCACAGACAGTCATCACACAAACACTGCAGACAGATGCAGACAGTCACAACACAGACACAATATAGATGCGCCAAACACAATGACTGGCTGATGTTGTACAATGTTACAGACAGATACAGATACACAGACACCATCACAACCGGCAGCACGCGCACAACCATAAACAGGCACAGTCAATGTGAAAGGGGTTACTGATGAAATACAACCAAGGCCAACTCATCCGCAAACTGACTAAGCTTGGCACGCATTCGTTTTATGTGGTGATTCCCCCGCAATTCATCAGAAACCTGAAATGGCGCAAATCACAAAAACTGGTTGTTGAACAGAAAGACAAGACCATTATTATTAAGGATTGGAAAAGATGAAGATAACAGATGACCCCCAAAATGCTTTTAATCTTTGTTCTGGGAATTTAGCGTCACTGCCAGCCAAATTTAAAAAGTGGAAGACAATGGATGAATATCGCTCAAAATGGACCTTTTTAAGAAGATATTCTATAACGGAAAACATATGTGAAAACCATATGTCTTTTCATTATATGCTAAGTCTTCATCTTTGGTTAAAGCCTGTACTCACCATTAAACTTGGCCACAATCTATTATGCTTACAATCTTTAGTAGGAATTTTCGAAGCAGTTTTATTTGACTTATTAGCAACTCATGTTAATGATATTGATATTTTAAAAGATATGACTCAATGGCCTTCAAGCAAAATCAGAAATATTATTTATCACAAAAAACTTATCAACGAAAATTGGAATCAAAAACTTTCGTATTATTGCAACTTAAGGAATTGTATTCATTTGCAAAAAGACCGCAATAACAAAAAGAACAATAATTTTTGTTCTAAATTGCATCAATTAGACCCTGAAGCTTTAGACAAAGAATTAGATGATTTTTGCAACTATACAAAAGATAAGTGGGTGTACCCGAATTAGTGTGGGTCCCTTTTAACGTTTTGAATCATCTTTAATGAAAGATGTTAAGACTTTAAGTTTCAAATAATTCTGATCTTTGAT
>JANQEN010000179.1 GCA_028278335.1 Chitinivibrionales bacterium | reverse complement strand
ATGGGTAATTGTATCCAATCCCTCCTTGACAGTCGGGGCACGGCATAGAGTAATCTTTTGCGTGAGGGATTTGTAAGGTGCGAAGCAAAAATACCGGTTGGTGCCAACAAACTATAAAAAATCAAATCCCGATTTATCGGGAAACCACGGCGACCCTGCATTTATAATGAATTGAGGAAACCAGGATCACAGATCCTGGCCACATTATAAGTTAATTGATGTTTAGAGGTATATTCTTTTGCGTTAGCCAGGCGGCGGGTGGCCGAAGGCCAGTCTGAGCAAAGCGAAGACCGACCAGAGGGCAGCCCAGAGCCACGGCGGCCCGAATGAAATGAGGGCAACTCCCATATGCTTTTTTAAATATTTAGTCTAATAAATCACTATAAGTATTAATTTTCTCTAGCAATTGAGAGGTTTCATCCTTTGAGGGACCATTGACATTCTCATCAAGAAGGCGGGCATAGGTCGCAATAAGACTTACAATAAGATCGAGATATTCATAGTCAATGGTTCCTGTTGTCGACTCAGTCAGATACTGAACACAGGAGCAAACCGATCGTGAAGCTCTGGCAATTAACGACGATGGGGGTTCTTTCTCTTCCACCATCTTGGCAAAGGAGAATATCTGTTCGAGCTTTGTCGTATCACCAGAAACAATCTGCTTTAAGGACTCTTCAGAACTAAGATTAAGCTCTTTCCACTGTTTTTGTATTTTTTTCATAGGTCACTCGAAGTCATAATGCATTGCTATATCATTAGATATTTTACCATTGCTGTCAATAACAAACAAGTGTTTGCATGTATCTCTCCACTTTTTCATGTGGTAGATACTTTGGTCTCTCAAATCTCTTCAAACAACTGCAATAACTGGTGTATTAGTTTACTGCTCAAGCGCTGCTACTCCAATGCCAAGCGCAGCAAATAGGGTTATGGCAACTATGTTTAAGACCACTGCCACAGGATTTCTCTTTTTTATCTCCTGCTGTGGCTCTGGCTCAGGTATGTTTTGTACTGGTTCTGGCGCAACTGGCGCTGGTACTGATTTTAGAGTGAATGCAATAGTGTCCTGTTCACGTTGTTTGGGTGAGATGCTTTGAGTGAGCGGTTCAAACCCGTCCCGTTCAAGCATTATGGCAATTGGTTCATCAATGCTCTCTTTGTAAACATAGGGTGTCGCACCTATTGATTCACCCTGTATAGAAAGCTTTGCTCCTGAAGGATTGCTCGCAATAATTAAAGGGGATATTGATTGTAATTTAAATCGCAACTCCCTTTCTTGATCATCCCCAATGGTAATAACGGTTGTAACCAAGAAATGGTCCTGCTTTTTTAGGGCCAACCTGTGTTTACCAAGGGGAATATTGTAAAGCGTTAAGGGGGTTACATATTCTATAATTTCATTGTCAAACTTTACTTGCGCCCCCTCCGGTTCTGTTATTACCCGTAATGAACCAAACACCGTGTCAACCTGAACAACGGTTGTGTCTGGTGGTTCGGTGATTGCGTTAACTGACTCATCCACTTCTACTGCTGGTAAGGTTTGCATTAGAAGTATCAAAGATAAAAGAATTTGAATCCTCTTATACATAGTAATCTCCCGCAAAGAAAAAGGTGTAGGAGAGGGATGTCCTTCATTTTCAGGGCACACTGAAGAACCCCCTGCTCCCCCACAAAGTAATTACCAATAGAGGCTCGATTCCTCACGTTGAACAATCTTGCCATCCTGCAAATGAATAATCCGCTGCGTCTTTTCTGCTAGTTCCAAGTCATGGGTTGCAATAAAGATCGCCAATCCCGATTGTACCAACTCGTCAAAGAGTGAGAAAATAGCGTCCCTGACCTGCGTTTCTAACTTACCAGTTGGTTCATCAGCGATAAGGATCGCAGGATCATTCATTAAGGAGCGGGCCAAACAGCAACGCTGTTTGTCACCACCACTGAGTTGATTCACCTGAATATTCTGTTTGCTTTGAATTCCAACCCGCTCCATCACTGTATTGATCCGTTGAGGATCAATACTCTTTTTGGAAAAGACAAAGGGAAGTTCAATATTCTCCTTTGCCGTAAGAGTTGGAATAAGATAGAATTGCTGAAATACAAAACCAATATTTTCACGTCTAATCTTTATAAGCTGCGACTCAGTATAATTAGTAACATCCTTCCCAGCGATCTTTAGTTGTCCCTCGGTTGGATTATCTAGACAGCTGATTATGTTCATCAAGGTCGTTTTACCAGAGCCTGAGGGTCCCACAATAGCGACCATCTCTCCTGAGGCAATTTCAAAGTCAACACCATCCAGTGCCTTGACTGTTTCGGAACCTCGATGATAGTATTTCTTGATACTTTTTGATTCTAAAATATTATCCATACTAATCCTCCGATTCCTAGGCTGCTTCGCACTGTTCGATTTTGTCAATAATACCATCATGCAGATGAATGATCCGATCTGCCTGATGCCCTAAGCGAACATTATGGGTTGCCACCAACACGGTCATGTTATTATCCTTACTCACCTCCCGAAGAAGGGAGAAGATATTCTGAGCATTTTTTGTGTCCAGATTTCCGGTTGGTTCATCAGCAAGGATGATCCGAGGAGAGTTCATGAGTGACCGGGCAACAGCCACCCGCTGCATCTCTCCACCGGAAAGTTCCCCAGGAAGATGATTAAGACGATGTTCCAAGCCAACCTGTTTTAATATGGAGATAGCCTTTTCGCGACTATTCTTAATACCGCCATCTTTTAAAAAGAAGGAGGGCAACTCCACATTCTCTGTTGCAGTAAGGGTTGGAATGATAAAGAATTCTTGAAACACAAATCCCACATGGGTCCGACGAATCTGTGGCATACGCCGTTCCTTAATTTCTGCCAGTTTATACCCAGAAACATCAAGTGCGCCACCAGAGATAGAATCCAAACAGCCAATCAAATTAAGAAGTGTTGTCTTTCCAGCACCGGAGGGGCCCATGATACAGACAAACTCCCCTTCTGCAACGGTAAAGTCAATCTCCTTGAGAGCTACTATGGTTTCTGCCTCAGTGGTGTAGACTTTTTTAAGCTTTTCTGCCGTTATTATTGTGCTCATAGGACTACTCCCCGCTTCTGATCGCCTCTATGGGCCTCATTGATGAGGCTCGATAGGCAGGATAGATTCCAGAGACCAATCCCAATACTATGGCACCGACAAGAGAAAGCAGTAACAGTCCACTGGTTATATGAACCAGGTTTCCTTCCGGTGCATAGGGAAGCAATTTTTTGACAAAAAACTCAACACTATTTCCCGCAAGTATAGCAATGATACTACCAACAATGCCGCCAAGCCCACAGATAAGAATAGTCTCATACCAGATTAATGAAAACACATCGAGCTTTGAGGCTCCAATTGCTTTCATGACACCAATCTCTTGGGTACGCTCAAAAACACTCATAAGAATGGTATTGACCACGCCAAAGATGGCTACAATAATTGCGATAAAAGCAACGGAGGTAACCAAGATTTGGGCAGTGGAGATAAGGTTCATAATAGTTCCCTTTACCTGGGCCATGCTGATTACTTGAATGCTGGCCTCATCGTAGAGATCTTCCTCAAAGGCCGGCAATTCAGTCATGTCCTTAAGCTTGATCCCAATACCGGTGAGCTTCTTCTCAAGATCAAAGATACGCTGGGCAGTTTTTAAGGGAAGCATTATTACTCCGTCATCCTGGGTTCCGGTTCTCTCGAATATGCCGCTCACCGTGAGAACTTTATCAATACCGGGAATGAATATTTTATCACCGGCACGACGTTGTTCCAACTCTGCAGCTTCGTAGCCAATGATAACTTCATCGGCATTCTCGTCGGAAAACCACTCCCCTTCCTTAAACTCAGTCCAGGGCTTCAAGGTCAGATAGGATTTTTCAATGCCCATGAACATGGTGAATCCACCGCCACCATCTTTATCAGCATCAAACACCGTATTAATGAGCTGCGGTGTGATTTTGTCAATGCGCTCATCCTGAACAATACGATCAAAGACCTCTTCCTCCATGAATCGTAATCCACCACCACCCTTAAGCATAAGCGTGGCCGCTTCATAGGGGCAGCCCTTGGCCGTAACCAGTACCTGATAACCCATCTTGTCAACATCATTATTGAGGGCAATCTGATACCCGGCATTAAAACCCAATAGGCTTACCAATACAGCTACCGCAATGGCAACGCCACCAATAGTAAGCACTGAGCGGGTCTTTTTTCTTTTTAAGTTTTTAAATGCAATTATAAACAGTTTCATAGTAACCTTACTCCTTTTCCTACAACAGCAACTCGTTTATCTGCTACAACAACTTTACCAATAACCATTGCCTTCCCTTTACTTTTGGGGGGGATAGCAATCCCAGCAGGATGAATGTCGATATACAGTTTAATATCACCACCTTCATGAAGAAAAAACCAACATCCCGCTGGACAGATTTGTCCTAGGGTACCTTCCAACTTTACCTCTTTCTCATTAAAGGATTGAGGGTCCGTAAGTATTGCCTTTATAGATGTCGCCTTCATATCTTCCGGAACAACAGCGCCAAACTGTTTTTCCTTTCCACACCCAATTAATTGGAAAAGTAAAACCATAACAACGGTTAACAAACTGAGATTTTTTAACGTTTTCATAAGGTTATTCTCCTTTCAATTTTTTATATACTGTATCATAGTGTCTATTAAGGTGTATTATGTCAAGTTGGATGAGATTTTTCATCAATCCCCGAAGGGTATTTTTGAAGTCATCTGCATGATCAGTAGTGGGTGATGTTATTTTTCCTATTTTATCCTTTTCACTGCCCGGTTTTAGCTTGTTGATATAGAAATCTTCTAAAGTCAACCCAACAAACTGCTTTGTAAAATCTTTTTGTTTAAATTTTCGCGCAGCCGGTGAGGAGATCTTTTGATAGTAAAAATGGAGAATTTTTCCATTGAGGTCGGTTGCAACAATAAGCTGCATTCCACCAAAGGTCCCCTTTTGGTTGAGTCCATGGATTCGTCCAATCGGTTCCTTCCCTTTCAAAATAGTATAGTAGGCATAGGGTACATCTATTGACTCGTAGGTAGGATCCACTGGTCCCTTTAGCTTCTCTTCTATCTCTTTTACAGTTACTTCACCACCATGTTCCTTGAGGCGAATGAAATCGGTTTTATATCCCGTTGACTTGGGAAACATGCGTAACACATCGCGGTCAGGATCATTGAGGGTACAACCAGTAGCACCAAATAGTGCATTGGAAAAGATACAGAGAGCCATAAGGCCAATTAGTATACTGTTAGTTTTCATTGGGTGAACCTCCTTCTATTATGTACCAAAGTAGTACAATTGAATTATTAATTTATGATTTTCAACTTCTTCTGAGGCAAAGGGTAAGAGAGTTACCTCATAGGCACTTTGAAAATTCAGATACTGTAGAACCTTATAGGACAGCCCAACGGTTACCGGTATATAGCTCATTCCTTTGTCAGAGAGATCCTGTGATACCACCTTCACTTGGTAGGTTGCAACCAGATCATCTAAAAAGGAAAAGGGATATTCAGCCTGAAGCATAAAAGCACCAACAAGTATACCGTCATCTTCACCTAAAGCTGCCTCATTTTTTATAGCAAGATATCCTCCGAAATGGGAAAAATCATAGCCAACACGCCATTTACGAACTATATCACCAGGTTCTTTATAGGGAAAAGTCCTATGCACATGTTCATCAAAAACAAGCATTGGCTTTGATTCTTTAGGCATAGGCATGGCCATCATGTTTGTATTGCCATGACCATGACCAGTTGATGGTTCGCTATGACCATGGGCCATGCTAAAGACCCGTCCGTAAAGACCGGAAAGGGCGAAATTGGTATTCCTTCCCTCAGGAGTGCTTATTCGGGTTGTTACTAGGAAATTTTCTTTGTATTTGGGCAGACTCATGCCATATCCCAACTGTGTACCAAGTCGTATATCAAAGGGGCCAATAAAGGTCTTGTACCCCAATCCCCAGTCATGCTTAAATCCAACATTCTGCATCATTAGTGTTTGAAAAAGAGCACCATGGGTATCTTCGGTTACTTCTAATCCGAAGTAGGGTTGAAAATGACCAATACGTAATGCTTTGCCCAACCCCAACTTGAACTCAGCCCAGGCATTGTGTATTTCAATTGCCCAGGCATCCTTAGGCTCTTCACGAAAATCCCAGGTAAACCGAAGCTGTACATTTTGGGTTAGGAAGTCACCGAAGTCATTGCTTAGTTTGCTATAGTGCTCAAAACCAGCAGCAGCAATGAAAAACCTTCTATGGGCATCATCTTGAGGATTATTTAAATAGCCACCTTTAAACAATAATTCTCGTTCATTGAGCTTTTGTTCGCCCATAGTTGAGATGTTTAAAAGGGCACAACCAAGAATAATTCCTAATTTAACAACCGTTACAATTTTATTATTCATAATCTGTTATTTTCCTTTGCAAACAACAGTTGTGTTATTCGAATACTTTTATTGAATAAGGGAAACGAAGTGTATAGAGTACACAGAAATGTACCCAGAAGGCGAGGCTCATAAGAGCAGTGGGATCGAGTATGACAGATTTCGATTTGTCATATCGCCCATGTCAACCAATACAATGGTATTAGAAAGGTACTCCTGGATAATCAGGAAAGGTTTGAATACTGTTATCAGTGAGTATACTTTAAACAGTTTGTTCCAATATACCGTAATAGACTCTTTTGATTGTGTTTGATGACTCGGTTGAGAAGAGACGACTGTACAAAGGCACACACCGCCTTTGTTTTCCTCTCCACAACATCCCTCTGTTGATTTTTCTTGTGAAGGTGATGAACAACAAGATTGTGTTACATTTTCGCAGGAGGAATCCTTTGACCCACTCTTGTTTGTAAGATTATGTAAAGAGCAGTCACCACAGTCACAAATAGATGAGCTATCTCTAGCTACCCCGATGAGTAGAAAAAGAGAAAGTATAACACTTATTGTAGGTAATAACTTGATCTTCATAATTGTATAATACTTTTTGACCATATCAACTGCAAGAAATTCAACGAATTATTGTATTGCAATTATCCATCACTCTCTGTTGAAAAGAATGAATGTACCAACGCTGACTGCTTTTTCTCATCACCACTTTCATAGCCATTAAAGGTTGCTTGAATTGTTCCTCCTTTAGCAATTACAAATAGAGCAGGTACAAAGGTAGGAGTAAACTTCGATTTCACATCATTGTTTCTATCCACAACATTAATCCAGGGCATTTTATACACTTTAACCGCCTTTTTCACTTTAGCTGTTTTACTGATTCCATCAAGTGCAATTCCCACAACTTCCAATCCCTCTCCTTTAAATTTTCCATACACCTCTTTTAATGTTGTTAATTGATCCTTATTTAAACCGCAACAACTATGCCAGAAGAATACAATACTTGGCCCCTGTCCATAGATCTTTTCTGATGATATCAACTTACCTTTAAGATCACGTATTTTGAATGCCGGTGCACTTTTTCCATCTCCTGCATTGAGTATGAAGCTACAAACAAGTAGCATCAGTACTATTAAAGAGCTGTTTTGTGCTTTATTTTTTATCATTTTTGTCTTTCCTTTCTTAAGTTGGTAAACAATGCGAATCTATAATGAATTAGTATTGAAGCTGTATGAAAGAGGATGTAATCCCCTTCATACAAGCTTACCCTATTCTGTTAAAGCAACTTTTTGCTGAAACGCAATTTTTCCACTCCTGTAAACATTTAAGAGATACAAACCAGCAGGTACCCTGTGAGTATCAAAGTAAATAACCTGCTCTCTACTCACCTGCGATGCAACAACTCTACCATTTACTCCAATGAGCTCAACCGTTTTTACATTTGCTGCTGGGGTATTTATGACATAGGATCCGTCTATGCGTGATAGAGTAAATTGCGATGAAATAAGTGCGTTTACTCTTCTGTTAATCGACGAAGATTCAACAGTGAGCACAAGCTTAGGTCTTTTCTGTTGATCCGATGATTCAGAGGATTCGAATTGGACAATGTCAACTTCACCATTCTTAGCCTTAACAATGAATCCAAAATTGTCTCGCGAACCAGAGAGAAAATCATTGATCGTTTTGGTCACATCAAACTCATGCCATTTACCTGAAGCATCAGGGTCCAGCTCAACCGATGCCACAGCCAAAGTTGAGAAGTAGCCGCCACTTTTCGACCAATTGGTTCCAGATTTTGCTGTTTTCCAGGAGACACTTGATTCATCCCATTGTTGCCTCAAATAATGGATTTCCATAATCGAATTTGCTGAAGGCCGATCATCACCACTGGCATACAATGAAAGAATCGCCTTTTTTACCTTATCATAGGGAGCATTTGAGGGTAATTCAAACTTAACCAGAGCACGCTGGTCTGGACAACTCCCTCATGATGGTCCCTCGACCATGACTTCCGACGCATCACCAAAGTTAGTACTGGCGTCCTTTGAGTGCATAAATGCGTCAGTACACCCTGAATAGGAATTATTATTTTGTAATACAATTTCTGTTTCTGCAAAGGAGTGTGCAATGAATAGCAAACTCCATATAAGGGATATCAGTACTAGTTTTTTCATCATTCCTCCTTTGAAAAGGTTTATTCTGTTAACATGTTTATCGAGAAATTGAGGTTTTTTCATTGATCAACCCTCCCTTATTTGTTGTCAATTGAAGAATATAAGTGCCTTTGGCAATAGTCATATTTCCATCCTTTCTTATCATTATTTTTTTCATTTCTCGAACCTATTTATTTCATTCCTTTAGAGAATACTTTTAATCGTAAACCTGACACCTTTAAAAGCTGGTAAAATTGTACAGATTCCCATATTACAGATCTTTTTCTTGCTAAAGGATCCAGCTTCAAGTATAAAGGTGTGACGAGATCCAGGAGAAAAGGTAAGCCCACCATTAAGAAAGTATCGTGTATTGGAAAGGATATCATCGAAAAGTACAATCCCATCATTAACAATACCCTCACCACCAACACGCATCTCCTGTTCAAAAATTCCATTGAGTTTAAATAAAGAAGAGAACGTGTAATCAAGCTCTACTAAAAAGTTAAAGGTCGGCTCAAGGTGTGTACTTTTCGCATTGACAGGGATGTCTGGGGTATTATAATACACCCGAAACACTGAATCGTAGGGTGATGCTAAATGATCAGGGTGAATTTCGCTTGAGTCAACCCATTCCATGGTGAGGGCTCTTACTTTTTTATAATCCTTTTCTGCCCGGAATTTAGTATTGTTCATAACCATTTCCAAGCCAATACCAAAGGAGTGCTTTTCTTGAAAAGGGCCAAAATCAACCTTTGTGCAGAAGGCTCCTGTGATCACCGTGGTATCCAAGGGATCTAATTGCCCATAATCAAGGCCAACCTTTATGTTCATGATATCTCTTATTTTTTGATTCCACTCTGCGTACACTTCATAATACCGCTCCTTTTCCGTAAACTTGAAGAAGGAGTACTTGGTTGAGTCATTCTCCAACTCTTTGTGTTGTCCTCCCATGCTAAAGGTCAGAAGCATCTGTGTATTATCATTAGGTGTCCAAGTAACCTCGGTATTGTAGCCTAAGACATTCTCCACCTTAGGTATAAAGGTGTGTTTTGATAAAAGATGCCACAGCTGTTTGAATCGTGCCCAAGGAGGCTCACTATACCGCTTGAGTAACCGTGCGGAATTATCATTGGTCAATCCTTCACCCTTGGCGTATTGATAGAAATAGTTGATATATTCTCCACGCAGGTAGAAATCGCCAATACCACCGGATAGCTCTAAGAATGTGGCAAAACCTGTCTTTGTGTTAATGCTATCGCGATTGTTTGCGGTGTCATACACATGACTGGTTGCATAGGTTCGGGCATACTCGCCATACACCGACACTTCACCTAATGAAAGATTCGCAAGCCAAGAAGGCACCAAGATGTTGGTCCGCTCTTGATGAAATGTTGTATCGGCAAAGTAAAAGGTCTCACTCTCCACGTCACTCCGATAGTTTAGGATCCCAGCACCCAGAGAAGAGGCTGACAAAAAGGAGAGAAAGGGTATATAGGAAAAGGGAAATGATTCAAGATGTAATCCATACACATTGTCTCTGGCTTGATAATCCTCGATCAAATTCATGATATCCGCTTCTATAAATTCTTCGTAGTGTCCTACCTTTTCAATGGTAATTGTGTCGTTTTTGTTATTGATAATGCCAAGGTATTTTTCATTTGGTTCACGCCCAGCAAATCCTTTAATTGTTGCCCAGGGCAAATCAAAGGTCATCTGCACACCATCAAGCAGGTTTGACAACTCTACTGTTGGATCGTCTTTGAGATTTATAGTCAATCCTCGCCCAAAAACGGTTTGAAAAGTACCGGTCTCTAAGGTGAGGACATCTCCATTAAATCCAAAGGTTCGTTGTGGAATGAATTCACGGTACCAACTAACATTTTCTGGATGTAGTCCCATACTGGGTTCATCAACTTGAAACCGGCCTTTAACAAAAAACTTCTGGATTCCGATGTTAAAATCTAAAAAATCTTTCAGATAATACCATGGTTGAATTCGATAATCCTTGTCCCAAAAGAAATCCATTTGCTCACTCCGAAGACGAGCCTTCTTACCATAGCGTGTCTCAAAATGATTGCTACCGGAAAAGGTGACTTTTGGTCCTTTATCACCGGAATTTTCAGCATTGATAAACTGCAATCCTACAAGAATTGCTACAATGATACCCTGTTTCAACATTCTCATTAGTTACCTCGTACTTAATAATCCTTCATCCTTATAGCCTTAAGCTACACAGCACCGTTATCAACGGTCCGATTGATTACACTGCTTTTGAAACCTTTTAGAGTAAAGGTGTTCAACAACTGTCAAGTTGACAAAGGGTATTCTAAATACGGATTGGTACTACAAGAGGGACAGTTAATCTAGGTTTTTCATGGGAGGAAAAAGAAGTATTTGAGGTTACTATTGATTGGGCAAAGGGGATAACCTCAAATGTTGGAGCTATTACCTGCTTTAACTGCTCAAGGCTAACCACAACCTTACCCGTCAAAGCAGCAGTATTTCGTATATGTAGATTTTTAAAGAAAGTGCATTTACAGTCGCCATCACAGGTGCCGGCACAATCACAATTGTTTGATTCATCGCTTTCTGCACAACAGCTTTTTGTACATCCCTCATGTGCCTTGGCTACATGCTCTGTAGAGCATTCTTGGTGCATTTGATGTTTACTCTGTTGTTCACTCTCCCCACAACAACCACAATTACCAGTGGCATTTAAGATGCTGGTTGTTAAAAGTGATACTGTTAAGAATAGTGAGATAATTTTCATAGTAAACACATGTTTTAAGGAACAATAATTGGGATACTAGTTCATCCCATATAAATAAATATACCACAAAAGAACACATTGTGCATTAATTTTATGAACTTTTGTGATGAATTTCATTATTTTTCCTCTTTCAACATAATTTAAAAGGTATTCTATTATAACTAATTAAGACGCAACAACTATACCAAAATTAACAACAGCCACTACTCTCTTCACCATCGCATCCACAGGTGGGTTCTTTTCCGGTGATTAAGCTATAGATTTGAGCCGCAGCACAGCCAACTCCGGAGTCCACTTTTAATGCTCCATGGGGACAATTTTTTTCGCATGCACCACATTCAATACACAAATTCCTATCAATTATGTAGGCCTTCTTATCAATAAAGCCAAATACCCTGCTGGGGCAAACATCTAGGCACTTTTTACATCCCTTACATTTTGTCTTCTCATACTGAAGAGTTACAACATTTTTTAAGTATTTCATCATAAGAGCGATCTCCAAACTTGAATTTTATAAAGGATAAGACAAAGCCCAGCCAAAGATGAAGCAATAATATAAAGAGGAATTGCCAGTTTCATCTCCTTTTTTACTCCTGACACACTGGTATAAGTGCTACAACCAGTGAAATTAAAGGCTAAATAGGAACTAACAACAGGAAAAAACAGGCAAATTGCCAGAAATATGAAATAATTATCCAAAAGACTACTCTGTATTGAAATTAAACAAATAACTACACACAATTCACCCAATAGCCATCCCTTAATGGCAAAGGATCGAAAAGGTATAAATGGTAACAGTGCCGGGGTTAATACCGCTCCAGAAAATACTGATAGCAATCCAAATACAATGAACACTCCTCCTTCAAAGAAGGCCTCTTTAAATAAAATTCCCTGGGGCATTAATCCAAAAAAGATCAAAATGCCCACGATAAAAAGCCAAACCTTTTCAGAAATGAGTGACACTTCCATGGGGATGAGCACAAGGCGATCTTTAAAGGAAAAGGGGACACTGCGCATCTCCTCATCAGCTTTGTAACCGTTCTCTATATAGGTTGTGATATCCTTGGCCATTACCGGGCCATAGATCACTTTAAATCCTGTCTCTTTCTCAACAATATGTCCACTAACTCCAGCGGCCCCCAATTGGGGAATAATAACCTTTTTCGAATCCACAATCCGATCAAGGGAGAGTTCTTTGATTTTTGAAATCAATTCATCGGTTCCAAAGGTGCCCTTACCTGCAGCACACCACACATTGATGCCCTTTGTGTCTAAGACAACAATCCAGGCATCACGCTCGCCAATCTCTTTTCGTAATATATCAAAGCTCAATTTGTAATTGGCAGACACAAAAACATCAGAGAGATTATCAGGATTTCCACAGGCATAGAGGCCAGGTTCAACTTTATAATCAGATCGAAAGGAGTTTAAAATCCGTGCCTTTAATTGACCCATTTTATCCGATTTTGACCACTCACCAGTTATTTTGGGTATCTCTCCAATTGGAGAAATTACTGAGCCAACAACCCACTCTTCACAACATGTTCCAGAACTACATCCACAATCTGCCATACTTCTCTCTCTATTTTCCCCGAATTCGTGAAACAACCTCATTAACTGCTTTAACCACTATGAATATTTCTTCTTCTGTGCTTGATCTTCCTAAGGAGAATCGAATTGCTGAGACTCCCTCTTCACGATTTTTACCCAAAGCCATCAACGTTGCCGAAGGCTCAGTTGCCCCTGATGCACAGGCTGCTCCTCCGGACACACAAATTCCCATGCGATCTAAGGCAGGTACAACGATTTCCGAAGAGGCTCCAGGAAAGCTCACATTCAAGGTACCAGGCAATCTGTGTATGGAGTCACCATTTCTAACAACGCCATCAACGGTTTTGACTAACTCCTCATAAAGCAACTCAGTTAAGGCAATGAGCGTCTTTCCCTCTGATTCCATCTTTTCAATGGCCAGCTCCGCAGCCTTAACAAATCCCAAAATAGCCGGAATATTTTGGGTTCCGGTACGCATCTTGAATTCCTGACTTCCGCCATAGGTTCGAGCTGTAAGAGGTGCTCCCTGTTTAACAAATAATGCACCACACCCCTTGGGGCCATAAATTTTATGAGAAGAGAGGGAAACCAATGAAAAGCCACTCTCTCTTATCTGGATTGGCACTTTGCCAAATGCCTGTACTGCATCACTATGAAAGCATATCCCCCTCTTCTCTGCAATAGCTCCAATTTCATTAACTGGTTGCACAGTGCCAATTTCATTGTTGGCAGACATAATTGAAATAAGGCGGGTTGAGTCATCGATCAATTGCTCAAGGGAGGAAAGTGCTACTCGACCATCTTGATCTACAGGAACGATACGAATCTCCACACCTATTGTTTCAAGCTTTTTAGCTGCACCTTTTATTGCAGGATGCTCTATTGAAGAGATAATCACTGAATCGCCTGGTGTTGCAGAAAAGGAGCCCAGCATTGCCATGTTATCTGATTCAGTTCCACCAGAGGTAAATACAATTTCCTGCGCACTTACCGCTAAGAGTTCGGCAAACCGCTCTCGCGCCTTTTCCAGTTCTGCAAAGGCCTTCTGCCCCACTCGATGAATAGAGGAGGGATTCCCCCAATACTGTGCTAATGCCTCTTGTACAACTACCATGACCTCTGGATCAACCGGTGTTGTTGCATTATGGTCAAAGTAAATCATAGTTCACTCCCCTAGTGTTCTTATATCACTGTAAAATGTACTAATTAATCTTAAAAAATACAAATATAAATCGCAGATCTTTACTATTTTAGTCTTTATTAAGGAACGGAAACGCTCTATCTTTATGAAATTCAAGTAGAATATATTATTCAATGAGGATCCTATGCAGTTTAATTTTCAAGGAAAAGTCGCTCTTATTACTGGCGCTTCTCGAGGAATTGGTCGGGCAATAACCAAACTCTTTGCAGAATCGGGGTGCACTGTTGTTGTGCATTATAATACAAATGATACCATGGCGCAAAAGACCATTGAGGAGCTTCCAGGCAAAGGCCACACTCTCCATAAAGCAGATATAGCAAATCCCCAGGAAATCGAGAACATGGTCCAGGCAATCATACAAAATTATGGCACCATTGATATTGTTGTTAATAATGCTGGCATTTATGAAGAGGTTCCGCTTACAGAACTTTCCTATGCACAGTGGCAAGACAAATGGCAACGGACCATTGACATAAATTTAATGGGCGCTGCTAACCTCTGTTATTGTGTTGCCCAGGAAATGAGGAAGAAAAAATCTGGGAAGATAATAAATATTACTTCTCGAGGTGCCTTTCGTGGTGAGCCAGAGGCGTGCTACTATGGTGCGAGCAAGGCCGGTCTCAACTCACTTAGTCAGTCCTTGGCACAGGCACTAGCCCCTTATTCAATAAGTGTCTACGCTGTTGCTCCAGGATTTGTTAACACCGATATGGTAACCCATATCATGGAGAGTAAGCACGGTGAAGCAATAAAAGCACAAAGTCCGCTCAATCGCATTGCAGAACCTCAGGAAGTCGCCAACACCGTCGCCTTTTTAGCTTCCGAGGAAACCGAATTTTTAACAGGAAGTATTATTGATATCAATGGAGCATCATACCTGAGAAGCTAACAAGTAACGCATACAATATACAAATGTAATAAATATGATCTCAATGCAATGGTCAAAAACCTGTTCTATAAAGCACAAAAAAAAATAGGTGTTTAAAATTATAAGAAAAACTATTAAGTTCTATTCAGACGATTTTTCATCCCCTTCAATCGCACCGTCGAATGGTTCAGAACAGCACGAGTTGCTGTTTGAGGCGAAGCCGAGTTCAACGAGTGCCTGAACCTGAGGCGAATAGGGCGATTGCGGGGTGGCGTCTTTTGCTTACTTTTCTTCGCTATAGAAGAAAAGTAAGGCTGCTGTCGGGAAGTGTCCCGACGATCTTAATACCTACAAAAAATGACATAGTATAAATGATCATGCCACACATTATTTAACGATTTTTAGATTACATATTAGAACACTTCTATAATTGTATACACGACACAATTCAATTACCGTATAATTAAAAAAGAAATACCTATTGTTAACTAAACGTTACTATACCTCGTAATACCTTTGCAGAAAGGATACATGGTGTTTTTTATTTTAAAGCGAAATCGCCTCTTTTTAGAAAAAATAAAAGAATTTTTTGACATGTGCGACAGCCTTATGGATAATTTTCAAGAAACCATCGAGACCTATTTAATTCACGGAAACAACAGCGATTTCGAAGTCCACCTTAGTAAAGCAAAAAAGATGGAGCACAATGCCGACTCATTGCTTCACACCATAGAAAACTTTCTCTATGAAAAGTCACTTCTTCCTGAATCTCGGGAAGATATCCTTCGGCTCTTTGAAAAATTCGATGATATTGTCGACTCCAGTGTCCATATATTACGCTATCTAAACACCCGTAATATCACAATTCCTTCCAACATTCATGACGATGTCACTGAGATAATCAAAGTCTCTCGCAAAGCCTATGAAGAGGTAAAGCAGGCAATAAACGAACTCTTTTACAAACGCAAAAACCTCCTCTCCTATGTACGAACCATTAATGACTACGAGTCAATCTGCGATGATATCCAGGCAAAAATAATCACAACCATATTTCGGTCAGACATTGATAAGTATGACAAAATTCTATTGTCCGATGTGATTACCATCATGGCGAAACTGACTGATCACTGCGAAGATTCAGCCGATGTTATCGCACTTATCAACGTTAAAAGGGCCATTTAATGTTTCGACTGCTGGGCGGACTCTTTTTAGGATGGGCTCTGGGAGCCAATGATTCGGCCAATGTCTTTGGCACTGCAGTAAGCTCGCGAATGATTAAGTACTCCTCGGCAGTGGTTCTTACTGCTCTCTTTGTAATTGTTGGTGCGCTTCTCCAAGGTGTGGAAGGCATGGAAACCTTAAGCGGTTTGACTGTTCAGACTGCAGAGACCGCCTTTATCGCCTCTTTAGCTGCAGCTATCACAGTCACGCTCATGACCTTTTTAAAACTACCCATAAGCACTTCACAGGCGGTGGTCGGCGCGATTATTGGTATTGGCATTATGAAACAATCTATCAATACCGGTGGGTTAATCAAAGTTATTATCTGTTGGATTGGCACTCCAATTGGTGGGATACTTTTTGGCATACTAATCTACTTCCTTCTTCAAAGAATATGTAAAAAACTTGCCCTCAATATTCTTACCTCCGATGCTGTATTGCGCACGGGGCTAATTATTGCCGGTTGTTATGGTGCCTATGCTTTAGGCGCAAATAATGTGGCCAATGTAACAGGGTTTTATGTGGGTAACCTTCTCACTGCCAAGCAGGCGGTTCTCTTAGGTGGCATAAGCATCGCCATTGGTGCCATAACCTTTTCAAAAAATGTTATGGGTACTATAGGAAAATCTATAGTAAAGTTAGACGCCTTTTCAGCTCTGGTTGCAGTGATTGCTCAGGCTGTGACTGTCCATATCTATGCCATTATCGGGGTACCGGTTTCAACATCCCAAGCTATTGTGGGGGCTGTGCTTGCCATTGGATTCATCAAAGGGATTCAGACTATCGACTTTATTATGCTCAGTAAGATTTTTGGAGCCTGGCTTCTAACTCCTTTTATTGGAATGCTTCTTTCTGTTTCAATTTACTTCCTCGTCCATCTTCAATTTATCCATTAATTTTTTATACAAATTTTTATAAAAACAAGATACACTAATAAGGAATCTTTTTTTAACGAACTTCTGTACAAAAACAAGTTACTATGTTTAAAGTTACCGCAAATACTGAACTTAATCGCCTCTATATTTCTATCTCCGGTCACATAGAGATGGGTGAAGCAAAGAATATTGTCCAAGCGGTTGGCCGTGAATCAAAGCTATTAAAAACCGGTTTTGATGTAATTAATGATCTATCAAACTATAAGTTCGGGAACCCTTCTGCAGGACGACTTTTACAGGGAGCCATAAAATATTTGCAAGCTCGTGGTGTTAATCGTGTAATTCGCGTTGTTGGAAAGTCAAAAATAGCTCTTATTCAATTTGCTCGGTTTACCCAAATTTTTTCTAATTATAAAACCATCTATGTGCCAACCATGGAAGAGGCAGAAAAGAAGCTCGCACCAGAATACATTGATTAGTCGAACATCTCTACAAGTTCTTCTTCAGTTATAACCGGAACACCTAACTTCTCAGCCTTTTGCACCTTGCTTCCCGGATCACTTCCACATATTAAATAGTCAAGATTTTTACTCACACTGGACTTTATGGAGCCGCCATGCTCTTTAATGAAAGCTTCAATCTCTTTACGAGGTTTACTTAAGGTACCGGTGATTAAGAAGGTCTTCTCCTGTAAAGGACCATCCTTTCTATTTGTGTCCTGAATAAGAGAAACAATCTCGATCTCGTTGAGCAGATTGTCTATGATTGTTTTTCGATCCTGAAGACCTACTATTATTTTTTGTGCGGTTTCCTGAGCAATCCCTTCAATAGCAACCAACTCCTCTTCAGCTGTATTTAAAAGTGCGTCAAGATTTTTAAAATGATTGGCAAGGTCTTCACTTAATTTTTGTCCTAAGGTGGGAATACCTAACGCATTTAATAGCTGATGTAATGAGCGCTTTCGCGCAGCATTAATATTGTTAATTAATTTTTCTGCAATCTTCTTTCCTGATTTAAAAAAGGATTCAATGTCATCAACCGTCACTTTATAGATATCAGCAGGCTCCAGAATCAATCCCGCATCAAAGAGTTTACTGATCATACTATCGGCAATATCCTCAATCTCCATCATGCGAATGAAGTGAAGTAGTTTAGCCTTGGTAACTGCAGGACAATTGCTGTTCATACAATGAAGTGTTTCAATGCCTGCCTCATTTTTTACCGTGGTCTCCCAAGAACAGGCTGGACAGGTTGAGGGTGGGACTATTGGCGATCCCTTTGATTCTTTCACACGAATAATTTTTGGTATGACACCTCCCTGGCGGGCAACAACAATCCGATCACCAATACCAAGACCAAGCTCCTTTACTTGGCTAATATTATGCAGAGTCGCATTGGTTAAGTTGGCTCCTTCAATAAACACCTTATCATATATCCCAACTGGATTAATAAGACCAGTGCGGCTCACACTCCACTGCACCTCACGAAGCGTGGTCTCGGTCTCCTCAGACTTAAACTTCCATGCAATAGCACCACGGGGATGATGAGCAGTCGTTCCCAAGGCATTGAATAGAGAAAGATCATTGACCATAAAAACGATCCCATCGATATAATAGTCGTCAACCTCCTCAGTGCGCCTCGTATCCCACTGCTTAAAAATTTCTTCTGGTTTATCCTGCAAATGTATAGTTTGATGCTCAACCGGTACAAAGCCAATAGAGGCGAGCAAGTGAAAATTATCCGTCATTGTTTCTGTGTTCAGGCCAAGAATATTATAGGCAAAGAAGTTGAGCCCTCGCTGTTTGGTTACCCGTGGATCTTTATTCCGAATACTTCCCGGTGCCACATTACGACAGCTCTCCACACTATCCTCTTCTTTACTGAGTACAGCAAATCGAGATTTCTTCATATAGCATTCACCACGAACCTGAAAAGACTCGGGTGCCTCAGAAAGAGCACTAGCCTCTATCTCATGAGGGATATCATGAACCTGCTTGATATTCTCGGTCACATCCTCCCCTACACTACCATTGCCTCTTGTCGCTCCAGTCTCTAATACATATACACTTCCCTGCTTTTGATAGGCCAATTTAACAGCAAAGCCGTCAACCTTGGGCGTTACCACTCCTTCTTTTGCCTCTTTGGGAAGCCAGTTGAGATACTCCTCCAAGGTGTATACCTTATTAAGACTTAGCATTTTTGGCTCATGAGGTACTTTGGAAAAGCTACTCTCCTTAAGGACTTCCTCAGATCCAACCTGCTCAAATAGTGGATGGTTAGGTGCAATGGCTCGTAACTGTTCTTCTAAGCTGTCATAGGCTTCATCGGTTATCTGCGGATTTCCCGAATAGTATAGCTTCCGATGCAGTACAATTGACTTCTCAAGCTCGTTTATTTTTTTATCACTGTTAAGGTTATTCTTTTTTTGATCTTCCATTCAATTCACCAAAGCTTTACATTGGGATTAACAAAATCGGGGAAAAGTGTTGCTGCAAAATATATTCTGCATTCGATTACTTTCATCCCTCGACTAGTATCGTAATAAAATTTAAATCGAAAACAGGGTGTTAAAATGGTATTTTAAAATTATATGAAACATTTTTTCATTATATTTATTACTATGCTTTTTAATATTAACTGTACTTTTTTAGTCAACAAATTAGCCTTTTATCCAGATTCAATTAATTACCTTCCCGGTGAACGACTTCCCCAAAAGGTACAGGAGCACTTTATTGAGACCAGTGATGGAAAAAAGCTTCAAGTTTATTATATTAAAAATCAACTCTCCAATAAAATGCTCATCTATTTTCATGGTAATGCTGGTAACATCTCCGGCCGATTAGATGATTTTCTGGCCATTCATGGAATGGGCATTTCAGTTTTGGGTGTTGGGTATCGTGGGTATGGTAAAAGTTCGGGACGTCCCAGTGAAAAGGGGATATATCGCGATGGTGAGGCAGCCTTTACCTATGCAACAAAGACCCTGGGATATTCTTCGAGCAACATTTTCCTTTTCGGTCGATCAATTGGCAGTACTGTTGCGGTCAATCTTTCTCAAAACAAAAACCTTGCCGGAGTTGTATTAGCCACTCCCCTTTCTACAGGCAAAGAGTATGCAAAATTTCATGGATTGGGTCTTCTATCACATGTGGCAGGTGATGCCTTTAACAACATAAAAAAGGCACCCCACATATCCTCACCGACACTCATTATTCACGGGGACAATGATAGAACAGTTCCCCACAAAATGGGCAAGAGATTCTTTAATGCACTTCCTAAAGGAGAGAAGAAGTTCGTAACCATTCCTTATGCAGGACATAACGATATCTCCACCTCCTTTGCAAATCAATACTGGCAAGCAGTCCAATCTTTTATTAGAGCCTATCCTAAACCATAATTTTACTAATCACCGTCTAACAATCGACCCAATCCACCAAGAACCGAGCCTTCTCCCTTAGCTGAGCCTCCAGCGCGAGGAGCATGTTGGAGAACACGATCAGCAAGTCGTGAAAATGGCAAGCTTTGCAAATACACAGTTCCTGTCCCTTGCAAGGTTGCTAAAAAGAGACCCTCACCACCAAAAAACATAGACTTGAGATTGCCAGCTCTCTGGATATCATAATCAATCCCCTGGGTAAAGCTTACAATACAGCCTGTATCCACTCGGATGGTTTCATTCTGAAGTTCTTTTTTAACAATTGTGCCACCGGCATGAATAAAGACCATACCATCACCGCGGAGTTTTTGTAGAATAAATCCCTCGCCACCAAAGAATCCAGCGCCCAACTTTCTTGTAAAGGCGATACTCACTTCTGTACCATAGGCAGCGCAGAGAAAGGCGTCTTTTTGACAGAGGAGTTCTCCACCAACATCGTTCATATTAACAGCAATAATCTTTCCAGGGTAGGGTGCCCCAAAGGCGATTCTTTTTTTATCGGCACCAAAGTTTTGGAAATGGGTTATAAAAATTGATTCACCGGTGAGCGCCCGCTTTCCCGCATCCAAGAGTTTACCAAATAATCCCTTATCAGGTTGTGAGCCATCGCCCATCTTCGCTTCGAAGTTGATATCACTCTCCATCCAGTTCATTGCACCGGCTTCTGCAATAACTGTTTCCCGCGGGTCAAGTTCTACTTCCACAACCTGCATGTCATCACCAAAAATTTCATAATCAATTTCATGACATTTCATAGAGAATTCTCCTTTTTCAAAATTGAGTAATGGTTTCAGTTAAACCCAGATTATGCAATTGAAAGCAGCGCAGAAGCACACCACGACTTTGACTGGATGTACGCTTGGGAAGTAGCCTGCAATCCTATGCCTATTAAGACTTTCAGGCTTTTTGGCCATATCACCTTGTAGATATGCCCTTCAAAACCTTCAA
>JANQEN010000169.1 GCA_028278335.1 Chitinivibrionales bacterium | reverse complement strand
AATGGAAAAGATATTTAACAGTACTGAGCATTACTTAAATAATAAATGTAGGTCATCCAATGCACGACTAAAAAAATTTGAACGATCTACAGTCTCTAGCGCTACTAGTGGTTGCCTAGCAACTGGCTTTCCATCAAATGAGAATTTTACCATGCCCACTTTTTGGCCTATGCTTATTGGAGCAACGAGCGGCTGACTATACTCCAAAGTAGCTTTTAATTTATCAGTTTTCCCTCTTGGTAAAGATAAATATAGATCACGGTTGAATCCCGTCTTTAGCATCTCTTGTTCTCCTCTCCATAGCCGAATTTCGGTCACCTCTTGTTCCTTCTTATACAATCGTATAGTACTAAAGAACTGGAATCCATAATTCAAGAGACGTTGACTTTCTGCAGTTCGAGCTTTGTCAGAATTGGTACCTAGTACTATTGAAATCAACCGTCGTTTATCTCGTCTAGCTGAAGTAACTAAACAGTAGCCTGCAGCTTTTGTATATCCAGTCTTAAGTCCATCTACATTTGGGTCAATCCATAGAAGTCGATTACGATTAGTTTGTGAAATCTTATTGTAGGTATACTCTCTAAGAGAATAAAGAGGGTAGTGCTCCGGAAAATTACGAATTACGGCCGCGACTAGCAAGGCTAAATCATGAGCAGTAGTATAATGTTCTGGATGTGGTAGGCCAGAAGAATTTACAAAATGGGTATTTTTCATACCCAATCTTTTGGCTTCTTTATTCATCATTTTTGCAAAACTTTCTTCCGACCCAGCAATAGTTTCGGCTAAAGCAATACTCGCATCGTTTCCTGACTGTACTATCAGTCCACGCACCAATTCGCCTACTGTTACTGGTTTCCCAGGTTCAATAAACATACGCGAACCTTGTGCATGCCAGGCCTTCTCTGAAACAATCACAGCTTGCGCCAAGGTAATTCGTTTTTGCTTAATAGCTGAAAAAGTGATGTATGCGGTCATCATCTTGGTAAGTGATGCAGGTTCAACACGTTCATGAATATTTTGTCCAACCAAGGTCTGCCCACTTTGAAAGTCTGTAAGAAGGTAGGAATTTGCAGTTAAGGATAAAGGAGGCTTAGGCAATATTTGATCCGCAGACTGCTTAGCAAATATAAAAGATGAAGCAAAAAACAGTGCACAAAAAAGTATATATTTCATTAAAAGTTTAAATAATAGTTAAAACACTTTGATTCTATAAGGAGAGTAATATTCTTAGGAGGTTGAACGAGATCTATTACTACCAATCAATTTTTTGCATGATAAAACCATAAACTGAGATAACAAATAATTTAAGCTAATGTGCATATTACTTTTTATTAAAGCAAATATTAAACCCATCTTTCCAACCATTACGATACTGACTATCTTTTGTGAAACGGCTCTCATCCTTATGTCCATAAGAAGTTTTTTTTGCAGTTTCACAACCATCAATATAACCATCTTTAAAAGCTGGAGGATAGCCTGCAAGGTTATATGTTGGACGTGTACTTGGTGGCAGCGGGTCTGAAGGCTTCGAACGCTGTCTTTTACCGGTGTCTGTTGATGCACAACCCATAATTATTGAACATAGAATAAATGCTGTAATCAAGCGCATGTCACCTACCCCTACCACCAAGGATACTCCCTAGAATCCCTCTGACCAGTGAGCGACCAACCTGCGAGCCAATTGAACGAGCTGCACTTTTTGCTGCTGCTGACAAAATGCCTTGACTACGCCCCCCACGCGGCCCAGCTTTACCAAGTAGTGAGTCACCCAACATATCCATCAGACCCCCTTCGTCTTGAGACTGCTGCACTTCGTCGTTATGTGAAACTTTATTCTTACTATCCTCCATAGCTTTGATACGATTTTTAATTATTTCATGTGCAGATTTACGATCAATAGTCTCTTCATAATGACCAAAGAGAACTGATGATTTAATAATGCTTGCACGTTCCTTGTCGTCAAGGGGCCCCATTCTAGATGCTGGCGGTAAGATAAATGCGCGCTCAACAATAGTTGGGCGACCCTTCTTGTCGAGCATTGAGATCAATGCTTCTCCTGTCGACAACTCGGAAATTACTTTCTCGGTGTCAAGCTTGGGATTAACCCGCATAGTTTGAGCAGCGGCCTTAACCGCTTTCTGGTCGCGTGGGGTAAAGGCTCGTAATGCATGCTGCACACGATTGCCAAGCTGTCCAAGTACAGTATCAGGAATATCAAGGGGATTCTGTGTTACGAAATATACACCGACTCCTTTTGAGCGTATCAAACGTACAACCTGCTCGATTTTTTCAAGTAACGATTTAGGTGCCTCGCTAAATAGCAGATGGGCTTCGTCGAAAAAGAATACTAATCTTGGCTTTTCTGGATCTCCAATTTCAGGTAATACTTCGAACAACTCTGACAACATCCATAAAAGGAACATAGAATACAGCTTGGGTGAATTCATCAGTGTGTCAGCAGCAAGAATATTAATTACGCCCTGACCTTTTCTATTTGTTTGCATCAAGTCATTGATATCGAGCATTGGCTCACCAAAAAAATCAACACTTCCTTGATGTTCCATCTCAAGAAGCGAGCGTTGAATAGCACCAATTGATGCCTTAGATATATTACCGTACTTAGTTTTGAAATCTTTAGAGTTGTCGCCGACAAATTGCAACATTGTTCGCAGGTCCTTCGTATCAAGTAGCAGCATGCCATTATCATCTGCGATTTTAAATACTAGTGTCAGAACTCCCTGTTGCGTATTATTCAAATTGAACAAGCGCCCAAGCAATCTGGGCCCCATGTCTGAAACTGTTGCTCGTACAGGGTGCCCAGATTCTCCAAATAGATCCCAGAAAGTAACGGGAAATGCAGACCATTTGGGTTCATCTATTTTTAATTGAGTAAGCCTTTTTTGCAATCTTGGTGAATTTTTCCCTGAAACAGCAAGTCCTGATAAATCACCTTTGATGTCAGCCATAAATACCGGCACACCAATAGATGAAAAACGCTCCGCCATTACTTGCAAAGTAACCGTTTTACCGGTACCGGTCGCGCCAGTAATAAGCCCATGACGATTAGCAAGGCCAGGCATTAAAGCAATATCAAATTTTGAATTTGTGATCAGTAAAGGTTCTGGCATTAAAATACTTAAGCAAGATAGTTGAGATACTAAATTATATCAGTGATATAACTCATTGGGAGTTTGATAACTCATTGGGAGTTTGGTATTATCAATTTCAATTTATCACATCACCGATTTTAATAATTTTCCCATTTCTGCTGGGTTACGAGTTACGTTAATTCCACACTCCTCCATCACTGAAAGTTTTTCCTG
>JANQEN010000167.1 GCA_028278335.1 Chitinivibrionales bacterium | reverse complement strand
AACATTGATTGGTTTTCAAATTTGCCAGTTATCCTTTTTATTGATTCCGGCTTTACTGGCACCTCACAAACCCGAAATACTTGATTCTGGGCCAAAAGTCAAGGTTCTAAACCTAAATACCACCTTATTGAAATTAACAAAGTAGGCAGATTTGACATTTAACCAGGGGCTTTTTGGGATATACGTCAAATATGCAATTTATCCTTTTTGCCACATTGGGTTCTAGGTGTGCACATCAGGGGAAAATGCTGGGTTCTGGCTAAAAAAACAGGGATGCACACAGAGATATTGTATTACTGGAATAAGCAAAACAGGCAGATATGCAAATTATCATCGGAATTCCCGGGATAACTGTCAAATCTGCAACATCCCCTTTTTATTGATTTTTGCTTTGCACACACCTGGTACGCCCAAAATCCTAATTTCTGGCCCAAAAACAAAGCTTTACAATCTTTATATCAGTTTATTGAAAATAGCAAAGTAGGCAGATCTGCAAATTAACCACGTCTTTTCCGAGAATAAATTGCAGTATTGCCTCTTTTTCTTTTTGCAAAACCAGCATTTTGGGCTCGTTATCACCCTCGCCACAAAAACAATTGCCATATGACCATAAAATATTCAGATTTCATTTGACAATATATCAGACATGTTGCAATTTATGCCCAAATGACCATTCATTTTTTATAAAAGCTAAAGGGGTCAGGCTTTTGATTTAGCGGTCTGTAAGTCTCGCCAATGTTTTTTCCGCCGAATACCCTCTCTAAGTACTGCACTTACGGCTTTACTGATACCGTAGATGCTACCCATAGAAAGATTCTCACTGAGCCAGCGATTGCCAATGCCACATTGTTGCTTTATCCAGCTCGCCAACACAACTTTCCACTTGGCCAGTTTCAAATCGGACTCAAGATCCTCACGATGCTTATGCAAGCAGGCCAAACCTTTCTCTAACAAGACTTCAGCTTGGTCTTCACCAAAACACGATCCTTCACCCCTATCAGAAGCCAAGCTCATATCCACATCTGCCAGAATCGCTTTCTTGCCTTCCCGGGTTCCAATAAACCAACCTCGACACAAGTTGCGATACAATTCATCGCGCCTAGCAGGATCCGCCTCAGCTGCAAAGACAAGCGACTTATGATAACAACGGAAACCATGGGCCGTAGGCTGTAACTGGCCTGCCTCATACAACCAATCAATTGGATCAAGGCAAGACGGGCGAT
>JANQEN010000131.1 GCA_028278335.1 Chitinivibrionales bacterium | reverse complement strand
TCCTCTGAAATTTGTTTAAGTAAAATTAAGCGGTTACTTAAAATATCAGTTCGAGGATCTCAACTCTTAAAAATGTGCGAAAAAAAAGATACGTTATCGTAAGACTTGAAGGTTTTGAAGGGCATATCTACAAGGTGATATGGCCGAAAAACCTGAAAGTCTTAATGGGCATAGGATTGTGCTGCTGCGCTACTTCCTATTGCATAATCTGGGTTTAATCTTCAGAATTAGAATAGTATGGCCTCGATAGGAATCTTTTGGTTCAAATTTTCTTACGAGCTCAAAGGTATCAATTAACTGATGATATCCTGAAATGAGACTGGCATATTTATTTGGTTTATGAAGAAGGGCATGGTGGAAATTTGAAATAAGATAATCTACATTTTTCGCGACTATTTCTTCTGGCTTAAGATGTGCTAATTTACATCTGCCTATATGGGTTAGTGTAAAGCGATTACTTGAAAAGAATGGTAGGTGGTCCTCCCATGCAATATGACTGTTTGGAGGAATATTTGCATTAACCCATTCAGATACAGCATATCTGATATCCCTTTTGCGCATATCTTGAAGGCTACTGATATCATTTACTAGAGGGTGTATACAAACAAGAGTAAAGAGAATAATTCTAAGAATTGAGTTGTTGATTTTTGCAAATATATACCCAATACTAATTGATAGAGGAACTAGCAAAATAATGAGATTATAGGTAAAATCAACATTATAGACACTCATTATACAAAACCATAGCAGTGGGCCAACATATAGTATCAAAAAGAAATCTCGGTGTGTAAATAGTAGGAGGGGTAGTCCAATGCTGGCCGACACAAAAAGACCTGGAGTGATGTCACTCTTAAACAGATCAGAGAGAAAAGAGAATACTAGGTTTTGCTGTTCAATTCCAGGATGGAAGTCACCTTGATATAAATTATGGGCATAGAGTAATCCATCAATAAAATATTGACGAAATGCAAGTACAGAAAATGGAGAAGTAACAATAAATGAAAGGATAACTAATATGCTTGATATAAGTAGTGTCTTATCAAAAAAATGTGTATGCCCTTTTTTAGATACAAGCAATTTTGCAATGCAAAGAGGTATGATAGAGATTACCATAAATTTTGCGCTAATGGATAGTCCTGCAAATAGGGCAGCCCAATAGAGATAATGTGGGTTGTTGTTTTTTAAAAGATACTTAGTTGTAAAAAGCATAGAAAAACTTGTCATGGTTACGACAAATATATCCGGAGATATTTGCAATGAATATTTATGTGCTAGAGGGAATAAAGTCATAGAAATAGATGCATAGATTGCAGCGTGTTTACCAATTGCTAACTTTGTGATTGAAAAGACTACATACACGATTCCTAAATAAAAGAGAATATTAAACGTTCGTGAAGCTGCATAGAATAACCAAAAGGGAGTGTGCTGCACATCGGTGAGTCCCAATATTCTAAAGGTATGAAATATTAATTTGACAACTCCAATAATAATAGCGTTGACATAATAGTAGAGCCCCCCATAGGATATCCATTCTGGAATAAAATCACCCTTTAAACAGTCTGCTGCCATAGATAAAATCTCATATTCACTTGGCATCACATATACTGGTAAGCCATGGAAAATGCCAGGAAGCCTAATCATTGCAGCAAAAAGTAAAATTAAAATAAGAGGGTAATTGCTATTAAATGGACTTGGTGTTTTATCAATTATTTTCTTAAGATTGATTAGGAGACTGTTTTTCATAGCTAATCAACCTTTAAAATACGAATTGCCATTCCTCGATACTTTGTCCCAGGATTAAACTCTTTTACTACAGGGAATTGAAAAAGATGGTCATTGTATCGTTTAATCTCCTTTTTATGCTTAATGGGGCTCTTAAGAAATCGATCATGAGAGGCTGTGATAAGATAGTCATAACCAATTGATTTTATGGAATCAGGTGAAAAAGTGAGTAATCCACAAATACCAATATAGTCTATTCGATAATCCTGTTTACTAATTTTAGGAGTATATTCTTCCCTGGCAATGTAACTGTTTTTGGGGATGTTTATTTTTATCCATTCTGCAGCAACGAATCGAAGGTCCTTTTTACAATGCTCAATAATATGCTTGCCGGAAATATATAAAGGAGGAAGTATAATCAAAATAAATAGTATTGGTACAAATTTACTTTTAACAATTTCCACAAGAAGCACTGCAGAGAAGATTGATATGGGTAGCGTTATTATCATTATGTTATAGGTAAAGTGCACCTTGTAGGTACTGAGAATCGTGGACCACAACAAAGGAGTTAATGCAATAATTAGAAAAGGGTCCCGATGTTTGAGAAAAGCAAAAACAATTCCAATTAATGAAACTAAAAAGATAGTAGGTGAGACCCCATTTGTAAATAGGTCTTTTATGAAATAAAGTGCTGTTAATGGAACATCAACTCCGACACGATGTTGTGCAGAATAGATTGAGTGTGCCCGGGTAATGCTATAGAAAATCCTTGGGATGATTATTGTAGAGGGATGAGCAATAATTATTGCACCACTCAAAATACATAAAACAACAATCAGGTTACGATCGAAAAATGGTTTGTGATATTTTTTGTTTACAAGAAGTTTAGCAATTATTAGAGGAACTGGTGCAAGAAACATGAGTTTAGTTCCAATGGCAAGCCCTGCAAAGAGTGCGGCTTTAAAGAGATTGGTGACTTTGCCATCATTTGTATAGAAGCAAACTGAGAAATATATAGAAAGAGAGACCAACAGGGTACAGAGAATATCTGGTGCTACTCTAAGTGAGTAGGCAAGAGGAAGAGGAAGTGATGCCATTATACCGGCACCTATGATAGCTGTTTTTGAGTGTGCTATTTTATTTAATATCCCATAGGTTGTGAATAATAGAATGAGGGAATAAATGAGATTAAGTGCTCTGCAAACCACATAAAAAAGCCAATAGGGAGTACTTGGTTCATCGACCATCTTTATATAGTAAAGTCCATGATAGATAAGTTGAAAAACACCTAAGAATAGAGCGTTTGTATAGTAGTAGAAGCCACCATAATAGGATATCCATTCATTATAAATATCACCTTTTAAGCAATTTAATGAGGTTGCTACAATTTCATATTCACTGGGATATACATAAGTTGGCATACCATGGAACAATGCGGGTAACCTCATAATTGCTGCTAGAATAACTATGATGAAAATACCATAATTATTGTAGAACCCTTTTTTAAAGGATCCTAATCGTGAGGGAATGTTGGCTGATGAAAAAATCATGGGATTGTGCGAAATGGTTTTTTATATAACTTTGGGTTTTGACATGCTATGCCAATGAATAAATAGCTTTAGATATCCTCTAATTGTTTTTAGAATTTTCATTTTACTTTTACCAACTCGCTGCCTCCAATCAACAATACTTTCTACCTCTGATATTTTAACCTTCATTTGAACTAACTTTGCTAAAAGTTCTACCATCGATTCAAATCCTTGACATTCAATAATGTTGGGTCCAAAACGTTTTTGGAGGGATTGAATTGTGGCTCCATTATAAAGGCGTAGAAAACAGCTAAAGGTTAAAATACCGTTAATGCCTAATATGATTTTAGTAAGAGTGTTTGCCATTTGACTGATAATAACACGATGGATGGCAACATTGTTGATTGATCCAGAATAAAGATAGGGACTTGCTAAGACTACATCATACCCCTCTTTTCGTCGTTGAAGTAAATGCTGAATAGTTGTAATATCCGAAGTGTTGTCTCCTTCCATGGTAAGCACCCAATCATTCTTTTTTAATCGAGATGATAAATAGAAGAATGCCTTTGCAAATGCTGCACCAGGACCTAAATTGATGGGGTTGGTTAACGTAATAACTGAAAAATAGGTTGTGTGAGATCGTATTTTATCAACCGTATGATCGCTACTCCCATCATCAACAAGCAGGCAAGTAATTGAGAATTCTGATGCAATCGTCTTTTGTAATAATTCTATAGAATTAAGTAACCTATCAATATTCCCAGCTTCATTAAAAACGGGAATAATTAGATAGAGAGTAGGTTTAGATTTTGTAAGCATAGGTTTTTATTATATAAATGATTTCAGTGATTAATCCTTGTAAGTAAAAGTTATCCCATAGTATCGTTTAAAGAAATCATACAACGCTTTATGCAGAGGGTCGTGAGAGTAAAGAGTCGTCAATGTACCAAAGTTAAAATGTGGAATTGTAAATGAGTTTAATTGGCTTATCGATTCATCACAATTGACCAAGGCAATATTTTTATTTATCTTGGGTAATGTTTCAAAGTCAAAATTTATAGAATTAATGATTATGATGCAGTAATTTCGTCTCTGAAACTTAAGCGTTACGATATTCTCAGATATTTGTTTACTGTTGACATTACCAATAGTCTGTTTTAAAAATTGAATGAAATGATCCTGCATATTTTTAATTAACACAGCCCGTTTTGTCGGATCAATAGTTTTACAAATAGAATCAAGGCTTCGTATCTCATCTGCGGGAAACCCTTCAACCAATTTATTTGAAGAGATGCTTTTTTTTATAACACTTTTAGAATTTACTATTACATTATCCTCTATTGTAACACCGGGATGAATAAACACTCCTGCTGTGATCCATACATTGTTACCAATGGTAATCTTTCCAAACTTAACTGGATACCCCTGGGTATAGGGAAGAAAAGAACCATGCGTAAAAAGCATAGATCGTGGCCCAATAGCTGAGTAATCACCGAACCGAACTTCTTCAGAAGTGTTTATCCAACATTGTGGGCCAATATAACATTTTTTCCCAGTAAGAAATGAGGAACAACCATAGACTAATGTAAAGCTACTAATCTCCGTATACGCTTCCAGTTTAACATCACCACTACATTTAATAAGAGTAAAAGGTTTTATTGAGGTGTGTGGTCCCATTGAAATTGAGTTTCCCATAACAGCGGAAAACCAGCTAATATGAGAGTGTTTACCAAAATGAGCATTAGTAAAAATTGAAAGAAAGACTTTCTTTAAAAATGGTGGTAAGATGAATTGTACTAAAAACAGAAAAGTTTTCATGAGGTTATTTTATACCTTCTGATAATCCCTGACTCATGTCTATAATTGAATTATACCGTTTTATCCAGTGAATAGCAATTTCCCCAGGGGTTGTAAGCCATATGCTTCCCTTTTCAAATAAGAAGCTAATAAACCATTCATAAGTTTTTTTCCACTCAGGATATAAAAATGAATCATAGACGTAGTTGTGAATGTCTATTATTATCATACCCCCTTGACTTATAACTGTGTCGGCAATTTGAGAGAGAGCTTTCTTTCTATCAAAAAGATTTTCCTTTAAGTAGTTAAAAAGATGGTCATCCATCCACGTTGGGGATACTTGGAGTGTTTTTAATGATCGATTTTTCCCTTCAATATAGGGGAAATAGGGGAGGGCATGACCGCCTCTCCAACCCATATATTTTTCATGACCAATGGATGAATCATATTTGAAACCAACTGCCTCATGAGCCAACAGGGTCGCGTCAAGATTATTTGAATCACAATGCCAGTAGTGATGCCGGTTACCGATGACCTCATTGTTACAGCAGTTTTCAAGGAGCTCTTTCTCTATCTTTATTTGATCTATTGATTGGTAGGCATTGTAACTGGTGTGAAGGCCAATTTCAGAGTTATTTGATTTTATTAATCGAAAGAGATTCTTGAATCGTTTTTGGGTGATATCATAGAATGGATCAGGGGTCCCTAAGGCATATTTAATAAGAGAGCCCTTCTTTGCAGAAAAATAGAAAGCCGACTTTGCATCATATCGATTTTCAAGCTCCATCCAACGGTTGAAATGCCAATGATTCTTTTTACCATTTAGTATAGCAAGAGCTGGAGGAATACCTTTCATTCCTCTTTTTGAAATAATTCGGAAGGGTTCTATTAATCGTTTTACTTCTGGATAGTCAATGTCATGACTTAAACCCACAGCAGCTTTTTTACCCTGTGGCCAGTCAGGTACGAAGGGAGCAAAATCTAGTGAAGTGAGCCACTGCTTTACTGCACGGGCAATTGCTGTAACCGGGGCTTTAAATAACACTTCCTCTTGCAGCCAGTTGCTAGAAGAAAGATCATAAAAACCGTGTTTGTTTTTGGACCACTGTTTTTCTTCAAGTCTAGTCATGAACCAAAATGAATAAAATACTAAATCATGATGGCAGATTAGTCTGTCACATTCTGAGGAAAATAGTTTTTTAGAGGTTGGCTTTTTGACAAAAAGAGGTATAGGAATATTCTGAAGATGTGACAGTTTTTCTAAACGAAGATTGTGTCTATCATGCCATAGATTTTTGTGAAACGGAATAGATAATCGAAATTTACTGTTCTCATGCTGACTACTGTCCCCATAAAAAATGATGCCTTCTGAGGAATCACCGTTCACCTCTTTCCATGCAGCACCAATACTAGTTAGTAATACTCGCCATACCCATGAAATTTCAGGTCCAAACTGATTTTTAACTTGAGGACTAATCGATATAGATATTCGATTCTTCATTCCTGTTTTAGCCGGGCTCTTGATTCATTTATTGTCTTTTCAATGGCCTCTTTTAAGGGAACTATTGGAGTATAGCCTAATAATTTCTTTGCCTTTGTTAAATCAGGAATCCTTCTCATTATATCTTTATACTGGCCAAAAATGTCTTCAAAGGGGAGGAACTTTAGCTTAAGCTCGGCTTTCGAATTTGTTAGGGAATGAATTAGTTTTGCTGTATCCAACACACTTAATTCCTCATCATTGCCAATATTAATGACTTCTCCAATAGCATGTTCATTCTCCATGGATAGAATAGTACCATTGACAATATCTGAGACAAAAGCCATTGACCGTGTTTGTGTTCCATCACCATGAATAGTAACTTCTTGATTTCTTAATATAGCATTGATAAATATGGGAATATGGCCGCCGCTCCAGGAAAAACTTGAACGAGGGCTAAACCCGCCGAAATACCGAAGGATAACTGTGGGAACATGAAAATCCTGGAAATAGGCAAAGGCTAACTGTTCGCAATTAAGTTTTGAAACTGCGTAGCTCCATCGGCGGATCATACTAGGCCCTAAAAGTAAATCACCATCCTCTCGCAACGGTAAATCAGTCGACATCCCATAGACGTCAGATGTTGAAGCGAGAATTACTTTTGCACCCCACATTTTAGCAGTTTCATAGATAAACTCTGTACCATCATTATTAACTCTCAGGGTTTCCATGCTTGAATCAGCTTCACCGATTTTTTTTACTGCAGCAAGATGAATTATTATATCAATATCTTTTGTGAGTATTTTAAGTGATTCAAAATCTAAGACACTAATGGGATAGAAATGAAACCGAGGGTTTGAAAGATTGTGTTGAATATTATCTTTTTTCCCAAAGCTGAAATTATCGATACCTATTATTTCGTAGATACCTTGATTGAGTAAAGCGTCAAGCAAATGTGAACCAATCATTCCAGCAACGCCGGTAATGAGAACTTTTTTCATTTATACTCCCAATGAGTGCTATTTAAAGGATTGTATATATCTAATGGTACAGCAATGGTAAGTATTTGTAAATAAAGAAAAAGCGTAATTCAAGGATATTGCCGTAGGGAGTTTCTTTTCTTTTTTAAAAAAGGTTTTTCAATAAATTTCCACGAAAAGAATGCCAGAAAAATTGTGATACCAAGGCTGAGGAAAAAGTAAATCCAGCGGTTAGTGAGTTGCATATATACCATCGCGTGAAGTACTAAACCATGATAAAGATACACTCCATAGGAAATGTCAATATTTTGAAGAGAGTTTTTGTAGAATGATGTGAATGAGAATGCTGCAGAGAGAGTAAATATGGCTAAAAGGAGGTTGTTGATTAGGACAATACTATAAGACATTTGATATACATGCAATCCGGAATGCCGAAGTAACAGACGCCAACCAATATAGATAAAAGACCAAAATAAAACTTTGCCTTTAATAAGCTTCTCAATCTTGTTAAAATAGAGCGCTCCAAATATACCAAAGTAGAACATATAGAAATTTGGAAGAGCTGAGCCAAGCAGCAACCATCTCGATTGTAAGGACAACTCTATTTTATGAAACCATAAGCCATACCCTAGTGAACTTGATATGATGATCAACGTAATACCAAGTAATATTTGAAGGGATATAGATTTAACTTTGTGCCAACAAAAGAGAAAACAGGGCAATAGAAAGTAAAATTGTAGTTCTGCAGGGATGGTAAATAGGCTTCCATTAAGGACTTCAATGCCGTATTCCTTTGCAAAGAGAGGGATCAGATAAACAAAGCCAGTCACATGTGTAAATACCCAGCTCCATATGTCAATTGTATTTATCTCCTTTGACCAGCTTACCCTTAGTAAGCATAATAGAAGGAGACTGAGTACGAAGGCGCTCCATAGGGCAGGATATATTCTGAGCGCTCTGTTTCGAATGTACTCTTTAAAATTATTGTTTCGCTTATAAGAGAGTGTGATGAGAAAGCCACTAATAACAAAGAAAATTGATACCCCTGGAAAAAATGAGTAGATTCGGGCAAGTCGTGCATGGATAGGGCCAGGTTTAAGTATTAAAAAGGGACAGGTGTGGAAATAGAACACTTGCAGTGCTGCAAAGAGTCGTAACAGATCGAAATTATTTTTTAGGAGCGTGCTTGTCATTGATTATGCCTTTAGGTGCATATAGGTAAGCACTTGCACCTCCAATTGCATGGATATAAGCTTGCAGCAATGCATGTTTGTTGATTTCGGTTATAAAATACTTCTCCTCGTTGACACCGTGGCAGTCCCACACATGGGAAAAAATAAACCAGATCGGCTGCTCACCTTTGTGTAGAACTGTACTGATCTCCTTGTTGTATAGAGACCAGTCATCCCTGGATTGTATGCCGGGAATAAATGGAGCTGAAAAGTCTAGTAATCTAGCATAGTACCTATACGCGGGTAACCCTCCATAGTAGACATATATTTCTTCATTTTTCTTTCTTTTATCGATGACCTCCTCAACAACTGGTCTAAGATTTTCATGACGAAAGGGACGTATAGCTCTTTTTGTACATTCAAATAGGGGAAAGAGCAAGAGAAGTATCATAAGAGAAGTTGCCATTGATTGATTTTTACAACTGATCAATCTATAAAGGTCTATCGCTCCACTACCAAGCAATAGGAGAAGCAGGGGAGTAAGAAAAAAAATCAGACGTCCCTCAAAGGGGTAGAGGGAAAATAGAGAGGCTCCTATTGTAATTACAATAGGCGAAATAAGAAGGATTAGATGAAAAGGTTTGTGTTTTGCTAAGCTAATGCATCCAGATAGAATGCAAAGCAATGCTATACCGGAAAGAGTAAAACCAAGCGGATACTCTACAATAGAAAAGGGTTTATGGATCAGCCATTTTATTGCATCAAAGGAAAGTGGAAAAGGAACGAACTCTCCTTTCCAAAAGCCATGAAGGGCTGAGCTGTTGCGTATGTTCTGTAAATGGAACTGGTTTACAATAAAAAAGTTGGCAAGGATAATTACTGAAAAAATAATCAGATGTGTTAGTTGGCTTTTAGGTTTGTGGATAAAATAATATACCCAAAAGAAGAGCATTGTACTGACACAAACAAAAATAGTTGTAAAGGAGAACCACATTGAAAAAGGGGTCACTAAAAACAGAAGAAGATGATAATATTTAATTTTCTCAGAGGAATTTATTCTGTCAAGAATAAGGAGAGATGTATAAGTAACGAACAAGGATAAGAAGGCATCCAATATATATGGCTTGAATTCAACGCTAAAGTCAATAAATGGTTGACCTATACATAATAATGACAGCGTAAATAGGGCTGTTGTTTGGTTAAACACCTTTTTTGAGACAGTATAAAATAATGGCAATAGAGAGATCCCTGCTACTAGAGACAATAAACGAAGTGTAATTTCCTTTTCATTGAAAAGATTTACAAGTGCCTTGACCAACAAAAGGTATCCATAGGGTGCAGCTTGCTCATATGGTAATGGCATATGGAGCATCGAGAAGGGCGTCTCAATAATTGCTAAGGCAAGGCACGCCTCATCATGCCATAAAGAGTAGTTCATCAGATAGTGAAATAATCTTAATGAAGCACCAATAATTAAGCAAATAATTAGGAATTTATTTTGTTTGAATGATTTAAATTGCATGGCAAACCATCAATCACCAATGTTACAGTTGCATCTTATGTAATGTCAATTAATTATACCATCATTGCAGTAGTATTCCATAGGACTATTAATGTATAATCAATATAAAAGAACAGCTGTATAGCGATATTAGAAAAGTTAAGGTCATGGTACGTTACTCGATAGATGCTGTTACTGAAGAAATGATTTTAGCACGATCAATTGTGCTTAACAATGGTGAGCTTATGCTTGCTGCTGGACAAAAGTTGAATGCAGGGTACATTCATCGACTTAAAAAACTCGGGATTGACTCACTATATATTGAGATTGAAGGTACAGAAGAGATTGATCCAAAATCAATCATTTCAACTCAGATACAAAGAGAAATCGCTGCACGCTTGGTGTCCAGTGAGAAAAACATTCATTCCATTTTAGAAATGAAGAATTATAGTCAGGATAAAGTTGTAGAACTTATCACCTATAATAAAAATGAAATAAATGACTATATTACTAATTCTGGTTTTATGGAGTGTGTTAGTACCATCATAGATGAAGTATTGGAGAATCCTGCTGTGGTTGTTAATCTGGCTTCATTGGAAAAGAAAGCTTCCTATTTATTTGAGCATGCTTTACGGGTAACAATCTTATCTCTCTGTATTGCAAAGAAATATAACTTTACACAGGAGGAAATGAAACAACTTGCTTTAGGTGCAATAAACAGCGACATTGGCTTGGTTGCAATCCCACGACAAATTGTGACATCCAAGCAACCCCTTCAAGGGGAGGAGATGAATTTATTTCAGAAACATGCCTACTATGGAAATGTAATTCTATCAAATAATCCAACTATTCCTGCGACAAGTGCTTGCGTCGCTTACCAGCACCATGAATGCCAGGATAGCTCAGGTTATCCCTTAGGCTTAAATGGTGAAAACAAGCCACCGGTAAAAAACTTAGGTGGCCAGGGGTTAATTCATCGGTTTGCAGAGATTGTTGCGGTGGCAGACAATTTTGACATTCTTGTTGAGGGGCGTTCGCCCTATGGATACAAAATAAGTCGTCGCGAAGCCATGAAAGTTCTTTTTCTAAGCGCCGAAAGTAAACTTAATTCTGATATTGTTTTAACCTTTTCAAAAATAACACCTTTGTATCCAGTGGGAACAAGGGTTCGAATAATTAAGACTATTACAGCTCGATACTTAGGGTATTTTGGCGCTGTTGTTAAGGATAATCCCTCCAACCTGGCCCGTCCAATTATTGTTGTCTATGAGAATAAGTTTCATAAAAAAATTGATCCCTTTATTATTGATTTAGAAGATATGGACGATGTAGAAATTGAAGCAGTACTTTAGCTAAACACTCTAGAACTGCTTTCATAACTATGTTCTGTCGGGATACTCGATGCTTTTTTACCCTGAATTCGTTGCTTTTTTTCGCCATACTCCCCAGTATGTCAGCAAAAAGCGTCTCGTCAGGATAAAAAATCATCTTCGTCTACCTTGAAAACAGTTATGAAAGCAGTTCTAAGCATTGTGGTCGAAAAAAAGTCCTTCGCCTTTTTCAATATCCTGGACCCATTTTTGAAACTCATCATGGGTAATGTTCTTTTGTTCTATGCTGTCAATGGTACCCTCTTTATTTAGTCGTGCTATGTCAATCATCACTTCATCATTTTCGCTATAAACACAGAAACGAAAGGGTATGTTGTTGGCAACCAACACTTTATTTAATTGATCTGCTGAAAGAGTTAACTCAGTAAAATGGTCTTTTGCTTCACTCTTTTTTTTATGTTTTTTCAGTTTCTTTTTCTTTTGAGTACTATTCTCCTCTATAGGATCCGTATACAAAGATGGAATAGATGGGGTTGGTCTAACTTTTTGAGACGGTGTGTTTTGAATTAATTTATCTTGATCGTCATAGTTTCCCATAATACCATTACCCGTTCGTTAAAATCTTTTTTATCCATAAAGGTCTATTCGTAGTGATACTTGATAAGCCAAATTTACAAAGGGATTCAATTTTATGAGCCCAAACATCGTTTTCATATTTAGGGGTTAAATAGGAGTGAATAGATAGATTCATGGCTTGAACTGCTGAAATAAAATTAGGTTTTAACAATGAGGAAAACTGAATCGAAATACCATCCATGTTACAGCGATGTGCATCTGTTTGTATCTGTTCGAAGGTTGGTGGATTTTTATACAGCAAATAAGTTTTAAAACTTGGTAGAGCTTGCTTAACCTGTGTCATTGGTCTATGGGAAAATCCAATGAATATGAGTTGATTTGGACTTACATTAAGATCTTTGACGAGCGCTTTGAGAGGAGGTACAATTGAGTGGTTACTTTTTATCTCACAAAAGATCAATGATTTTTTTGAAAGTCGGTTTAAAACATCCCCTAGTGTGGCTATGTGGAATGATTGCCTTGGATTAGAGGAATTTGTGTTAAGAGAGATTTTTTTTAATTGCGAATAGGTGCTTGAGGAAATAGTCAAATTTGAATTGGAGAGTCTCTTGGTGGTTGTGTCATGAAAAACAACGACCTGGTTATCTTTCGTTTTTTGAATGTCCAGTTCAATACCGTCAATGGCTAGATTAACTGCCGCATTGAAAGCTTGTTCCGTATTTTCTGGGGCCTCACATGTGTCATGATTGCCCCGATGTGCAATGATTGGAATCATTTGATCCTCAAAATAGTTTTCTATTCTCCATATTAGAATTTAAATTGTGCTCTAAAATTAATTTTAAAAATAATACCAATTTCACTGGAATTTTGTATTGGGTGTTACAAAATCATTTAATTCATATTAAATAGGAGAAAACTTCATTTTATTAGATTGGAAAGACTCCCTACATAAAAAAAGAAGAAGAGGCAAGGAGGGGAGCCTCTTCTCTTTTGACGATTAGCATTTGCTGAAAAAAGCAGGGGGCGGTAGTTATAAGTCCTAAATAAAGTATATCGCTAAAAAAATGATAATTCAAGAGAAAAAATAAAAAAAATCCTTATTCTTGATTTAAATGTTTTGAAGCATACATTCATTTTTGGGATAGTACTATATTTGCTTGAAATAACCACTGTGTGATAAGATGAATACAATGAATCAAAAAGAAAATTCGAATAATCTGATCTGCCCAAAGTGCTCAAGCAGATTGGAAACATTTGCTCGCGGACTCAACTGTTCAAATCAAAAATGCACCTTCTGGATTCCTAGAGAGATTCGACAAAAAGTTTTAACACCATCCATTATAAAGGAATTAATAGAAAATGGAAAGACCAGATTAATTGATGGTTTTCATAAGCGAGGTAGTAGTCAAACATTTTCTGCGATCTTAGAGATAACTAAAGAGTGGAAGATTACTATCAGACTCAAAGATCAGGAAAAGTATGAGTGCCCCAAATGTAAAGGCATATTGCGCTCCTTTGAACGAGGGTATAAATGCTCTAATGAGCATGACTGTGGGTATGTTTTGTGGAATAGATACAGCGGAAAAGAGCTTTCTCAGGAGCAGTTACATGCCTTACTCTTGAACAAACGAACAAAAAAAATATCTGGATTCAAGAGAAAGAAGGATGGGAAGCTTTATTCGGCAGAAATTGTCATGGATGAATCTGGATCATTGTCTCTGGATTTCGGAAGAGATTAGAATGTAATAGTCTGTGATTATGAAGTAGTGTCAGTCTTATGTGTACTGCTTTTCAGCGTAATCTGAAACTAACCCTTCATCTCATTATTAAATACCTTTTTAATCCAAGTCCATGCAATAATCCCACCCAAGATGTTTGCCAATAGTGCTGCAGAAAAAATACCAATTAATCCAAATAGTTTTGCGCCAAGCAAGGCTAGTGGGACGTAGAGTATCATTGCATGGATTATTTCAAGACCAAATGCCTGTATTGGTCGATTCAATACATTAAGAGAAGTCCAGACTATTTGATGGATACCCTTAAGCCCATAGCTAATCGGTACAATCATAAAGTAAAGAGCTGCAATGGATACAACAGTACTATTTTGATTAAAGAGCGATGCAAGAGATTTTCCACTTAATAAGAGAGTTAAAAATAGGATAAGTCCCCAAATCACTGAAAATAAGCAGATGTACACAGTGCCTTTCCAAGCACGATCAGCCTTTTCTGCTCCCATATTTTGCCCTATGAAGGGACTAAGGCCAGTTGACAATGCAAAAATAAGAACAAATCCAAATCCCTCAACCCGTGTAACAATCCCAAAGGCAGCAACAGCAGAAGAGCCCAGCGTAGAAATGATTCTTGTTACTACACCCATTGAAATCGGAATGGTTGTGTTTGAAAAAGCAACGGGTATTCCAATTTTTACAATCTTCTTCCAGGAATCGAAGAGTATAGCAAGTTTTGGAAAAGGCCAGGTGAGCATTTTCTCCCGTTTATATAAAATATAAAGAGAAAAAATGAGTGTTAGAGCGCGGGCAATAACTGTCGCAATTGCTGCACCAGCAAGCTCAAGACGAGGAATGGGGCCAAAACCAAAAATAAAAATAGGGTCTAAAATGGCATTAAGTACCATACCAAACAGCATAATAAGACTGGGTATTTTAGTGTCACCGGTGGCCCGAATGGCATTGTTGCCAACCATGGGAATTACTACAAAAATCATTCCCGGGTACCATATATGCATGTACTCCTTAACAAGTGGTAATGTTTCCTCCGATGCACCAAGAAGAATGAAGGTCTGGTCTATGGTTACCATGCCAATGCCAATAAGAAGACACACTAACATGAGAGAAAGACTTAATGAGTCAGTGGTGAGCCGTTTAACCTGTTCTTGGTCTCCCTGTCCTAAGGCTCGTGAAATTGTTGCCAGTGCTCCAACACCAATACCTATAGTAAAGGTCGTTATGATCATGATGACTGGAAAGGTGAGCGTAATTGCTGCAAGATAAACTGTGCCAAGCTGTCCAATAAAATATGTGTCTATCAGGTTGAAGGCCATCATTGACAAAATGCCAATGAGCATTGGGCCTGATAAAGAGAGTAACGTCTTTATTATTGACCCTTCAGTGAGAAGAGCTTGTTTCGATTGTTGTTGCATAAATTAGCTTTAATATTGTGGTTGAATACTTAAAAATCTTTCAGCATGCATAAGTTGCATTGGCAAGAGTCATAAAATAGATAAAAATGGAAGATAAAAGGGAAGTCTCAGAAGAACTCTTTGTAAACTCCTCTTAAATCGATGGGATTATTTCTTTTTCTTTTTTTGTGGTTTTTTCTTATTCGAGGAAGGTTCACTGCTACTTCCGCTTGCAGTATCTTTTTTAACATTTTTGGGGTTAATAGGAGTATCATCAACAATGGGTGCGGGAGAATCATTGGTTGATTGATTGCTATTGTTTTTTATAATTACCTGTTTTTTATATTTGTTTGATTTAGGTGGCTTTTTTTTACCAGCAGAAGCTAATTCTATCTGTCCTGAAACAGCAATAAGCAACAGGCCAAAAATAACGGTTCTAATCAATTTGGATACATTTATATAATTCATAGGAATCACCTCATGCCATATCTTTTTATTTGTATATATAAGATACCGTCTTAAAAATCTCCTGTCAATATTACAGTAGGTAATAAATGTTTTTCTGAAAAACCCTGTAGCCAATAAGCTACAGGGTACATTTTATGAGATCTATCAAATTCTTCCATTTTACCTTTTCTTTCGAACAATTTTACTTCGACTGTTAGCTGGTGCTGCTCTATTAGCTGCAGGTTTTCTTGCTACCGTGGCTGCAGGTCGATGTTTTGCCTTATGTATGGAACTTTTTGGTTTATAAGAGGCCTTTGGTTTTTTACTTTGAGAAATATACGATTTCGACTTACTATATGATTTGCTTTTAGATGTTGCAGTTCGGTAATTGTTACCCTTAGCTTTTTGTACCTGCTTGCTCCTTTGCGGTATTACCTGAGGAGCCACGCGGCTAGGGGAGATTGATTTTGCCTTTTTTACTTTTGTCACCGGCCTTTTTTGAAGATTTTGTTTTGCTTTTACTGGAGCTTTGCTTTTTGCATAAAAGTGTTGTTTTGGTTTCCTGGTGTTATACACTTTCTTTAATTTGGTCTTGTGAGGAGTGCTCTTGTGTATATAGTGTTTACGATTATTGTGAGGCCTATGCACCCTATGAACATGGTGTTTCTTCACTCTTCCAGGATGCCTATTATGAGGTTTGTAAGTATGGTAACCCCTATGCTTATGGTGGTGCACCCTCTGCCATTGATGACGATGTTTGTAATGCCACGGCTTCCAATGTACCCAGGGTCTCCAGTGCCATGATACGCGATAGTGATGCCAATGATGTCTATGGGGCCAATACACATGGTGGTAGACATATCGATGTACATGGCGATAATGATGCACATAGTAGGGATGATTATAATAGTGTACTCCCAATACTGGGCAATAGGTAAAGTAGGAGGGATAGTAGTCATACCAATTAAAGAAAATGGCTGGTTCCCAGGAACCAAAATAGACACCAAAGCTTGCATCATGATAGATAAGCCGACATCTTAGCACCCTTCGTCCAGAGGGAAGTTCCACCCAGCGATAGATTCTATTACCAACAATAAATTCATCAACATTGCATGGATAGCGACTATCATAACAGGGTCTGCAATTATCATGGTACTCGCCCTCTTCATCACAGTCTCTCTCTTCGCAATCTTCACAGTACTCTTCATGCTCACTATCACTTTGTTCATGGGTTGACTCTGAAAAAGCCACCTTTGGTACCATAATACCAAGTAGCATAAGGATTAAAATGAGATTTTTCATTGTTCCGCCCTTTCGGTTATAGGTTTGTTGCATACTATTTTTGATTGTGCTTATTATCAAATCAATAACCGTACCAATTTGATAACACAATGATAATTAACAAGATAAGTAGAAGCTAACTAAAAACAACCAAAGGAAAATAGGGAAAGAGGACTCGTATTAGATTCTTTTGAATCAATAAAAGCGTATAACTGCATAAAATGTAATGAGATAGAAGACTCTTCAGAAATCGGGAAGAAATTCCCACCTATTTTATGTGGTATTTTTCAATAAGAAGGCGAAGGCTTTTTCGATCAATATCAAGAATTTTAGCTGCGTTGGTTAGATTATTTGGCGAGCGCGATAACGCATTTTCAATCAATTCTCGATCTAAGGCCTCTCGAGCTTCGCGGAGTGTCGTGAGTTTTTTTAGTATGTCCTGCTTCAATCCAAGATCTGCGCTACTAATTGTAGTATTCTGTGCAGTGATTACCGCTCGTTGCACATGATTCTGAATTTCTCTCACATTTCCTGGCCAATCATAGGCTAGTATTGATTTTTCACATTCTGCACTAAATTTTAGTTTTTGCATCCCATAGGTTTTAGAGAAGCTTTGCAGAAAGAATTGTGCTAATAAAAGAGCGTCTTCACCTCTCTCTCGTATGGGAGGAACCTCAACAGGGAATACCGTGAGTCGATAAAAGAGGTCTTTTCTGAACTGATTACTTTCAACAGCCTTATCCAAGTTTACATTTGTAGCAGAAACAATACGAACATCTACCTTAATCGGTTTGGTTGAACCAACTCGAACAACTTCATTTTCCTGAATGACCCGTAAAAAATGGGTCTGAACGGAAGAGGGTAATTCACCAACTTCGTCTAAAAATAGGGTTCCCTCAGAGGCTTCTTCAAAATATCCTTTTTTCGCACTGATTGCTCCGGTGAAGGCACCCTTTTCATGGCCAAAGAGTTCACTCTCAATTAAATTCGACGGTATGGCACCACAATTTACTGCAAGAAAGGGTTTTCCCTTTCGGGGGCTCAGATTGTGTACTATTTTCGCTAAGGCCTCTTTTCCTGTGCCCGTTTCTCCAACAAGGAGCATTGGAACTTCAGCTGCGGCTCCCTGTTTTACTAATCGGAGACATTGTTCAAAGGATTGGCTACCAAAAACAAGATCTTCGAACTGTTTTTCCTGTACCTGATTTTTTAGCTCCTCAATGGTAGCTTCCTGCTCACTTAATAATTCAGTTTTTTTAATCAGGTTGGCCATCAGGTTTGAAAGCAAACGGAATTTATCCAAATCCTCCATTGAAAAGGGACGGCGGTTTGTACGACTATCTAAATACAAATAGACCTTAGTTTCCGCAAAGGTTGGAGCGTGAGTATCCAGCTGTGAACATAAAATAGAACGTATATCATGGGAGGCAATAGATTCTTGTACTCCGAGCTGTTGATCTTCAATAGTATCGGAAATAAGAAGCGGTTCATGTTTTTCGTTGACCAGTTGGAGTGCAGTAGAACTGTAGGTGTCATGCTTAGAACCACTACCTTGAAATTCAACCACCTGGCGCATACCCTGTGATGACTCTGTAATAAGGAATCCTCGCTCACAGTCCAAAATCGCAAGGCAGAGAGAGAGTCCCTGTTTGAGGAGTGCCATGGTATTCTCTTCCACAGCCATAGCCGTGGTCATTTCAAGTGCTGCTGTTAGTTGATCTTTTGGGGTGTCGCTCTTAGGAGCCATTGCCTGTTCGTTTCCTTTCTTGATTGATATCAAGGGTTAATTTTTGATAGGGCATGACATGTACTTCACGAATCAGAGGGCTTTGGTTTTTTCGAAACAGGGTAACTCGGTAATGCCCCGGCTTTAGGGTAAGCTCCTGTTGAGCTTTATAATGCAAAAGAGATAGTGGTTTGTTGTTCAGCTGTATTGAATCACCTTTAACAATTCCTTTGAGAATTAACGTACCCGAAGCAGTACTTGGTGACGTACTGGTTACTGGTTTTGGTGCATTCTTTGAAAGCGATGATGATTCATCTAAGGATTTTGCTGAGCTTGAGAAGGCTGGGCTTGAGTCTTGAAGCGCCTGGAGTTGTGGCAAATCCATGGTGGATTGTTCTGTTAAGAAAAATATCGCTATAAAAAGGAGGAAAGAGCCAATAGCGATAATTGGTGTTATAATCGCAACCTTCGCTAAAGGAAGTTTGGGACGATTACTGGTGAATTCAAGGGTTGAGGCTTTAGTAACATCCGTTTTTATTTCCCCCTTATTTAGGAAATCCTTGAGCTCCCGCGATGCAGCATGATAATTATTTGATAAACACTGTTGTAATGCCGAATGAACCTCTTGAAGGGATGGGCGTTTAGCGCGATCTTTTTCAAGGCACTGGTTGATTATCTCTTTAAGGGGAAGAAATGGTGCGGATACGTGCAATGGTTTGGGATTTGCATTAATGACATTATAGGATATCTCACCAAGGGTTGATCCTGGAAAGGGGAGTGTGCCACTGAGTATTTGATAGAGGATACATCCCAGAGAGAAAATGTCTACCCGTTCGTCAATGTCATGAGGATTAACCATAGCCTCGGGAGACATATAGCAAAAGGTTCCCATAATCGCGTCAGTTGAAAGATATTTAGTTGCATCAACTTGGATGGTAGCCAATCCAAAGTCGGCAAGCTTTATTTGTCCCTGTTTGCCAAGTAAAATATTTCCAGGCTTGATATCTCTATGCATAATACCCTTTTCATGGGCGAGCTGCAGTCCCGATACGACCTTTTCCATTATATAGAGGGCTGCAGCAGTTGAGAGGTTGGAGGAGAGAGCTTCTTCCAAAGTAATACCATCAATAAATTCCATTACTATATAGTAATTACTATTGAAATAGGCATAATCCAAGATCGAGACAATATTATCATGAGCCACAAGTGCCATTGCTTCAGCTTCTTTACGAAATCGGAGGATCTCCTCTTTGTTCTGTGTCTTTTGAGGGGAGAGGTATTTTATTGCTACAACCTTCCCCAAAGATTTTTGACGAGCCTTTAAGACAGTACCAAATCCACCCTGGCCTATTTCTTCAATTATTTGATAGTCCTGTAATGTAAAGGCCATTATCCGTTATCCAGAATTTTTAAGGCCCTTTGCATCCATTCATTAAAGTAGCTATTTTCAGGAGCAAGAAGAGAGGCCCGTTGGAAATGAGAAGCGGCTTGTTTATAGTTTTCTTGTGCCCAGGCCAGTGCTCCAAGATTAAAATGAGCAAGCGCATAGTCCGGCTTTATCTCTATTGATTTAAGATAGTATTGATAAGCCTTTTGATACAATCCTCGTTCATGAAACAATGCCCCTAAAAGATTGTGAGCTTTGAGTAGGGTCGGGTCATATACCACAGCCTGCTCTATGAGTTTAAGTGCATCATCTATTCTACCCTCTTTTTTATAGCAGGTGCCCAGGTTGAAGTAGAGGATGGCCAAAGTATTTCTAACTTGATCATTTTCCTCTAAATTCATCGCAATGGTCATATGATATATGGCAGGGTACCAATCTTCTGGTTTTGCCAAAGCTAATTCAGTTTTATAAATAGTCTCTGCACAATAGCTCATGCCAATTCCAAAATGGGCGGCAAAACTATTTTCATGTTTATCGATTACTAATTGGTAACGTTTACGAGCCCCAATAAAATCTCCCGATTCCAACAACTCATGTGCTCTTTTGATTTGATTATGAATCGAACCTGTGGAGTAGCGAAAAAAGGCAAGGGTCACAAGGAGCAACACCAGGATTGCGGTTCCTGATATAATAAGAGGGGCAATTCTCTTTTGATTCTGTTGAGTCATGGGTGTTTATCTAACAATATTATAGTATAAATGTGTTTTGCTGAAATTAAAATAACATATGGAAATTTGCTATTCTAAATATTTTGCTCTCTGTTATGTTTCAAATCCTTAAGCATAAGCTATTAATTCTATGGAAAATAATCCTAATATCAATTCTCTCTCTTTCTGAGGTCTTCATTCCATGTTATGACGTTTTTAATGAAGGTATCCGCTTTGGGAAATAGCGCCCGTTTTTTATTGGTTACGCTAACTTAAGTAATCGCAATAGCTTAGTTGATTTGTCCATGTGTCGAAACTTTAAATGGTGATACAATTCCCGATATTTGCCTATTAAAAGTAGAGCCTTTTGTATGAATGCTATAAAAAACAATGAGTTACAGAATTGGCAAGGTAATTGTAATAGGTAGGACTATACAGATGATATTTACCATTTCCTTTGGAGGAACAGATGCATGTAAAAAATATCTTTTTAGGAACATTCCTTTTCTTTGCTATTGGTTGTGTTGGAATCTATGAATACTCTGAAGACCCACAACCTAATAATCAGGTTGTTAATCCTCATTATGTAAACACCTATTTAACCATTCCCTATGCGGTACGCACTCTTATTGCACCAGCTGCGCAAGGGTATTTTACCCCAAGCTTATCTCGATATGGCGAATATCTCTATCCCGCTGGACCATATGATCCCTATGACCTTCCCTGCTATGTTCGTGCTGATTTTAACAATGATGGTATGGGTGATTTTGCCTTTCTTTTTTCCATGGATGAGTGGTATTATGGCAACTGGTATGTAACTACCAAGCTAATTGTTGTTCTAAGTAATGCCCATGGCTACCATATTGGATGTGATGTTGTTCTTGGAACAGTTGAGGCCCATGCCTCAGTTCCTATTGAGGAATTTTGGGGGATTAGCTATATGTCTCCTGGATATTACCAAGTGATCACCTACATCAATGGTGTTGAAATAATTGAGACCATATTCCTTCCCGATGGTGGATTCTATCTGGCCTGTTTAGACCCCGATGATGAGTCTGTATTTTTTGCCGTTAATGACGAAGTACATGAATTGGAATGGGAGAACGAGACCTTGTCAAAGGGTAAAGTAAAAGAAGGTATTAAAAAAAGAGGAGTAAAAAAGTTTGATAAAAGTAAAATTGCACGAACCGGTAAGATGATTAGAAAAAAATAGGAGGATGTTTTGTTGAGAAGGAAGGCCTTTAAAGAAGGGCTTTCCTTCTTTATATAATTTGTAGATCTGGAAGCACTTCTAAGATAGCATCCTTTAGAAATTGACGAGAGTACACATCATTGTCAACAACCCGCATATCCCAAACTGCAATATCTAAATCAATCGTACGGGGGCCATTTTTATTGGCAGTTCTCTTTCGTCCACAGAGCTGTTCAATTTCCTTTAGAATCTTGGTCGTTTCATCAATGGTGTGGTTAGTCTCGATAAGGAAAACACCATTGTAAAAATCCGCTTGGTCAGCAAAGCCAATAGGCTTTGTAAAAACAAAAGTTGAGGTAGTAATCAGTGAGAATTGATCAGCAACTAATTTTTGTGCCTTTTTTACAGTATCGATTGGATTAATATTTGATCCAACACTTATGATTACTCTAATCTTATTTGTGGGAGCCATGAAAAGTGGATCTATTCCCGACTCTTTTCGCAGGTGATAGAAACAGAATCGGCAAAGCGAAGTGCATGGGGTTTGTCAATTTCAACAATTGCTCTGGTCACACGTTGGTCTTCCATGGCAATAGTTAACACTGTTTCAGCAAGCCTTTCCAGAAGGCCATATTGAGAATTCTCCACTGTATTAAGGATGTTCTTTTTAACTTTTTTATAGTCGACAGTGTCTTCAATAGTGTCTGTTTGAGCAGCTTTGCTCCCATCAAAGAACATCTCAATATTTATAGTAACATCCTGTTTTCGATCCCGTTCCCAACTGTTGATGCCAATGATTGTTCTTACGCGAAGGTTTTTAATGGTGATTTTCATAAACAGAATCTCCAAACATGAATTAAACTGTTTCAAATAGGGTATACGAGTTATATTTACAGTAGGTGTTCTCCTCCGTCAACAAAGAGACACTCTCCAGTAACAAAGTGGTTTTTTAATAAATAATCCAATGCTGTGGTAATACATTCTGGATTGCCAACCCTTTTTGCTGGAATAGATTGTGCCATTTTATCAAAACCTTCTTTTCCAGATTCTAAAGAGGGGAGAATTAGCCCTGGGCAAATACCATTGACTCGAATGGATGGCGCAAGCTCTTTTGCTGCCATTTTTGTAAACTCAAAGAGGACTTTCTTTGTCAGAGAGTAAGCAAAATAGGGTGTATGATTTTTACTGATTTTTGTATCCAACAAATTTATTATGTGTCCCGCCTTACACTGTTTTGCAAAGTGTTGTGACAGAAAAAAGGGAGTCTTAACATTAACGGTAAAATGGTCATCAAAAAATGTCTCATCTGTTTCAAGAAAGTAGGCTCTATTGAATATAGAGGCATTATTTACAAGAAGAGAGCTATCTGGGAATGTTTCAAATACTTCTAAAATTAAGTCCTTGGGTGTTGCAGGATCGGATAGGTCATAGGAGAACAATGCACAAGCTACTCCTAACTTTTCTATTTCCTTAGCAACAGAATTGGCATCGGTCTTTGATTGATGGTAGTGAAGGGCTATGTCATAACCTTGCCTTGCAAGATAAAAGACAATCTCTTTACCAATGCGTTTTGCTCCACCAGTAACGATGGCTGCTTTCCTGTTTGAAGACATCGTGATAATCGTTTCCAGTAATCTGGAGTTGTATTTTTACAACAAAGAACTTTAGATTAGTAGGCTTTTGAGAATATAACCTTTTGTTTACTTGGTTTACCGGTAAAGATACAGGTACCCTCTTCACCTTGAAACTCTAAGGGCATGTTACGAATGGTAACATTGAGTTCATCGCTGATCTGTTTTTCCAGTTCACTATCCTGACACCAGTGACAAAGAGCAAATCCACCATGGATCTCTGGCTTCTCTTTATTCTTTGGAGAGAAGTAGTCATAAAAATCGCTCTTAGAGTTGATCGGTTGCGTATGCTCTTCTCTATAGGCTAAAGCGCGATTGTAGAGACTTGATTGAATATCTTCCAATAGCTGCGGAACGGTTTTAACAAACTCATCAAAGGAGATTCCCTTACATCCTGATTTACCCAGATCACGCCGTCCCACAAAGACTGAATTCGATTTCACATCACGGGGACCAACTTCAGCCCAGAGGGGAATACCCTTTTTAATCCAGGACCATACCTTGTCACCACCCTGCATTTCTCGTGTGTCAAACTCAATTTTTATCGGTTTACCATCAAAGGTGACATTTTGGAGGGCATCACGCAGTTTTTCACAATACTCCATTACCTCTGCACGGGTCTCTTCCTTGTGAACGATTGGCAATATGGCTAGATGAGAGGGTGCCAAACGGGGAGGTAAAATCAACCCATCATCATCACCATGGGTCATAATGAGCCCACCAACTAAACGGGTTGAAACACCCCAGGAGGTTGTCCAGGCAAACTCCTCTTTCCCTTCTGCAGAGAGATACTTGATTTGTGCTGCCTTTGCAAAATTCTGACCAAGAAAGTGAGAAGTTCCTGCCTGAAGTGCCTTGCGATCCTGCATCATCGCCTCTATTGAGTAGGTGATATCTGCTCCCGGGAATCGTTCAGCTTCAGTTTTTTCACCTTTGTGTACAGGCATAGCCATATAATTCTTAGCAAAATCAGCATAGAGATCTAAAATCAATTTTGTCTCTTCTATGGCTTCCTCTTTTGTTGCATGCGCTGTATGTCCCTCTTGCCAGAGAAACTCTGAGGTACGTAAAAAGAGACGAGGACGCATCTCCCATCGAACAACATTTGCCCACTGATTTATGAGCACGGGAAGGTCGCGATAGGATTGAACCCATTTGGCATACATTTCACCGATAATTGTTTCCGAGGTGGGACGAACAACCAAGGGTTCTTCTAATTCACCATCGGGCTTAAGATTACCCTCCCCATCACCCACCAACCTATGATGGGTAACAACCGCACACTCTTTGGCAAAACCCTCTACATGCTTTGCCTCTTTTTGAATGTAACTGAGAGGAATAAAAAGAGGAAAGTAGGCATTTTGATGTCCAGTCTCTTTGAACTTTTGGTCTAACACTCTTTGTATATTTTCCCACAGACTATAGCCCCAAGGCTTGATTACCATACAGCCACGAACGGGCGAGCTCTGCGCAAGATCAGCGGCTTTAATAATCTGTTGGTACCATTCAGGATAATCATCATTTCTTGTGGGGGTAATAGCAGTTCTTTTCTTACTCATGTTTTAAAACCTCTTTTATATCATAAAAAACAGCATTTTCTTTGCAATAGTCTCGTAATCCAGCTTCACTCATTGCTAAAAATTCCCGGTGTTTAACAGCAAGAATAACTGCATCAAAGGATTTTTTATCTGGCGAGCTATTGAGCGTTAAATTAAACTCTTCTACAACTTCATCGCCATCAGGAATGGGATCGTGTACTGAGACATTTACACCAAACTCCTCTAACTCTTGGATGATATCAATAACGCGGGAGTTCCTGATATCAGGACAGTCTTCTTTAAAGGTAATACCCAGAATAAGTACCTTGGAGTTTTTGATTGCAATATCCTTGTCGATCATTTTTTTAATCAGCTCTCGAGCAAAATAGCGACCCATGGCATCGTTGATGCGTCTTCCTGCCATGATAATTTGAGGATGGTGGCCGATTTCCTCTGCCTTGTATGCTAAATAGTAGGGATCCACCCCAATACAGTGACCACCCACTAATCCTGGCTCAAAGGGAAGAAAATTCCATTTAGTTTTAGCAGCAGTCAGCACATCCTTTGTGGAGATTTCCATTTTATCAAAGATGATCTTTAACTCATTCATCAAGGCAATATTGATATCACGCTGGGTATTCTCAATTACTTTGGCAGCCTCAGCAGCTTTGATTGATGCAGCTTTGTGCACACCTGCGGTAACTGCTGCGCTATAGACAGAAGCAGCCTTTTCTAAGGTATCCTCGGTATCACCACTAACGACCTTTGTGATGGTTGAGAAGGTATGTACCTTATCTCCAGGATTTATCCGCTCTGGCGAGTAAGCAACGTTAAAGTCCTTTTTCCACTGTAGTCCTGAAGTCTTTTCTAAAACAGGAACACATTCATCTTCGGTTACTCCGGGATATACTGTTGATTCGTACACAACAATAGCACCCTCAGAAAGATTCGTTCCTACAGTTTCAGAGGCCTTAATCAATGGGGTTAAATCAGGTGATTTATGATCATCGATTGGTGTAGGAACAGCAACAATTATAAAATTACTCTTTTTAATTGCCGAAGGATCAGAGGTGAAGCTCATGGATGACTGTTTGAGCTCTTCAGAATCCACTTCTCGGTTAGGATCAATATTGTTTTTAAGATCCGTAATCCGTGAATCCTTGATATCAAATCCTGTGACAGGAAAGTATTTTGCCAGTTCAATGGCAAGAGGAAGGCCAACGTAGCCTAGTCCGACAACACAGATTTCAGGGGAATAGGTCAAGGTAAATCCTTTTGTTAAAAGCAAATTTTGATTAAAAAAGGTAGCAAGAAAATAATATTTGAAAATCAGAAGTTGTTGAAAAGGGATAAATTATTAGGTTGAAATTTTGTCCCTTCCCAACAAAGAGAGACCCGGGTTATATTCTATTTCTCTATTATCTTTTAATGTTTGCGCTTAAACCATGAACAGATCTAACAAAAAAAAACAAAATCAGATAAAAATTGGTCGGTACTTTAAGAAATGGTATGGACTTATTGCACTAATCCTCATAGGTTGTGGTGTAACGCTTGCATTGCTCTACATTCTCTCTGATTCTTTTCTTCGCTTTTATATTAATAATTCTGCAAAGCATCTGATCGCCTTAGATAAAAAAGGCCTTCTCTCAAAAGAGTATGGCTATGTGTGGTCAGAGATTCATCTCAATCGAGCAATGCAACAGGTGAAACAAAGAATGACCTCAAAGGACTCCACTGAAGTACCTGTGTTCGACGTAGACACCAGTAAAATAAAAAAAAGTATTCCCTCCATAGATGCCATAGCAGAATTAAACAGTTTTGAGGAGTTGTCCCGGGTAATTTCAGTTACAGATAGAAACAATTACCCCCTGGCAGAAATTCGGACAACCCAAAACAGCATTGAGCTAAATCAGTTAAACCCCTTTTTATTAGAGGTGCTTCTTCTTACTGAGGACAAAAACTTTTATTCCCGTAAACGGGCCTATGACTCAAAAGCATTGGTGCGAGCACTTTTTCACGCAGGTTGGCGGTCTCTTAAAAGTCTAAAGGTACGCATGCCCCGTGGAACCAGTACAGTACACCAACAAGTAGCACGCTTTCTTCTTCTAAAATTCAATAGCAAGGGATACACCTATATAGACAAAAGTTTTTCTAGGAAAGTTAAGGAATTAAAACTTGCCCAAGCGCTCATGCTTCGCTATTCCAAAGAGGAGATCCTTAAGGTGTATATTAACCACTGTATTAGCGCTGGGAAGGGTATGGTGGGACTCCATGATATTAGCATGGGACTCTTTGATTGCACTCCAGCTCAGCTTGATACCAGTCGTTGTCTTTACCTTTCCCGTCTTGTTAAATGGAATAGTCATGTTCCTAAAAAGATTATTAGACAAGTAAAACTTACCTTGCCACGCCTGGCAGATCACTATAATTGGTCCAGCGAACAAACAAAGAAAATAGGGGAGTCTTTAGACACCCTCTCCTTCCAAAAACAGAAGCAGATTGTGACCGATCACAGCCACCTTCTTGATTGTGCCAATGTCAATTGGTTACAGGTTTGTAAAATGAATGGTATGAATCAATCTGAATTGCGCTCTATGAATATTGCCAATCCACACAGTATGATTCGAAGAAAGGGTCATGTAACGATTCAGCTCCATATTGACATGCGACTACAAAAACTGTTGGAAGAGGAGGTTGAGGCCCGAGGATATGGCAAGGACACAACACTGGTGCGTGATGTTCGTATTGGTAGTTATGGCCATAATATCACCAGTGCGGTTGCACCTCAGGATACACTTCGACATTTTACGGTTTTAGCAGAAGACTCTCTATTTAAGGAACCAAACAGCTCCTTTACCACGCAACTCCTATCCGGTGACACACTGGTCACCAACATTCGATACACTAAGAAAACGAACAACGTCTATCGTCGCTCTCTCTTTTTTTACAAACGTGACACAACCCACATTCCTGGACAATACTTCTCCTATGCAATAATCAATGCAAAGAGCGGTCAGCTTTTAGCTTACTATTCAAAGGACAAACTGGGAAGTAATCTGAATTCCCTTATCCGCAATAGCATTCCCAATGGGTCGGTTGTGGCAAAGCCGATTCTTTTTGCACTCAATTATGATGTGGGCAACTTCAATTCTATCACTATGATGACCGATAAGGAAGAGGTCTCTGATTCTCTTGCCTGGACACGAAGCTTTGCCTTTGACACTCTTGCAACCGATAGTATTGACACTGTTGGTGTGGTGTTTCACAATACTTCACAGGAGGAAGGGTATACCGTACATAATCATCATAGGATTTTTGATGGGTATGACTATGCCTACAATCACCTTGCCCGCTCCAATAACATAGTTACAGTCGAAGGGATCTATCGCCTCAACAGTCGGTTATACAATAAAGATGGAGAAGTAACAGAACAGGGACAACCAATCTTAACCCTACTTTCACGGATTGGGCAGCATAAATCCTTTCATCCGGATTCTGGTGTACACACTATAACAGGTCCCCAGATATATGCAGCCATTGCCCGGGCTATAGGCGCCCAGGCTGACTCAATTATGGAAGGGAACAAGCGGGTGGCCATGCCCCCTGATAACTACTCGGTTGCCTTGGGAACCTTGGAGCTTTCCCTCTATGAGCAGATACACCTCTTTAATGCTTTTTACAATAATCAATTAGTTGATAATCCAAGACAACATCCCTCCTTAGTGATCAAAGATGTGGTGATTGCCGGTGAACAGCTGCAATTTATTGATTCCATTCCACGCTATACTCTTTTTGCTGATGAAGAATCACTCTTCCCGGTTAAATTGGGGATGTACAAACGGCTCATCTCCGATCCAGCTGATGGGTTGGTAAAATTTGAGGTTCCCTATAATCAAGTAGATGAGCCAGCATATAAAATTATGCCCAAGGGTCTCCTCAGTAATTATGCAAAAAGCGGTACTACCGATGACATAATTATTCCTTACAATAGGGAAAGTGATTCTGAGGAGCGAACCAATTATGGATTATGGAATGCAACCATTCGCATTACCCTTTCGCAAAAGGATTTTTTAGATCTGCTTACTGATACGGCATCCTCACCAACTATTAACCCAGAGAATTATATTGCCCACTTGCCAACCAGAGAAACACTGGATATCACTGTTGCCTGTATTGGCGAATGTAACTTTGAAAACACAGGAATGCGGGATGGAAAAACGCTCCACAAATTTATAACCAAACGACTCCTTGATGAATATGGTGTGGCCTTCGAAAATGGTTTTTATAGGCATTATGAGCAGTACATCCACGCTATAACCCCCGATAGTGTTCGATTTCGTGATCTATTGGAAAATGAGGTACTCTCCTCAAAGAGGCTTTCGAAAATCCTCTCAAAAACAAAAAAGGGTGGCTTACGAGAGTTGGATGAACTCCACTTTGTAAAAAAGCTTTTCTTTGGTTTACGTCTTGAAAAAAAGAGTTACCTGAAACTTCTTAGTTATGCTCCCTACTTAGGATCACAGGCTAAGGAATATGTCCGATTGATTGAAAAGCTAAAGAAAAGCAAAAACATATCCCAGGCAAAAAAATATTTAAAAGATCTCTCTGATATGGCCATTGACAAGAAACGTATTAAAAAGGATATAGATAAGTCTGTTGAGGTTTTATTAAAGAATCTTGAGCTACATAATTAATATATACTTTTAAAGAAATGATATTGGGCGCGTCCCTCGCATACGCTCAGGTCGGGCTGCTCCAGGCTCCGCTATCGCTCCGGTATTTTTGCTTACGCAAAAACACTGCTCCGCACCTTCCGTATCCCTCGCGCAAAAGATAAAAAAATGTTGATGGTTAAATGAAGTACAAATGCCGGAGTGTAGCATGCAACGCCCCTTATTTACAAAATACCACTCTCATAAAAAGGTCTTTTTCCCCTTCAATCGCACAGCATAGATATTTGAGAAACGCGAAGATCTGTTCGAGCCCAAAGGGCGGAGTTATCAAGCGACCAAATATCTATGTGATTAGGGCGATATAACATTTATTTCCATACTTCTTTTGCCACCCTCTCCTCGTGGAGAGGGGCTGGGGGAGAGGTCTGGCGGAATTATTCATGTTTTCCCACCTGGCTAACCCATAAGATCAAAAGATTGATGAGAACAATTCAATTGTATTGGTCATTGCGAGCGAAGCGTGGCAATCCATCACTTTTAAAGATTAAAATTGATGAGGGTGTAGGTGACGAGCTAGCGAGGAATAATCTGTTGTAAAGGGATATTCCCCCTGAATGATAAAATATGGAATCCTTAGAGGTTTAGCTCAAATTTACTTCTCTTTCATATGCTTATAGGTCTCTGGATACTCTCTTTCTAAGCACTCAGGACAGAGTCCGTGGGAAAGTTTGGCATTGGTGTGGGAGGTAAGGTATCCCTCTAATTGCTCCCAATACCCTGCATCATTACGAATCTTTTTACAAAAGGAGCACATGGGAAGAATGCCCTGTAGCGTTTTAATCTCCTCTAAGGCATGTTGAAGCTTATTAATGAGCTCCTCTCGTTCCTTCTCATGCTTTTTACGATCGGTGACGTCGCGAATTATTGCCACAAGATAGGGTTCGCCTTTGAGGATAAAGGTGGTACCCCGCACCTCTGTGCTGAGCGTTGAGCCGTCCTTTCGAAGGTCAACTGTTTCGCCTCGATACTGTCCCTTTTCCATGATCATCTGCTTAAATTCCAAGAATTTTGTATGGTTATCTTCATGGATCAGAACGGTTGCATGAAGCCCAATGAGCTCATTTAGCCTGTATCCATAGGTTTTGCAGGCTGAACGATTTGCTCCTTTTATATATCCATTCAAATCAGCCACTAAAATGCAATCGGATATGGAATCGTATATAGCTCGATATCGCTCTTCGCTCTCTAACAGAGCCTGGTCTTTTTTATTTTTTTCAGTGATATCATCCAATACAGCAACCACATAATCAACAGTGCCATTTTCTAAAGCAATCGGTATGATCGACTCTTCAACAAGACGTCTGTCTCTTCGTGTGTCCCAGGTGTTCTCCTCTAAGCCAAAGTCAAAGTCAATAATATGCTTTGATTTTTCTCCTTTGTAAGCCTTTTCAAATATAGCAGAGGCTCCTATTTTCTTTGAGTAGGGATCACTCAACACATTAAATTCTCCAATACCGGTTTCAAGATTTGGTACTCCTAAAATATCCTTCTGTGCAGAGTTTATTAAACAGGAGTACCCCTCTTTGTCAAATATTTGAATGCCCAGTGGAACACTTTCAATGATCCTTTTTAACATAGCATTGGATTGCTTGAGTTCAGCTATCTGTTGATGAAGAGACTCTATTGAGGATTCCTGTTCTGAATTCATATACTACCTCAATACAGGTTTAGGTAAAATGCATAAACATTCCGGCTGCGCTACCTAAGATGAAAAACCCTTTAATAATGAGAATGTTAAATGCCTGATTTAATTATATCATTATGGATTCATTATTCATAAAAAAAATCTTTGGGGGTTGCCCTCATTTCATTTTTTGATAATTCAAGATTTGATAATAATAAAAAAAAATGATTTGGGCGCGTCCCTCGCATGCGCTCGGGTCGGGCTGCTCCAGGCTTCGCTATCGCTCCGGTATTTTTGCTTCGCAAAAACACTGCTTTGCACCTTTCGTATCCCTCGCGCAAAAGATTAAAAGATTGATGAAAACAATTGAACTGTATTGGTCATTGCGAGCGTAGCGAAGCAATCTTAGCTTTTTAATCCTTGGGAACCAACCATATTGTTTCATATTTAGTCGATTGCCACATGGAGGATTGATCCAGAGGGGTAGCGGAAAAGAATTACCGCAATGCGAGTAAAAGGTGTTAGTGAAAAGAGGATCCGCGGTTAGCGGATACTCTTTTTCACGTTACAGCTTTGCGAGTAGGGAGGTAATTCTTTGCAGCGAGGGGATTCTTCCCCACCTACATCACCTTTTTTTTGCTTTATTGAAAATCCTAGTATAAGCCACATATTATTCGTCATTATAAAAACATTAAGACCTCATTCAATAAAAATGAGCCCCCTTATAACGAATATATGCCCGGTTATAACGAAAATGAGCCCTCTGCCATTGAAATTAAGCCCGGTCTCAATGAAAATGAGACCCCCCCTCATTAAAAAAGAGACCCCCTTCAACTAAAACGAGACCCCTTTGAATAAACATTAGACCCCTCTAAAATGAAATTAAACTGAGAAAATGATTCCCGACCAGGTAGAAACGATTACCGACCGGGTAGAAATGGTTCCCGACCAGGTAGAAACGATTCCCGACCAGGTAGAAACGATTCCCGACCAGGTAGAAACGATTCCCGACCAGGTAGAAATGGTTCCCGACCAGGTAGAAATGGTTCCCGACCAGGTAGAAACGGTTCCCGAAAAGATATAAAAAAAGCCCCCCCAGGGGGGGAGCTTTCGAAGAAGTATCAGTTGATGGAATTTTGATCCAAAAAATCTCAGTTGCCTGCGGAAAACCGCTGTTTCCCTTGCCACTACTGGCACTCCGAAAATACTCGACATATCTTTGG
>JANQEN010000040.1 GCA_028278335.1 Chitinivibrionales bacterium | reverse complement strand
CTGCAATGCAAATGCGTGCGGCAAAAGAGGCCACGGGCAGGGCAGGTAGAACAAAGTTCTACTCGCGCCATTATGACCAGGGTAGTTTATTTAGCGCGCATTGGAGCGATATTGCCGGATTTTTCCTCCAACTTCAAGGCTTTTGTCTATCCACCATACAGAGGTGATCGGCTACAAGGAAATAAAAGTTTATTCATAAAATAAGAAGCATTCATCGTAATTGGCGCTCACAAAATATCGATTCAGGCAACAGCCCGTCAAGCTTTGACCCCGTTTTTTTTATTTTGGATTATTCCTTATATCCCCACCCATAAATTTTTTGATATGGTTCTTTAGAAAAAAAATCTTGTACCGCAGTTCGTGCAGCAAATCTAAATGCTAATTTCGAGGAACGTCGGGGATTTATTTCAACATGGCTAATCACACAACTAAAGTTATTTACGGGTGTCATCGGTCCTATAAGCATAACGTCCAAAACGCCAAAGCAGATTGCTTCAATCCATCCTTCTTTTTCACAAATCTTTCTTGATTCTTCATCAATTGTCGCCTTAAACAGGAGGGTATCTGCGGGCGACAAATTTAATCCAACCTTTGCATAATGCAATTTTTCACCAGTTATCATCTCACAGATACCCTCAACATACTTAGAGCTATTGAGTGTAACTTTAGGTGCACGATTGTATTTGTTTCCCCAATCTTCAATTGATACCATTTGATTTATACCTTGTTTATGGATTCTTACCAATTATCATAATATTTTAAAACGTCAGGATGAATCAGCTCGGTTTCTGTCATATCAGGATCCATGCCATATTGATTACTGGTCTTTATATGTGCTTCGCGAGCTGCTTTTTTCGGATCACTAAATGTATTAAGCATAGTTTTAATATTACGTGATTCTCTCAGCTCATGCTGATAGAACTTTAAATCGTAATCAGTAGCTTTACCCGCCTTGAGTCTTTCGATCATTTTTACTTCTTTTTGCCCTGGCTGTATTCCTGGCGTTTTAAGTAAATGCTTTTCGATTCGCTGTATTCCCTTTTCAGTAACCTTCGTTGCTTGTAGTCCCGTCTTTGAGGCCTTACCATATAAGCCTCCTGGCGCGACCATTCCGATTGCAAGGCCAGTTACAGCAGCCCCTTTTTCCAAGCCGCTTGAGCTGGGGTCCGCTAAAGTGGAAGCAGTATCATAAATGTCATAGGCTGATAACGCTATCTCGATGACGCCCCAAACAAAAGGGACTATAGCAAGAATTGGCAGTTGACCATCCGGATCTATCAAGTTTACCGGATGATTTAGGACATATGCATATCTGTTCAGGCTTTGCGGATCATACCAATCCGGCACAATACTATCTGGACTAATAAAGATCCCCATCGCAGGATCATACAGCCTGGCGTTGTAGTTATAGAGTCCGGTTTCGGCATCGAGTTCCTGGTCGGTAAATTTATAATAGCTCACCTCGCTTCCCGAATGATTT
>JANQEN010000021.1 GCA_028278335.1 Chitinivibrionales bacterium | reverse complement strand
ACCCTATGCCCATTAAGACTTTCAGGTTTTTCGGCCATATCACCGTGTAGATATGCCCTTCAAAACCTTCAAGTCTTACTAAATCATAATCTTGCACTTCTGCATCTACTCCTACTGCATAATCTGGGTTAAAACAGTACCAAAATGCAATAGACTGGCTGATTGGATTAAATTGGTAATTGCCCTTCTCGCCTCTACAGTTAACAAAAGGTATTTTATTACCATGAAGGCAAAAAGGCTAAAAGCGAGTAGTTTGATAAAAAAAACCATCGGGTTCTTTTTACTTCTCTTTTATTTTATCACTACTATAACATCCTGCTTCCCAGCTTTTCATAACCACAACCATCAAGCTCACTCCTGTAACTGCAGCCATGAAGATTCTTGGGGTTTTGAGGAACGTCGCTTATCATCCAGTTACTCACCTTCCCATAACCATTCTGTTGATTACTGCCAAGATGAATCAAGTAGTTTTGAAGAATACAGCCATTGTGGTGAAGCAGCTATTGAATTAATCGACCTTCATCAAGAAGATCTAATGTGCATGGCTTGTAAATGGCAAACCCTTGTTCAACTCCACACTGTATTCATTTCCCATCCTCGGATTTTTTCTGAATTAGTCAGCATTGACAAAACTCTTCCCGATGACCGACTCAATTGCAAGGATTTAATGTGCAACTTGGCAATTCGGGCTCCTCCTCTTTCCTAGCAACTCCATTTTCCATTTAGAACATTACAATTATCCTCTCCTAAGCGGGAGGTGTTTACAATTGGCACGATTATAGCTGCCAATTAAGCTTTGTGTTTAGCATTTAATTACAAGGAGGATTCCCATGCATTTAATTAAAAAATTATCAGTAGTATGTATTGTATTCATTCTCATGCTCGGTTGCAATCAGTCAACCAAAGTCGAAGAACCTCATTCACATCATAAAGTTTTTGAAACCCTTGAACATGCTGTTCCTCACATGACCGGTGGTCCTGTCAAGGATTATACTGCCACTGCGACATCACCAGGACCAAAGGTGGGTTTTGAACACACTAGGCTTGATGTCAGCCTGCCCGCGACAACCGGAGGTTATGGAGGTTATATCCATTTCGTTCCCGATGAAGCTGGGGAAATGGTTGCAATGTCAAACATTCCTATTACTGTTGCCTTTTATAACGGGGGTGTGGAATTAGAGATCGAGCAAACTATTACAGCTAAAGAAATTCAGGATTCTGTGGGAACTTCCGCAATCCAACAGGCATGGGTATTTGATGCGCCCGCTGGTGACAATGTCATTAAAATCGGACCGGTGACTGTGGATTCGGTAAAAATAATAGTCGAGGAGCTTGGACATGGCCATTTGTAGAGCGATTCAGTCTGTATGGTCAGGATTTTGTATAGTCCTCTTACTGACAGCTCTTATTATTCCGATTCAGGCAGCCAAGGTATCACCGACATGGCAAAACCCCGATATCGGATTAACGGTCGATCTGACAACGGACATGCATGACGCTGATGGTGCATGGAAAAGCCCCGGTATTACTCTTCGAGGGGTGGAGCTTATTATGAGCGCCAATATTGATCCCTATGCGTCTCTCACCGGGAATGTGCTGGTTACTCCAAACGGGGCGGAGCTTCATGAAGCTTTTGCTCTGTTTCCCACGCTGCCATTGAATCTGAAGCTGAAGGGCGGTCTCATGCTTGCCAACTTCGGTCGATGGAACCGGTTTCATACCCATGCCATGCCCTTTACTTCGGAACCAAGGATATACATGGAATATGCCGGTGGCATGCTTGCACTGAAGGGGCTTGAACTATCCTGGCTTGTTCCGGTGTCCCATTTCATTGAACTGACTCTTTCTGCTTATGATCGGATAAGCGGCCATACCCATGATTCTGATCCGTCACCGTCTCAATCGCATAACTCATCGGGAAGAACTGCCGATGAAATTGCCGAGAGTATAGGCGCAGAAAAACATGGAAACCACTGGCACTACCAGGGTAAGATTCTCTACGAAGAGGACCTGTATGCGCTGGCCGGTCAGCAGTCATCATTAGAGCCAGTGAAAAACACCGGTCTTCGTAGGCCCGAGGAATTCGCCTATGGTGGCCGACTCACAACAACACTGGAGTTGGGAAGCAATGTCAGTGTTGACTTTGGGGGAAGCATGCTCTATCAGCATGCCTATAAACTCTCACAGCGAATACCCGGTGAGACCTATAATAAGTTGCTCTGGGGAGCTGATATTGTTTTTTTCTGGCACCCGTTGCTGGCAAACAATTATCGCAACTTACAGGTGGGCGCGGAGTTACTGTCAAGCTATGAGGGATTTGAGCGCAAAGTGGTAGGCGGATTATACCAGGATAAATATTCGCGAACTGGTGTACATGTTTATGGTAATTATAAGCATAGCAAGCAGTGGCAGGTTGGTGCTTTTTCAAGCATATTCCAGTCAAATGATTACGCAAAACAGCAAAAAATCCATACCGGGGCATTCTGCACTTTTGCCATTACCCACTATCAGTATCTCAGACTCGAATACAGCCGTTATGAATATCCTGACCTGCTTGATGGCGTTAACAGGGTAACTCTGCAATATGATGCAACAATTGGATATCACACCCACGGGAGGCAGCGATGAGCAAAATTTTATTTATTATACAGGTTGTGTTATGCGTGAGTGCCTTTGCCGGAGGGAAAATCAATGTCGTGGCATCCATACCAGACCTTGGTGATATGGCTATGCGCATAGGTGGAGACAAAGCGAAGGTCATCGTCCTTGCCACTGGTCGCGAGGACCTTCATGCTGTACCGGTACGCCCAAGCTTTCTACCAATCCTCAACAGGGCAGATCTTTTACTTACACTCGGGCTTGATGCTGAACATTCCTGGCTTCCAGCACTCGCTGCGGAAGCGCGAAACGCGAAAATCATGGAAGGTCGTCCAGGGTGGATTGAGGTGAGTGAGGGAATCCATGTGCATGATATTCCCGAGATTCTTGACCGAAGCGAAGGAGAACAGCACCCCGAAGGCAATCCTCACTATAATATCGGCCCGCAATGCGGGACTTCTATGGCAAACAACATTTATAAAGCTCTCCTGTCAGCAGCACCTGAACACAAGGACTTTCTGAGGGCGAACCGTGATCAGTATGTGCGTTCTGTTGACACCGTGATAACCTCCCTCAAGCAGCAAAGCAGTGCACTTAAGGGTATTCCGATCATCGGTTATCATGAAGACCTGGTATACCTCTGTGAGTTTTACGGTATAAAAGTCATTGGATATATCGAACCCAAGGCTGGTGTTTCACCTACTGCGGGCCATCTGAGGGAAATTGAGTCTTTAGGGAGAGAGCAGGGAGTAAAACTAATAATCCACAATCAAACGCAGTCTCCCCGGATACCCGAAAAACTGGGAAAATCGCTGAATTGCCCCATAGTAGAAATCGCAAATACAGTTGGCGCGAAAAAGGAGATAACAACCTGGTTGGAATTGCAGCTGTACAATAACCGGGTATTGCTTGAAGCATTAAAGAAATTATAAATAATTTTATACGCAGGAGGAATACATGTTTAAAAATCCAGTCAGAATCATTCTTTTTTTAAGCCTAAGTGTTTTAGCACTTGTAGCGGTTTTTTCAGACTGCTCCAAACCCAAAAGCGGGAATGACCGAATCCTGTTTACAACCATTTTACCGCAAAAGGATTTTGTACAGCAGATCGCTGGTGAGCGCTTTAAGGTTCATGCCCTTGTCGGTGCTGGTCAAAATCCGCACAGCTATTCACCGACTCCTGACCAGATGGTACAGCTGTCAAAGGCAAAGACCTTTTTTCGCATTGGTGTGGAGGTTGAGGAGGGACTACTTCCCAAAATAGAAAAGAGCATGCCCAATTTGCGGATCGTTGACTTTCGCAAAGGAATTGAACTTCGGGATATGATTGAAGAGCATCATCACGATCACGAACACGGTGAGAAACATGATCACCATGGCCACCACCATGATGACGACCATGCTGAGCACGATCACGAAGGTCACCACCATGACGATGAACATGCAGAACATGATCATCATGATGATTGTCATCATCATGACGGCAAAGATCCCCATATTTGGCTCTCACCGCTATTGGTCAAACAGATGGCACTAACAATCAAGGACGAGCTTATCGAATTAGATCCTGATGGTCGGAAAGTATATGAAGAGAACCTTCTTGCCTTTCATCAGAAACTCGATTCCCTCGATGCCTTTATTCGAACCACACTTGCACCAGTAAAGGGAACTGAGCTTTTTGTGTTTCACCCAGCTTTTGGCTATTTCACTGACGAGTACGGTCTTATACAAAAACCGGTTGAGACCGGTGGAAAAGAGCCCAGTGCTCGTGACCTGGCCAAGCTGATCGAAGAGGCTCGAGAGCATAAGCCAAAGGTAATTTTTGTTCAGCCGCAATATGCAACGAAGAGCGCCGAGGCCCTTGCCGCACAAATCAACTGTGCTGTAGTGCCTATCAACCCATTGCCGGAAGACTATTTTAAAGAGATGCGGGAAATGTGTACAAAAATCCATGAGGGATTAAGCGGCAATGAAGAATAAACTTTGTCATATGCTCATTGAACAGATGTTTACAGCCTGCGAGAAATGCTCATGAGTAAAGCTGACAGTAAGGCGCTTCCTTTCATCACTCTAGGTGATGCTGCACTTGCGGCGGTTGCGCTATCAGTTATTCTGTTTCTCTTCATCCCTGCACCTCTGGGAATTCAGCGTCATGTTTTTGCAATTACCTGGGGATCTATTTTCCTTGAGGCCCTCTGTTTCATGCTTATTGGGTCCTTGGTCAGCGGCATGGTTGAGGAGTTTGTTCCCCGCAGCCTAATCGAGGGATTAATTCGGGGGAACCGGTTTGCTGTGGTAACCGGTGCTGCTGCCATGGGTTTCATCTTTCCGGTGTGTGAGTGCGCTATCGTGCCGGTTGTGCGCCGTCTTTTGAAAAAGGGAGTTCCGCTTTCAGCTGGTATTGCATTCATGCTGGCAGCCCCAATAGTTAATCCGGTGGTGTTATGGTCAACAGCTGTTGCTTACAAAGTGCAATGGTTTGTGGTTATTTTTCGTGCCCTCTTTGGGTATGGTATTGCCTGTATGGCGGCCATGTTTGTGGGAACGTTTTTCAAGGCTGATCAGGCTCTGATTTCCACTGTATCAGTCGTTCCGGAGAGTTGCAACGACCAAAACCATCACCACGAACACGGCCCAACCTGTTCACACACTCATGCAACCGCCCACCCCGCACATAATAATCAAAACAAGTTATGGTATCGAACACTATCAAGCCTACGACATGCCCGGGATGATTTTTTCGATGTAGCGCCTTACCTGGTTGTTGGTACACTTTTGGCCGCAATAATCCGTTCTTCCATTCCTGTGTCCACTATCCAACAACTTGCGGACCGCCCTGTTCTTTCAATTGTCGGTATGATGGGATTTGCCTTTGTGTTGAATCTGTGCAGTGAAGCAGATGCCTTTATTGCCGCCTCATTCAAAGGTATAGTAGTCCTCTCAGCACAGATGGCCTTTATGGTGCTGGGACCAATGCTTGATTTAAAGTTGCTGCTTATGTATCGTTCGGTATTTCGGAAAAGGTTTATCATTACACTGGTCACTATTGTAACGCTGCTGGTGCTGGTGTCTATGCTTTTATATCACTATCTGACGATTGGAGCAGCATCATGAAACAGCTCCTTGCAAAAGTCGTTACTATTCTGTGGGCCTTTATATTGGTTGCTCTTCTTCTACCGGACAGCAATGGTTCCCCCGCACTTCATACATTTCTATTACCTGGTTTGTGGTGGCTTGTTGCTGCTGGGGCAGTTATTACCTTTTTATTTTTCATTGTTTCTCTTAAAGGTGATCAGCATTCGCACAGTCATGTGAAGAGCCGAATGGGTGCAATCATTAAATTGCTGCTGTTAATCGTGCCAGCATCCTTTATCGTCACCTTTAGCAAGGCGGAGTATGGTACTGACGGTCTTGCAAGCAGATTGGTGATGAAAAGGATTCAAAAGGTGGCTGAAACTCCTAACGTTGCCATACCCAGAGTCACAGCCAAAGATTCACTATATCACCCCGACCTAGGGGAACTTCTTTATGCACCGGAATCCTTTTACGGACAGCGGGTGAAAACAATCGGTATGATGTATCTGGACAGCCCAATTTCGGATGCATACCTCTATTGTTTTCGGTATGTCATGGTGTGTTGTGCTGCAGACGCGTTACCTGTTGGGGTATTTATCGATAAACCGGATACTATTGCTGTTGAATCAGATGCTTGGTATGAAGTCGAGGGGATCGTACGTCCCGATTCCGTTGACGGATATTTTATTATAAAGATGGATGAGGCAATCATGCGACCTGTTGAGAGCCCGAAAAATCCATGGCTGTATCCACGGTAGTTATTTAACCCAGAGTATGCAATAGGAAGCAGCGCAGAAGCACAATCTTATGCCCATTAAGACTTTCAGGCTTTTCGGCCATATCACCTTGTGGATATGCCCTTCAAAACCTTCAAGTCTTACTAAATCATAATCTTGCACTTCTGCATAACCTGGGTTAAAAAAAATCATCTTAGGTGAAAGGAATACCAGTTGTCTGCAAAAGAAATTGAAGAGGGTGCTCAGATGGTGCTTGATTTTAAAAAGCTGGGTGCCATAGCAAAAAAAGAGTTGGATGTGCTTCCGGTGGCTGTTCAAAATGCCGACACCAAGGAGGTCATTCTGGTTGCTTATGTCAATGATGAAGCGCTTCGTCATTCAATGCGTACGGGCACAGCAACTTTTTGGAGCACATCCAGAAACGAACTATGGGAAAAGGGCAAGACATCGGGAGAGACCTTTGACCTTATTGAAGCCTATGTCAACTGTGATCAGAATTCCCTTGTTTTCAAGGTCCGGCCGCGCAGAGGCGGTATCTGCCATACAAAAAACAGAAAGGGCAACCCTCGCAACTGTTTTTATCGGCGCATTGATTTTACCAATACAACCTTGACAAATGTCGATCCTTGATCGGAAACTATGAGCTGTATTTAGTTATTGCATCGATTGACGCCACCTGTTTTGACAAAGGAGGAATACATTTTGTGCCCCCAAAACAACTCTTTTCAGAGAGTTGTTAATTTTTTAAATTGTATATATAGAAGAAAAAATATGTATTATTTTCATTTGGAACGGGCCTCATTATAGAGGCTGTAATAAACAAAAAAGGAGTAAAAAATGGCAACACGTAAAGCGAAATCCCAATGGAACGGCACACTCAAAGAGGGTAACGGTATAATGAGTTTTGCCAACTACGAAGGACCCTTCACTTTTGCATCACGATTCGAAGAGGGCGAAGGAACAAACCCGGAAGAGCTTGTTGGTGCTGCGCTCTCGGGATGTTTTTCAATGTTCCTGGCAGCTCTTGTAAGCAACGAAGGTATTACTCCTACAAGCATCGAGACAAGCGCAACTGTGAACCTTGGTGATGACAATGGGCCAAAGATCACTACGATCGTTTTGGAGACAAAAGCTGTGATTCCTGGGATTGCACAGGACAAATTTGATGAGCTGGTTGCAACGTCAAAGGCAAACTGCCCGATTTCTCGACTGTACCAAGGTGCCGAAATCAAGGTTGAAGCCACGCTTCAGGCTTAGTACATCGTTCCCAAAAGAGCCATTACACTATAATGGCTCTTTTTTTATCTATCTTCGTTGCTGCTACTCGTTAACGGACATGTAATGCCTGTTCAATTTTACCAGCAATATCGTTAAGGTTTTGTAGGACATCCTTTACAAGAGGGTCAATGGTTACCATTTTTCCATCCACAGCCTGAGCAATAGCCGCTGCCACAGTTGTATCGGAACCCGGTTGGATAACAATCATCCGTGCGTTCTCTTTTATTGCCATTTCAATAGTATTGGTAAGATTATTGGGCGCGAAATTGTTATTGCATTTTGGGATGTTGGGAATGTGAAGATTCCCCTTAAATGGTTCATGCTTCTTGTCACTTCTATAATCGATGACTATTTCAATCAGACCATAGGAATCGGCAAAGTAGCCTGTAGTAGGGTTAATTGCTATAAACCTTTGACCCTTGAAGGGCGCCAAAGATTGGGTAATGGTAGAACTAACATCATCCAGTTCCCTAAGAAAGGTTTCCAGATTATAGCGGTAGTGCTTGGAGTGTTTAGGGTCAATGTTGGTAAGCGCCTTGGCGATGCTTTTAACCATGCCCTCAATTTGGGGAATACCTAGCCAGATGTAAGGATCTGCAGTAGTTGTGTGGTTATGATTAGGGTTGCCACAATAGAGTCTACAGGGGGGTAGTCCCATTCCAGTGTTAACAAGGGTAATTGAATCGTTGAATATCATTGCCTTGGTAAAATGATGATTTTCTAAAGGGAAACCTGTCTTAAAAAGAACCTTTGCTTTTTGAAGGTCTGATAGGAGTTGCGATGTTGGTTTAAAATGGTAAGGATCCTGTCCTGGTGGTATAAACGTTTTCACGTCGACCCGCACCCCGCCGATACGCTCAACAAGGTAGGTGAGCGGTTCGGTCCCGGCAAAAGCAGTGAGTTTATCTTTGGAAGAAACGTTTTTTGGATTGGTGCTGCATTGCAGAGTGAGAATATAAAGAAATGATACGATAACATGTATTCCGACAGCTCTCATCTTGCTCCTACTCTCATTAAAGCTTTCCCAGTCGGGAATTTTCTATTCTAAAAATAATATAATCGCCTCCTTTAATCGAATCAAGGGCTAAGCATTTTACACAAAACTTTATGATGATTTTGTTTTGACCGTATAACAGTACTGTTTTTTGTTATGGAAAAACTCTGATAGTTAGGACCAATCGTCAGGATTACAGGCTACTTCACTTTTTTTTGTGGTGGCTCCCTGTTGGTCGCCTCTACTCCGGTGCTTGTCCTCAGCTTCGCTTTCGGGCACCTTTGTTTTCGAACAATTCTCTTGGGTTTTGTTATGGAATCACTCTAATAAATAAGAGCAATCGTCAGGATTGGCTCCTTTCAGTCGCCTCTACTCCGGTGCTAATCCTCAGCTTCGCTTTCGGGCACCTCCGTGGTCGAACAAGGTTCGAGGGTTTTGTTAGGGAATCACTGTCATAGCGAAGTTCTAGCGTCAGGATTCCCTCCCTTTGGTCGGGTCTACTGCGGTGCTTATCCTCAGCTTTGCTTTCGGGCACCTCCGTGGTCGAACAAGGCTCGTGAGTCCTGTTAGGGAGTGATTTAATTAAAAAGAGCTACTCTTTGAGTAGCTCTTTTTAATTAACACGCCCGTCAGGATTCGAACCTGAGACCTACGGATTAGAAATCCGTTGCTCTATCCAACTGAGCTACGAGCGCAGTTATTTTCCAATATATCCGTCGTTGTATAGGTGACGGAATTCTGTATAATAAAATGGTCGGGGTGACTGGATTTGGCTGGTCAGCCGTAATTGGAAGCGTTCCAGCCTCTGCCTCACTTTCGTTCGGCGGTGAACATAGCTCATCCTCAATTTCACACCCACCAAGCTTGTACCAAAAAAAACTCATGTTATGAGTTGTTTGTGGTACATGGTCGGGGTGACTGGATTTGAACCAGCGACCACTTGGTCCCAAACCAAGTGCGCTACCAGACTGCGCTACACCCCGATCATTATTTTAAGCAGCTAAAAATACATTATGATCTTTTAAATAAGTAATAGCTATTGATATTTTCATGCATTAGCCCATGTCATATAATTCTAATCTATATAATTATACCGTAATTTATTTTTTTCATCAAACTGTGAAGATTCATATCAACCCCAAGAAAAATCATGCAAACCGGCCATAGACAACGATTATATGAGAGATTTTCCAAAACCGGACTTTCCGGTTTTCATGATTATGAGATCATTGAGCTTATCCTAACCTTTGTCATACCAAGGCGGGATACAAAACCAATAGCCAAAGAACTTATCAAACAGTTTAAATCGGTTAATGCGGTCCTCCATGCTGAACCTGAGGCTTTGGAAAAAATTGATGGGCTTGGCCCCCATAGTATCAGGTTTTTAAGTCTGATGCGTCATATTATTGCCTATAGTTTACATGAGCGGTACTCTGGTCGTTCGATCATTTCTCATAGAAAGGATGTGGAGGAGTACCTTCGATTTCATTTTGGAATGCGTAAGGATGAATTCTTTGCAGTGCTTTATTTAGACAATGGCAATCACGTTTTAGCAACCGAGGAGATCGTACAGGGCACAGTGAACCAATGTGTAGTATATCCCCGATCAATTGTTGAAAAGGCCCTTAAGCAGGGTGCCAATGCAATTATCATTGCTCACAATCATCCTGGGGGTAGCAACAATGCCTCAGCTGCGGATTGGCAGATCACTAAAAAGCTCTTTGATGCCTGTAAACTCTTTGATATGGCCTTACTTGATCACATTATCATTAATCGTGATAAGGTTGTAAGTTTACGGGATGATAGTAACTGGCCCAAAAGGTAAGAATGAATATGTTTGATCGTATCTATAAAAGTTGTATACAAGGCATACTTGTTTTGGGGGCTGTTTTTGCAGCTGATCTCTGCGCCGGATCAATTGTTGGAATAATTCGTGATGCCCAGACAGATAAGATTTTAGAAAAGGCAATAGTCGTAGTACGGGAAACGAAGGATACGGTCTATTCTGACTCCTCTGGTTTTTTTGCCATAGATTCACTCACCCCAGCCTCCTATAATCTGGTGATTAAAAAGAGTGGCTTTGATCCACAAACAAGAAATGATATCTATGTGGCAGGAAAAGGTGCAAAGCGACTTGAGATCAAACTTGTTCCGCAGATTTATGCCTTAGAGAAGATGGTAGTGCATAGCACCTCCTTTCACCGGGCACCGGAGATGGCCTCGTCAACTAAAATCATGAATGCCGATGAGATCCTCCGCGCTCCAGGAGCACTCACTGATATTCAACGGGTTCTACAAAATCTCCCCAGTGTTACCTCTGGAGGTGATAATGTAAATGAAGTGGTGGTTCGCGGTGGTCTACCTGGTGAAAATATGCTTATTATGGACAACATCGAAATTCCCAATCCCAACCACTTTGCTGATCAGCGAACCGGGGGCGGTGTGATATCACTGATCAATCCTCTTTTAGTCAAGGGTCTCACCTTTAATGCTGGGGCCCCGCCTGCCCAGTATGGGGGTAAGGCATCTTCGGTGATCGATGTTGAGCTTCGCGAGGGAAACGATGTTATGGTCATTGGCGGTCTTGATATGGGTATGGCTGGCATGGGCGGCCATGTTGAGGGCCCTCTTTGGAAGGGTGCCAACTTTATTGCCTCTGCACATAAGAGCTATTTAGATTTGATTGCTAATGTTGAACCGTCACTTCCCGTACCAGAATTTTGGGGCCTCCAATCAAAACTCACTCAGCATATTGGCGAGCATACACTCTTTGCCAATGGGATCTATGGAAAAAACAGCATCACCATAAAGGATCTTAAAGAGCAACAGGACATGAACTATGATATTATCGAGTCGGGGGGGATCATTTATGCTGCTGGATTAAGCTGGGATGCGCGTTGGACCGATCGTCTTACCTCACTTATTACTTTGGCCGGAACAGGGAACACCTATGACCGATTGGCATTTACCAAAGCTAATGAAAGTCGTGCTGCAGACACCACTTTCTTTGGGGGCTCCTGGGTTGATGAGCAAACCTTGAAGGCACGGCTGGCCTATGACCTTCCCAATAATAATAGAATTCAGCTCGGCGGGTATGTTAAGCGTGCTGAATTCCTTGTTGACCAACGAGAAAAACCCGATACACTCAAAGACTATTCTGATACCACCAATAACGGTGTTGTAGTTATTGATCCACAAACAAATAGGCCGGTGGTGTATGGCGAGTATGCCAATGTCCATGACACAACCTATAAATTTGGCGGTTTTGTCTCGGCTATTTTACACGCCTTTGACCGGCTGAGAATTGTTCCTGGTTTACGCTGTGATGGCTTTACCTATAATAATAGTTTTTCTGTGGCACCGCGGATCAATATGGTCTATGCCTTAAATGAAAGCAGTGACCTGACTGCAGCCTTTGGCCTCCAATATCAGGATCCAGACTATGTTGATCTTGGCCTTGACCCTTCCAACAAATCATTAAAACCTAAGCGGGCGCTCACCGGTATTGTTGGTGTAGAGCACTATATTGAACCTTTGGGAATTAAAATAGTAGGAGAGGGATTTTATAAACATTATAAAAATCTACTCTTTGATGCGGCCCTGCTCACATTGGACTCTCTTGACGAAACAGACAAGATCAGTGATCACGGTGAGGCTCACTCCTTTGGTATAGAGCTCTTTGCCCAAAAAAAGTTGACCGAATCAATTTTTTGGACCGGCGCCTACGCCTTCTCTCGCTCTATTCATAAGGACCTGCGGCCTGGTCATGAAGGAGAGTGGTATGATGGTGATTATGATTTTCGCCACTCCTTTACAGTTACTGCTGGTTGGAAAAAAGAGCTAATTCAATCAGAAACCTATAAAAGGAAGTTCCATGACAAGCTCTGGTTTAAACTGCTTTCACCAATAATGCCCTTTGCCGATAGAATGGAGTTCTCCATGAAATGGCGGTTTTTAAGCGGTAGACCCTATACGCAACAGCGCTATGATGATCGCATTTATAAACGATGGTATCAAGATCCTTTGGCTCCCTTAAATGCAGAGCGTCATGCACCCTACCATCGTTTGGACCTTAGATATGAGCGGCGTTTCGGATTTGGATTTCTTCAAATGATATACTATATTGACCTACAGAATCTCTATAGTAGGGACAATATTTGGACCTTTTTGTATCCTGAGTATGATCCATTAAACCCGAATCAAACTATAGAGCGTAAGGAAGTAATGCAATTTCCCTTTTTTCCAGCAGGAGGAATAATCATTGGCTTTTAGACCTGAATTTTCATGGGAATTTTTATCTCGTGATGAGATTACTGCACGATCATTACGAGCACTTCGTAATCATGTTAAACACCTCAAAGAGGTGTCCAACTATTACCGGGAAGTGCTTGTTGACATAAATCCAATGGATATAACAAGCATCGAGGATTTCGCAAAGCTTCCTCTTACTGAAAAAAAGGCCCTTGCTGAGGCAAGCGAGCAGTTTAAGGCTGTGTCTGAGGATGAGATCTCTGAGACGGTTGTTACCAGCGGATCTACGGGAAAGCCGGTTGTCTTTTATATGACCTCGGTGGACTTAGATCGATTAGCCTTTAATGAGGCGCTCTCCTTCCATGCTGCTGGAGTAAGCTCGCAGGATCGAGCGCAAATTATTGTCAGTTTAGATAGATTGTTTATTGCAGGCATGGCCTACTACCGTGGACTGACTACTCTGGGCGCCAACACCATGCGTATTGGGGTGCTCGATTTTGATATGCAAAAACACTATTTAGAGTTGCTAAAGCCAACCGTACTTGTTGGGGTCCCCTCATTTTTAAAGAAGCTTGGGGAGAGGCTTTCTCAGACTGGATTTGACACACAAAAGAGTTCAGTGGAGAAACTCGTTTGCATTGGTGAAAGTATTCGAGAGGAGTCATTGGAATTAAACGCAGTAGGAAGCGGATTGGCAGATATGTTTGATGCCAAAGTTTTTAGTACCTATGGTATTACAGAGCTTTCTGTTGCTTTCTGCGAATGTGTACAACAACGGGGAAATCATTCTCATCCCGAATTAGTCTACACGGAAATCGTTGACGAAGAGGGCAATCCAGTACCTGATGGTACGCCGGGAGAGTTGGTTGGCACACCCCTGGGTGTTGAGGGAATGCCGCTGTTACGCTATAGAACCGGTGATATTACTTTTAAACTTCCTGGCACATGCTCCTGTGGTAGGAACTCTGATCGTATAGGACCCATTCTTACCAGAAAGTCACAGAAAATAAAGCTCAAGGGAACTACCCTCTATCCCTTGACACTCACCAATGCTCTTGATGAAATGGATTGTATAGAAGACTATGCTCTCCTTATTGATGGAGGAGAGTCGCAATCAGACCAGGTTACGCTTCATGTAGTAACGCCTCCGGCAATGGTTGAGTCGATTGCTGCGCACCTTCGGGCACGAGCTCGGGTGTCTATCCCGATTTTAGTGTCCAATGTGCCAACAATCAACTCCTATAGAGGGGATAGTGCAAAAAAGCTTAAGATTATTGATAAAAGGACACCGAACTAATGCGGCTGTTTCTCATTATAATGATACTGTTTTGCTCTGTGGGTTTTGTTGAAGCCACAACAGAGGAGAGTTTAGTCAATGATACCCGTGAGAAGAAACTGGTGCATATTGCCTCTCAGGAGAGTGCTTTTAAAGAGGTCGTTTGCGAAAAGGTTATCTCTCAAATTCCTAAGAATACTGTTTCTGTTTCGCGCGTTTCTCTGCGGGAGCTAGTAAAAAATTCACCTCAGTCATATCAGGCTATTGTTATTCTTAATGAGATTCGAGCGTGGCGACTAAACAGACTGGTTCGAAAGTTTTTAAGAGAGTGCGATTCTTTGCAGAGAGAAAAGATCATACTAGTAAGCACTGCTGCAGGTATAGATTGGCAAACAAAAGAGACAGGCATAGATGCTATGACTGTTGCTTCGGAAATGGGTACGGTGGATCGACTGACTAAGGAAATTGTAAAAAAGCTAGTCATACTTCTTGGTATTGAGTAAATTAATTGTTCTATGAAAACCACCTTTATTCTTGTTGAGCCGGGAACCCCAGGTAATGTAGGAGCCAGTGCACGAGCGCTCAAGACTATGGGCTTTTCGCGACTGCGGCTGGTTAATCCCTGTGACCACCTCTGTGATCAAGCACAGATGCTTGCCCATGGGTCGGTTGACCTTTTAAAGGGAGCAGAGGTTTTTAAGACCATTCATGAAGCACTTTTTGATGTAGATTTTGTTGTAGGAACCACTTCAAAGCAGCGACTTTGCAAAGGAGATTATTACTCAGCTCAAGAGCTTCTTCCAGTTATTGAAAAAAAGAGTAGTTCCATAAGCCATTTGGCAATCCTCTTTGGCAGAGAGGATCGTGGATTGATAAACGAGGAGCTTCGACTTTGTCATATTGTCAGCCAAATATCTATGATGCAAAGCTATCCCTCCTTAAACCTTTCTCAATCAGTTATGCTTTATGCCTACTCTCTATCTCCCCTCACACTTCCTAAAGGGGAGGGATTAACAGGAGAAACATCGGTGGATGGCGCACAACTAAAGGTCTTACATAGCAAGGTAGATTCTTTGCTTAAGAAGGTAGAACTTGATCCCCGGTCAAGCATTTACAATCGCATATTGGAGCGGCTTGGTGCTTTGGGTGATGGTGATATCCATCTTTTACACTCCATATGTAACATGCTTAATGAAAAGATATAATAGAGAATTGGTTTAGAGCGAATCCGTATCTTGTTGCTGGTAGGCATACACTGAAACTGAAGATCCATCTTTTCCAAAAACCTTTACAAACTTTTTTGGATACTCTTCAATTGCCTTATAAGAATAATCCATATAAGTGTCATGGGCTCGATGGTAAAAGGGAGAAACAACAATATACTGGGCCTGGTGTTCGTCTAAATAGGAGAGAAATTCATTTACTGTTGTTGCATAGTTGTAGGGGATACAATAGGGACCACGTAAGAGATAAAGATAGGAATGGGTTTGACAAACAACAATATCCTTTGGATTTGTGTTATCAGCAGTCCAAGTAAGAGCTTGTTGATACGCATCATTGCCAAATTGCGCTGGCATGGTCTTTTGAGGGTTAGTAATACTTTTGTAAAGGTTGTCACCAATCACAATTATGCTTAAAGATAATAACATTAAAGAATGAACTTTTTTGTTTCGAAAAAGAAGTGTGAGTGTCCAGTCTAGACCATTATAAAAGTAGAGGATGAGAAAGGGAACAAGAGGAACCGCTAGCCTTACATAGTGGGGGCCATACACAAAGAGAACTCCCATAAAGAGGAGGGAATAGCAATTAATAAAGCAATATTTTTTAAAGGATACTATGTAGCCAATAAAGGTGGTCAGGCTGATAATTGCCATTAATAAAGCTTTAGCAGGATTCATGGTAAAGAGGTCATAGAGGCTTCCCATGATAGCTTGGGGAATAAGGGTTAGACCATAGCCTCGCAGAAACAGAAGTAATTTGTTCCAATAAAGAAAGAAGAGAGATGCCTCTGTTGTAGCATCAATTTCCTTTGATCTCAGTAGCACAGAGGTGAATTGGTTATTCAGTCCAATGGTTGCTCGCAGAGAAGTAACTTTACAGGGGGGGTAAAACAATGCTAGCAGAAGATAGGTTGATAAAAGGATTAAAGGGATAAGCCATACATAAGGCGAGCTCTTTTTATTTCCCTTTTCTTTAAAGAAAAACAGATAGAAAGCAAAAGCAAGGGGAAGGCAAATGCCGATAAGTCTTATGGTACATAAATACACTGCAATAAGAGAAAGAAAGATAATTTTTACAAGGGAGTGTTTGGGTTTCCAATTATAAAACAGAGTAATAAATAAAATGAGTACAACAATAAAAAATGTCTCCGAGTAGAGATAGGATGAGAGTAGGTGAATTGCCGAGCTAAAGCAGAGGGTTAACAAAATGGCAACTGTTTTTAGAAGACTCACCTCTTTTTGGTAGATTAATCGAGAGTAGAAGAAAAGAGTAGTAAATAAAAACACTAATATTATTATTTTGATAGCAGTCCAATGGGGCCCAAAGAGCTTAACAAAGGAAGCCATAAATAGAGGAAATCCTGGAGGCCACCAGAGAAAATGAAACGATCCTGGAAGAGCTGGGTCAGTAAATCCCTGCCCCTTTGCAAAGGCAACAGCTAAGGTCATATAACCACAGTTGTCACCATACTGAAATATTATAGGACTGAAAATCCATAAGACCGTGATAGTAAAGGCTAGTAAGGAAATGAACAAAAGCAATAAGGAAAAATAAGATTTATTAATTAATTTCATCACTTTAACACGTTTTGTGGCATTGTTGATTTTATTAAATAAGGCGCTATCGTTATCTTTTTGCATTTGTCCCCTGGGGGACAGGCCGAAGGCCAGGGGGGTATAGAAAGTATTTTCCTTGCCGGGTTTAAGGGCCGGTGAGGCCCTTCCAAAAATTTACTGTATTCATTTCATTTGTAAGGTATAAATCCTTTTTTAAATTATACTGTATCTTAAAATTTTTGTCCCATGGTTTTGACAAAACTCTTATAGAAACAGTTATGCCGCAACACAACATAGGACATAATTATTGAGAAGCGGTATATATAGATAATTCTTCTCTTTTATAAGTGCTTTAATCAATTAACATTAATTGTAAGAAACAGTATTCAAAGAATAGTATAAACTAGAAATGTACTATCTTCATAAAGCAATTTTAAATGAGGAGGTAAACAAATCTCATTAATGCGATTATTATTTGAATACCAATTCTTATGTAATGTTTTTGTTCTTGAGAGAAATTCTTGGTCAATCACAAAATGAGTCGCACCTCGTTCCTTTCCATAGGCAAGTACCTTTTCCAGTGGCTCGTAAGCTGGATAGTGGATCATATTACGCTTAATTCTATATTGTTGCTGCACCAGTGAGCCAGTAAGAATAATTGAATGAGGGGGAGTGTTTTTTTGTATCCACTCAATTTGACTGGTGATAATAGATTGGTCTTCTTGGTCGCCATTTCTCTTTGAGGTTAGAAATTTTAAAGGAAAGAATTGAATAGCTATAATCAATAAAAAAGAGGTTGGTACAAGTAAATGTTTGTGTTTCTGCTTTGTAAAAAACTGAAATGCCTCTACTAATCCAATAGCAGAGCCCAAAAAATAGAATGGATAGAAGGTAAGCACATAGCGTGAAACCCAAAGCACCGAAGCTATCCAGATAAGTGGTGGCAGGGTTATTATTAAAAAGATGCCTATAGGAAGCCATTGAGCTTTTTTGGATTGTTTACTAATCAGAAACCAGAGAAAAAAGGGAAAGAGAAGTTTGGTTAGATAGAGCATCTTGCCCTCAAAGAGCCAAAGCTCGGTGCCTAGATTTATTACACCGAGAAGAATTTTCTCAATGATACTGAAAAAAGAGTGAGTAGAAAAAAAGGCTGAAGCAGAGGGCGGCGCTTTAGATAGATGGTACCAGAGTTGTGCGTGATTGTCAATCCACATGAAGTAGTTGTAATGACCATAGAGAGGGCTTCCAAAGATAATTGTGTTTCGTATCATCCACCACCCTGCAGTAGCAAAGAAGCCAATAAACAGGGGAATTGCCAACTTTTTCTGTGAAGAGAGAAGGGTTACTAAGAGGATGCTTAAAAACAGGATAAAGCCATTGGGTCTGCATAGGTAGGAGAGGCCCACAAATAATCCAATGGTGAAAACCGTTTGATTATTAAATCGATTTTTTGAGTACTGGTTTATGTAAATAAGGGTTATGCAAAGTACTAAAAGTATAAAGAGTGTTTCAGAGTAAATAGAGACACTATAGGAAATTACGGGCCAGCAGAAGGCCATGGCAATAAGACTAATAAAGCCGACCTCCTTTGAGTGTAGTTTTATACCAATTATAAATATGAGGAGGAGGCTCAGTAGGCTGAATAAAAGATTGAGCAATTGCGTAGCAGCCATACTGGGACTTGAGAGGGAAAACAATCCTGCCATAAAAATTGCAAGAAGCGGGTGGCGGGTGTCTTCGGGATAAGGAAGAGTTTCGTTGTAATTGTAGTAATGGGTCATGACACTATTTGTAAATCCCTTACCATTATAGAAGTTCGTGGCTAAGGATAAAAAAGAGCCCTCATCTCCCTGCGGTGTAGTATGGTGTTTTAATGTTTCAAGCCGGAGAAAGAGGGCGCTGCTGAATATGATTAAAACAAAGCAGATGTCTGCTATTGTAAAGGTTGTTCCTAATAGGGTAAGGGGTCTTCGAGTTTGCATAAGTGGTTTGTGTCGATAAATGCAAATACCTCAACTATGAAAATGATTTGAAATTATATCTACTATACGAGCGGATGGTGATGCATCTGTCTCTAATAAGTCAGTTCGTTTAAAGATCGTAATATTGTTTAGAAAATGAGCAATAGTGTCATCATTAAAATCAGAGACACATACATTTTGAGAAATCCCCTCCATGCGTTCTGTGCATTTCCTTAATAGAAGACAGGGAAGATTAAGATAATAACTCTCCTCTTGAACACTCCCACCATCAGTGACTACAAAGAGAGCCTCTTTCATGGCACCTATGAAATTGGGATAGGGAAGCAGGTCAAAGAGGAGTATATTTTTATTCTGCTGCAGTTGAGTCATTAGGCCGTACTGTTTCAATCGCTTTTTTGTTGGTGGATGAATACAAAAGGCAACAGTGTTCGATTTTGCTATTCTAAAGACAATCTCTGTTACTTTTTTAAGGCGAGCTTTATTAAGAATAGTTTCAGCCCGATGGATTGAAACAAGGACATACTGTTTTTTTAGTGGTGCAAGCTCGTTAGGTATATGTGACAACGAGGAGATATACCTCAGGGCATCTATGTTTGTGTTTCCCTTTATGTTAATAGCAGCACCTCGAACCTTCATGGCAAGGAGATTGGCATGGGCCCAATCAGAAGGGGCAAAGAGAATGTCCGCATAGCGCATGGTAATTATTCTAATAATCTCTTCTGGAAAGGGGTTAAAGGCATTAAAGGAGCGAAGTCCTGATTCCAAATGGCAAACTTTTATTTTTGCTCGTTTTGCTGCAAAAAGTGAAAGCAGGGTGGTTGGTGTGTCGCCATGAATGAGACAAACCCCCTTTTGATTGCCAAAGCATTTTTTTCCTATATAAGAGGGCCTAAAAAGAATAGTTAGCAAAAAGTAGAAGAACCACTTGGCGAATTGAAGAAGGGTGGTGATGTCAGCATCAGAATCGGTTAACCGAACATCTGGCTCTTTAATATTAAAGATGGTTCGATATCGTTTTGAAATATCAGCATGTTGACCAGAATCAATAAGGTTGAAAGGAATATCTCGCCGTTGCAGCTCTTGTAGTATGGGTGCTGTCTTTACATATTGCGCCTTTGTTCCAATGAATACATGAATCATCTGCTGCCTCAGTTAGATTAAAAGTAATCAACAACAACTTTCTGAAAGAGTTTAAAAAGGTCCCACTCTATAGGAAAGAAGAGCCATCCTCTCTTCATACGAAACGCGCCTAGAGCGCTCAGTTGTTTAATAAAAAATCGAATACATGGATGTGCCCTCTGTAATAGAGGATGGTTCGCAATAAAGAGGAACCGACTTATGGTATATAATGTTTCGAGTTTTCTACTATACTTGGGTGTGTGCCAGGGAGTGTGGTTTTTATCAGCCCAAGAAAATTGAGCCCACTCTTCTAAAGTTTGAGGTGGATGATATCCCAGTTTTTGTACCTCCTCAAAGATTGGTGCACCTGGGAGGGGGACTAATACATTGATACTGTTTACAATAACCTTAGGATGGATTGATTTTAGCTTGTCAATAAATTGAAGGGTCTTTTTAATGTCCCTCCATGTCTCCCCGGGAAGGCCCACAACAAAGCTTAAAAGTGCCTCAATATCATACTTACGAAGCTTAGCAACAGCACCCTTCATTTGTGATAGGCTTACACCCTTGTTGATATATGAAAGGATCCGTTCTGATCCAGACTCTCCACCAACACCAAGACTGGTGCACCCACTTCTGGCAATAAGGCCCAAAAATTCATCACCATAGGAGTCGATATAATCCAATCGACATCCTGCCATCCATTGCATATTCATCTTTTGCTCAATCATACCAGTACAAATTTCAATTACCCGCTTTTTATTGGTGAAAAACTCATCATCAAAAAACTGGAGTATGCGGGGAGAGAACTCTTTTTGTATTAAGGCTATATCTTTAAGAACGTTCTTTGCACTGCGGGTACGATATCGGCGACGATTGTATGGCTTGTTATAACAGAAAATGCAGTTGTGCGGACAGCCACGGCTGCTCTGATATATGAAGTTCTCCTGCGCTGCAGGATAATTAGATTTGTTCAAGAGGTCGTAAGGTATTGGAGGTATGTCGTTCATGTTAATAAAGAGTCTGTCTGGTGTGTGTAGAGGTTCACCCTTTTCTATAAAAGTTATTCCCTTGATAGAATGAAGTGGGTTTTTTGACAGAAAGGCATTGGCAAGCTCAACAGAGGTCTCCTCACCTTCTCCTCTTACTACAACATCGACAAGATCCTGTTGTATGGTACTTTCTGCAGTAAGGGTGGGGTGAATACCACCCCACACAATAGGTGTTGCTGGAGATTGCTGTCGGACAAATTCGGCAACGGCAAGTCCATGGCTAATCATATTGCCAATGGTCATGGTACTGATACCAACAAAGATCGCCTGCGAGTAATCAATGTGCCGGTATTCAGTAACGCGGCAGTCAACTATTGTTGGTAAGAATCCTGCCTGGCGAAGGTAGGCTGCAATTGGCAAAAGCGAAAGAGGTGGCCGGATTGGGTGCTTTGGAAGATAGCGATGGACAATCGATGCTAAGCCCTGTTGTGGTTTAGATTCAATATGCTTTCCCGGATAGATAAGAATGACCTCTTTTTTACTATTCATGTTTTTCTACCCAGCCAAAACCAAGAAGGGACAAAGACCAAAAGGAGCTTTTAATAATTCGACTAAGAGGTTTACTCTTTGAAAGGTTCCAAACAACATTCGGTGTAAAGGAGGGTAAGGGTCGAGAGGTATATATTTTCCACTTGGAAAAGTGCCTCTTTAGCAAAGCGGAAAAGGTATGTTCACTCATAGGGGTACCTGACACCTCTTTTCCTAAGCTATAACCCCGAAAGCGACCCAAACGTCCGATCATTCGGAGAATACTATTTGTGTTTGGAATTAATATTGCACAGAGCCCATTGTCTTTAGTTACCTCTTTCATATTCATTATAATAGAATCCACATTGTCAACATATTGAAACATATCAATTGAAAAAGCTAGGTCAAACTGATTTGGAGCAAAGGGCAATGCTTCTGCCTGGGCACAAACATAGTTTGATGCAGGTTCATGATTCTTTGCTTGGTAAAGCATTTGTGTTGCATGATCACAGCCAAAGGTTTTCAACCCGAAGGATTGTAAGATCGACATATTCACACCAGTACCACACCCCAACTCTAAAATTGATACTGGTGGTATTTTCGTCTGTTCAAGTATTTGGTTAATTATATACTTAATATGTAAATTCTTGCCCGATTTTTTAAAGCCGGTTACCCTTTTGTCATAGTCCTGTGATAGTCTGTTAAAGATTTTTTTTGAATTCATCGGCATACTCGGCATGGGTTAAAATAGTCCACCCCTTGCTTCGCACCTGCTTAAAGAGGTCGGCAATGAGTGGTAAATGTAATGCGTCTAAAGAGGGATGCGAGTAATACACTGCAAAATCACTATTATTTATTCTCTGTAAAAGGCTTTTAATTATTTCGGTGTATGATTGATTTTTTGACAATTGTTGCTCTATGAAAGGAACACCATGCTTAGATGCTGTGGTGGCTGGTATCTGTATGTGACTACATTCAGAATTGTTAAGCTTTGGCCGAAAAGGCTTTGAGGCTTGCATGTCCACCGCGTATGAGAAGTTATACTCCTCAATAAGCTCTAATACAAACTTGTTATAGGCAAAGCCAGGCGAAGAGAATCCCTTGGGAGCTCCAAAGGTGCTTGAAAAAATTTTGTAAGCGGGTAGAAAGAGTTCTGAGAGAGCCTTTTTTGAAAGTTCGGTTAGTTGTGATTGCCAGATTGCATGATTTGTGCCTCCATGCAAGGCCAACTCATGGCCAGCTTGAATAAGCTCATTTCCCAGGGGCGGTTTCAGCGAAATAAGATGAGGATTTAAAAGCACAGTCTTAATTATTGAGCCAAGTCCCATTTTAGTGAAAAGGCTTATTTTATCTGCGGTCTTTGATTGCTTCTCTGTTTTAAAGAACTTAAGAAGAGATGATTTAAAATCAAAGGCCTGACCTACATTCAAGAAAAAGGTCGCCTTAATTGAGAGAGCATCAAGTAGGGAGACCACAGAAGGGATTCCCTTTTCCCAGTCTGCGCAATTGTCAATGTCGTATCTCACTAAGAGCGTTTTCATAGTTTAGCCTCGCTCTTTTTTCGTAGAACCCAAATAAGCGTCTGGCTGAGCGGACACAACAGAGCAAGCAAGGGCCTGGGTAAAAGCGTGAATATATAGGATAAAGGTATTGCTTCAAAACTGTTATACTTTTGTGGCTCCTTTAGTACTGAAATAGTATAGTCTTTATAGTGGAATTTCTGGACTAACTTTTTTAAACTAAAATAGCTTTTCAGTTGCTCGGTATAGGGGCCTTTATTGCCAAGGATTGCATTTGCCACAGAACGAGGGAGCCAATGAATACCCCATAACTTGGTATGGGGTTCCTTTGGAAAAAGGGCATTAGCTGCACCAAAGTAACAGAGACCATCCTGTTTCAGAATCCGGGATATCTCCTCTAAAAGTTTGTTTGCATCGGAAACATGTTCGTAAATATGATTACAGATAATAAAATCAACAGATGCTGTTTTTATTGGAAGAACAAGGGAGTCACCATGGGCAAGCAATGGTTGATTGCTTTTTAGATATTGCGTTCCCTCTTTTAGGGCAATCAAATCTAGGTCAAAGCCAATAACACTCTTGACGCGTTGCGATAAATGAGAGGCAATAACCCCGATACCACACCCTAGGTCAATGCCAACACAACTTTTTATATCTTTTTTAGAGAGCTCTTCGGCAAGTATAGCTTCTATCATTTTGGCTTTTTGCATTCGACTCTCAAGAGATTGAGCATCAGGATAGGTTTGAGAAAAGGTCTTTGAATCGGACGTATCTTTTTGAATATTCTCATTGGTATCCTTTTGGTCAAGCAAGTACCTCTTTGATAACCAAAATTGATAGATGCCACCAATGATTAGTATCCAAAGGAATGAGACTGCTCGATCAACCAATGTTGGCATAATACCAGTATTAACTGCATTACCAGATAGTGATGCACCAGCTCCTGCTAAGGCCTCCTTAATACCAAGACCACCGGGAATAATATAGAAGGGTGCAGAAGCAACCGCTAGGGAGGCTATGATTAAGGTGCTGCTGAAGGGAAGCGACACACCAATCTCTTTTGATGCAATAACAAGACGTAAGGCAAAGGAGACGATAAAGAAACAGTTGATGAGGATTAGCAAAATCAGAGAAAAAGAAAATGATCCAATGATTGAGTTTCCCTCTTTTATTGAGTTGACATACTGACCTAAAATACCAGTGCGAAACTTTTTTGGAATAATAAACAGACTTATCACAAGCAAGCTTATAAGAAGTAGTATGCCAAGAATTATGCCTATGGCTTTAGTGCTATCAAGGTGGGTATAGCCAAAGCCAACCAGTATGGTCAAGAGTATCAGTGCGGTCAGCATCATAATAAATTCAGCAAAAAACATTCCCGAAAGGTATTGGGTATAGGGTACCTTTTTAAGTTTTTTCAAATAATATCCCCGTAGAAAAAGACCTGCTCTAAAGGGAAAATAGTTGAGCAGTGTACCAATAATGGTGAGGCCAAACCACTCGTGAAATGTTAACTTTGTTCCCAAAGCTTTGATGACAATTTTAAAACGAAGTCCCAACAAAATCATTGACAAGAGAATTAGAGCTGATAGCTCAATAATCGTAAACATACTAATACGACCAATTCGAGCAAAAAAGTCGCTGTTGTTAGAAAGGTACCAGGCTATCAGAATGATTGCCAATGTAAGTAAGAGTGGTTTTACAATTTTCATCATCATCAAGTACTGTTGATTGAGTCGAGATTTAATTTATGATCCAAAATAGTCGTTATAAATTTTTAGAGCAATGCTATCAGCACTTAGTGCTGATTGATCAATGGTATGGAGATACCCTAAATCGGACAACTCTAAATAGAGCCTACTTTTTTCATCGAAAACCCATTGTTCGTACTCCGGTTTTCGTTTATAAGCTATTGGTGAAGGTGTGTCAATCCAGAGTGCTACATCAGCTTTTGGTGCAAACTTCATATAGAGAGATCCATAAAGGCCGTAGTCTACGCCGGTGGTAAATAAAATATGGACCAGTTGGTCTGGAAAAAGCCTGTCACAAATAATAATTCTATTACGAAATAGAGTAGGAAGTCGGATGAATAGAGCGAATATTATAAAGTCAATCAACGGGGTAAGCGTTTTAAGAAGGATGATGCCATGAGTTAATAAACTGCGTTTCCTTTTTCCATACTGTTCTGATACGACCCGCTTTCCCGCTTTGGAAAAAAGAGCATTAAAAAAGAAACCAAGAAAACCAGGGACTGTATAGTAGTATCCTTTGATAACCTTTACCTTGTGTTCCTGTTTCTCTAAGATACGCGAGAGGCTATGTGCAATTGCTGTTTTTCCACATCCGTCAATACCTGATAGGGAGATTATCTTGGGCGTCATTGCGAGTACCGCCTCATCCTTTTTAGGTACCTATAACGAAGAACAGGATCAAAGAGAGTGATCGTTAAAAGGTTGTGACAACGAAGAGGCCAACTATTTTGTCGCCAGTCGTGGATCATTTTTAAAAGAACGCAATTTTGACACAGAAGATAGGGTAGTGTTAGGGGTAATCTTCTGTTTAACCTCATAGAGTTGGGTGTGCTTTCTTGACACGCTGAAACGTTAAGAGTAATTGCATTGTCCTGTAGGAAGGAAGTGAAAATATCCCAGAAAAGGACAAAACCATTCTTCCATCCCCATTGTTGTGCTTTTTCAAGCAAGTCTTGAGTATGTATGGTGTTATTCTTACAAAGGTTATTACAATGAATAAAATCACCTAAAGAGATGTATTTGTTCTCATAAATGGCATGAGCTGCAGTAATAAGAATTTCCTCAGTGGGGCCGGGAATTGAAATTTTATGACCCTGTTGAAGGGCGATATTTTTTTTCTTGTTCCAGAGATCAGTACTGTTAAAGAAAGTCATTCCATTCCAGGAAAATTTTTTGTGCAAATGGATATAGGGAATCGTTTTATCATTTGGTGTGAAATTGTCCGGATAGAGGTGCTGTTTAAAGGGTTCACGCCAATGGCTTCTTTTAGAGAATTCAGGTTTTATTTTATAACCACAAGAGGCTAATCGGTTTTTGTATTCTGTAAAGTTTGATTGGTCAATACAAACAATGTCTAGATCAGGATCGACCTGGGGATAGGATAAAAAAGATTTCATGGTCATCCAAGGAAGTTCACTTAGAGAGGGTATTATCTTTTGAAGGAGCGATGATATATTATTTGTCAGGTGTAATTCTGTTTCAAATAGGGCTTTAGCCTTACTAGAACCTATAGTGTTAGTATCCTTCATTTTGGATAATAAATAGTGGTCCATTTTATTTAGGGTTGCGGCATTAATAAGCTTGGTAATGTCCAGGTCCTTTGAATCAAGGAACCCAGTCTTTAGCAGTTTTATCAGAGCTTTCACCTCAGCACTGTACTGTCCATACCATATTACTGCCACTTATTACTGCTCCTCTCTTTGAGACATTGAACCATAGAGTTGATGGTATTTTTTTACAATTACCTTTATGTCAAAATATTCTTCCACTGTTTTTCGAGCAAGTCTGCCATAGTTTTTTCGAGCGCTTTCATCATTCAAAAGCGCTATGAGTTTGTCCTTGTAGGTTATGGGGCTGTTTGCATCAATTAACATACCACATTCACTATTACAGAAGACTTCCTCTGCTGGATCACCCTTTCCAAGCATGACCGTTTTTCCGCAGGCCATACTCTCAATAAGTACCAGGGGCAAATCCATTTTTGGATGAGCATTTATAATAGGGAAGAGGATTAGATCTGATGCATTTATATAAGTGTGCATATTCTCAACAGTATGACGAAAGAGAAAATGGTTTTCTAAACCCTGCTCTAAAACAGCACTGCGGAATTGAGTCTCCTGTTGCCTATCCTGTGAAGAGAGGATTCGACAGGCCATAACAAAGAGAACCTTAGGAATAGATGCAATAATTGAGGGTGCAATATTCAAGATTCTGGAAATACCCAAACGTTTATCATAGTGACCAGGAAAGAGAACTAGTACTCGATTCTCAATACCAAGTTTTTGTTTTGACTCAGCAGTCATTTGGGGTGAGCACAAGGTGAATTTGTTACAATCGACTCCTGGGCTAATTTTATTTACGTTTGTTTTACCCATGGTACCAAGCTGCTTTTTCATATGCTCAGAGCATACTGTTATTTGATCACCCCAAAAGAGCTTTCTCCTCTGGTCGCAACGTGGTACTTGGTTAAAAATCGTTTGGATTACCGGTTTGTTAAATCTTTTACAAAGCCATTGAAGAATGGGACTGGAGAGCTTATCCGGTGTGCGTAGAACATGAATGATATCACAGTGATCATTAAATTTAAGAAGCCAAAAAAGGAGTCGAAGTTTTTGATACAAAGACAACGTTCCTGAGTCCTTGGTATACACCGAATAGGGGTGCATTCCCGCAATGGAAATAGTTGATCCCCTTACCGAAGGAACCAACAGCTCGATCTCACCCAGTTTTGGCAGGTAGCGGAGTTGGTTTTTTAGGGCATTATCCCAGGGAGGTGCTATTGGCCTGGATACAACAAGTACTCTAATCATTGGCACACCTCAAAAAAAAGTGAATCTGGGATTAAGTAGAGATAATATTCATTCTTGGTAAAGAGGCACTGTTTTTCAGGGATTTCAGGAAACACACCCCGATTGTCCTTTATGTCAAGCTTGTTGTTGGCAAATATATATCGAATGTTTTTAGATTTAAAATCCTCTAATATGTCCTTGCGAGATGCATATCGACGATGGGCTGTAATGTAGGGTTTAGAGAGTAAATAATCGGAATAGTTATATATGGGTATTACCACCTTGTCATCATCAAGTTGGTTAATTTTTGCAATAACGGGATATTCCGGAAGTATAGCATGATAGTAGGAATCCCGTGATTGAAAGGTGATATGGGCAATCCACTCTTTGTGGTAGCGCTTAATAAAAAGGATTGTTCCCAAAAACACGGAAATAAATACAAAAACATAAAGCATGCGTTGTGTTTTTTTGTGTTGATTAAGGTGTTCGATTGTCCAGACAACTAAGGGAATGCCCCAAAATAGTAGAACCAGGCTGTATCTAATACTGGAACCCACTTGAATAAAAAGCATCTCCATTACAAGGACTTGCAGTAGGTAAACACTCATAAGAACAAGAAATATTATAATCTTGGGTGGCTTTTTAAGAAAGAACAGAAAGGGAAGCACAGCAAGGAGTAAGGGGCCTAATGTATTTCCCCGATGTTGAGAGGGAAAGAGAGAGAAGGTCCACGGTGCAGAAATCATTCGTACCAGGGAATTATATATCCAATAGGAGAATTGATTGATGCACTCAATCCCCATGGGTGTTGGCATACCAGGATTGGAGGAGTATTTTGTGATCGAGAGAACAGTGCCGTTATAGATGTAGCTTTTAATATACCAGGGAAGCCCCATTAAAAGAGGAACAGGCATGAGAAAAAGGAGTACTTTTGTTTTGGCTAAAAGGTTTATTGATTTGTTATCCTCGAGTACCACTCGTATAATAAGTAAAGGAATAACAAACACCCCGAAAATTTTAGTCTGTAAAGCCATCCCAGCAAAGAAGCCAGATACAACAAGCAAAGATGTCCGCTTGTTATTAAAATAACAATCAAGTACACAGAGAGATAAGATTGTCCAAAGCGCTTGAGGAATGTCAACATCGCAGTTTGACATATTTGCAATGATTGGCGTGGTTGTGCAAAATATCAGGCAACAGAGTAAGGTACCCTTTCCAGTAGAAAGCTGATTGTAGAGATGTGCAATAGCCCCAAGACTAAAAACACCGAGCATAAAGGAGAGGCTTTTGCATATAATATCGTTACCGAGGGCCAATCCCAGCATAAAATGAATCTCGGTGAGCATGGGAAAATCAGACTGCCCATTGAAGTAGATGTCAAAGAAACCACCATGCTCTAAATAGAGCTTCGCTGTTGAAAGATGGTACATAATCCCATCAAATCCTGTGGGGGGTAGTAATCCCCGTGCACCATATCCTCCAATAACAATGATCATAGGTAAAGCAATCCATTTAGAACTGTTTTTTAGATGGGTAAGGAAGGCGCGGGTCAATTTAATGGTGTGGAAAAAAGACTCCTTTACTTGAGAAATTGATATGATCGTTAATACAATTAAAAGTGCAATAAGTATACGTGGTGTTGACCATTGGAGAAAAGCAAGAAGCATTACAATATTTCCTACAAGGCCAAATCCAATAGTAAAGGAGATTAGTATTGAGAGCAGCGAGGATTTAAAGGAGAGCTTGAGTGCATGACAAACCAAAAATCCAAGGCTTGTATATATGCTATAGAGCCAGAGTGTCGCAGCAATGCTTAAAAGTATTGATATAGCCATTCTCTAAGCTCCACAACAATGGAACCATAGGGGAACCATTTTGTTACAAAAAGAAGGGTTGCAAGAAGAAACACAAGACAGCTATGACATATGAGAGATACCAGAAGAAAACTTTTTCGATTAATCATACTGTTCTTTAAGCTGTCTAAGACGCATTTGTTCTAAAAGTCTTCGATTTGCAGCAATGACATCTCCAATAAGTCCAAGTATGACACATTGAAATCCCATACCTGCTAACACCGCTAACAGAATTAAGGATTGAATATGACCACTTCCATTTCCAGAGAAGAAAAAAATGAGAAATCTAAGACCAATATAGAGCGCTGAAATTAGGCAGCATATTCCAATGGAAACAAAAAATTTTAGGGGGTGATACATTAAGTAAATACGGGTAATGGTGATCCAGGAGCGCAGAATATATTGACTTACACTATTAAAGAGCCGCGATTTTCGCTTAACCTCGTTTATGGGAATGGTGATGTTATGAATACGGAATTTTTTCATTCCCGCTAGCAGGAGTGTTTCCAGGGTATAGGAGAAGGTGTCATGAATAACCAGTGACTGGAGCGCCTCTTTACTAAAGGCACGAAAGCCGCTGGCTGCGTCATTAACGGTTGTTTTGGAAAGGAGACGGACAATAAAAGAGCCCAGTCGTTCTAAAAACATCTTTATTGGCGAAAAAGGACGTGGTTTATACGAGAGTCGGTCCCCAATAACAATGTCTGCTTTTCCATCAATAATCGGTGCCACCAGATGTTCTATCTGATCAGAAGGGTACTGATGATCAGCATCGGTGTTGACCAATATGTCGGCATTTCGCTTTATAGCAGCATCAGTTCCAGCAGAGAAGGCCTTGGCAAGTCCTTGATGGCGGGGTAATTGCACAATTGCATCAACGCCGGCATTACGTGCCTGTTTAACCGTATTATCAGTTGATCCGTCATCAATGATCACTGTCTCAATGGAATCAATACCTTCAACTTGTTTTGGAAGTGAATGAATTGTTTCGGCAATAGTCTTTTCTTCGTTCCAACAGGGTATCTGAATGACCAGCTTCATAATCTGTCAAAGGTAAAGGGTGTGAATAATTCCTATAACTATTTATAAAATAAAGTCATAGAAGAGTTTGACTATAGGTTAATATTACTATAAAATTAAGGGAAAGCGCAATAAAAAATAGACAAACAATGAAAACAACAATTCACATTTTTCTTGCTCTATTATTTTTTGGAACGAGTGTGTTTTCGCAACCCTCCTTCCAGGCTTCGCTCATTGAGGGGACCGTCAATGTTCAGCGTGCCCAAAAAAAGAGCTGGGAGAGTCTTGCCTTGGGGGACAAGCTCTATGATAATGATATTATCGAGACCTTCTTTCAGACCAAGGTCATTTTACAGTATGGAGAAGAGAATGCTGTTGTACTTGGATCTAATACAAGGATCCTCCTTAATATTCGTGAACGTGACGATAAGGGCCTTGACATTAATACAACGCTCTTTTCCGGTGGTGTACTTATTAAGGCTATTGGAAAGAGTAAAGCAAACATTTATACGGCAAATGCGGTTTCGGAAATCGACAGCGGTGTTGTCTCTGCGGTTGTTGAAGCAAAGACCGGTCATACGGGTTTCCAGGTTCTTAATGGGTCTGCTAAAGCTAGAAATATTGCTCAACAGCAGGGCAAAAAGCTCAATACAGGACTAACCACAATTGTGCTTCCCGGTAAGGAGCCAACCGCTCCCCTTTATATCACCTATCGACATGTGGCTGTTCTCAAACATTTCTTTGGTGATGAATTTATTGATCGAGAGATTGAGGCTGCCGGTATTGAGCCAACAGAAGATCGAACCTCAGCAAATCGTCTCTCCCTCTCTCAACAATTACAGCAAGATAAAAGTGAAGCTGATTTACGGATGCACAAACGACTTTTTAGTCAGGATAAAATATGGGGTCATATTTTAGAGGATAGAAATAAGAAACGAAGCTTCTTTAAGCCGCTTAAACGGAGTAATCGACTGTACGAAGGTCGTGGGGAGCTTGCCTTTCTGTCATCGGTGGGAATTGCTGGTGGTCAGGCTTTTCCCTATTTTGAGCTGGTGCCATCCTTCTTTGTGGGAAATTTTTCCTTCGGACTTACTATTCCCTTTGCCCGGGATTACGAGGGAAAGGTATCGATGCATTTTAACTCTCTGGAGGGCGTGTTTGACAAAATCCATCATTTAACTTTTGGAACGGAGAGCGATCAACGGTACTTCTGCTTAGGACCAATCAAAGAGTATACTCTTGGCAAAGGGCTGGTTGTAGACAACTATACAAACAAGAGTGTCTATTCGGTAACACAACCATTAGGAATTAAAAGCCGGTTTGCTGCGGATCTCTTTGATATTAATTTCTTTATCTCTGATGTGTCAAATTGGCTCGTCGGTGGTCTTCAAGGAAATCTTTATCCAGGCATGGCCTGGATTGGGGCAGGCTATTATTATGATGCAAATCAATATAACAAAAATTTAAATAATAAAAACTCACGATTTATAGACTTTAGCTCGATTCTTGATGCGCCCAGTGTTCCTAATCAGTCAACAGTATCTTCCCACGCTCATGTGTATGAGCTCGGCCTGGGCTTGCAAATTCCTGTTCTTGAGCACTCAATGGTTGAGGTGCTCGTTCAGACAGCTCGAAAGATTGGCTCTGGTGGTGGAGATGGCTGGATATTCCATGGACCAGATATTGGAGTACAAATTCGTAATATCAATTTTGGTCTCTGCTATATTGTTGAGAATGGGCGGTTAGTATCGGGGCATTTTGGATCGACCTATTGGTCAAATCGCTTGATGTTTGAAGAGCTGGAGGATGATACCATTCAATATTGGACACAGGTAAATACCCTGTCAAAAAATCGTCGAGCCTTTGGTTTTAAAACCTATATTCGGGCCAAACCCTTTAAGGGATCGGCTGTTGATTTCACCATTAAGCACGATTTTTTAAATCGTAAGCCCTTTATGCGCTTGGACAATGGAGAGTATATCGTAGACACCTTCAATATTAAGAACAATTTTGACTTCTCTCTCTCCTTTTCCATTAATAAGGAGTTGTTTAAATACATTAACTTTGCAACACTATACCTTTCACAGGAAAATGGTGGTTACTATCCTAAAGGAGGCACCTATTTTGCCTCCTGGGGCTTTAATACTGGCTTTGATGTGCTTACTGCTCCTCTTTTTTTCAACCTTGCCTTTGAGGCAGGACTTAATTTTTCCTATGTTGACATCTATGATGAAAGGGGCATGTTTGGCCTACCCTCAAACAATGTTGACAATGGCGACAATATTTTGGAGATTTATGTAGGAACACGATGGGGATTTATGTGAGCATGCAAAACGAGATTGAGGACATTCTTCGATTAGCGCTTCAGGAAGATTTAGGACAACAGGGTGATATCACTTCGCAAGCAGTATTCAGTGCCAATGATCTGGGGAGTGCTGTTATAAAAAGTAAAGAGGCCGGTGTCCTCTCTGGGGTGTATCTATTGGAACCGTTGTTTGGTTTGATTGATTCTAAGGTCTCCGTGAATGTCGTATGTAAAGAGGGGACCCATGTTCATGTGGAAAAGCCCATCTGCTTTTTAGAGGGCCCCTTACAAAGCATCCTTTCCGGTGAGCGAATTGCGCTCAATTTTCTTCAACGGTTGAGTGGTATTGCTACTAAAACAGATAGTCTAGTGCAAAAGATACAAGACACCTCTGCAAAGCTATTGGATACTCGAAAGACAATTCCTGGGCTTCGTATTTTGGAGAAGCGCGCGGTACTTTCCGGGGGTGGAGCGAATCATCGATTTGGTTTGTTTGATATGATCCTCCTTAAAGATACCCACGTCACAGCTGTTGGCGGACCGGACAAGGCAGTGCTGAAAGCTAAGGAGTTTTGCGCACAGACTAAGGTTGTTCCCATTGAAGTGGAGGTTCAGAATGAGGATGAATTTGAAAAGGCTTTGTATGTCAAACCGAACAGAATAATGCTTGACAACATGACCGTTGAAACCATGCAGCGCTGTGTGGAACAACGAAACGCCTTTGATACAACCATTGAACTTGAAGCCAGCGGAAATGTGAGTGAAGAGACAATTGAGGCAATCGCTAGAACCGGGGTTGATTTCATTTCAGTTGGTGGGATTACTCATAGTGTGAAGGCCTTAGACATACATCTTGTTTTAACATGATACCTGAAGGGTTGTTCTTATTAGTAAAAATACTATCATGAATCCCTTTGTCATTGCCGTAGATATTGGCAACACAAATATTGCTATTGGACTTGTTGATACAAAACAGTTATGCTGTTTACAGAAAGAGACCTTTTCCCTTACCCCAAGTATAAAGCATAACTCCGACAATATTATTTCTGCGATTGAACACCTATGCAATGATCAGGGTATTGTTGAGCCTGTTGACTTAAAGATTTGCTCGGTGGTTTCCTTTTCCTATGATCTTCTTCTTTACAACCTTTCTATGGTTACCCAAATTAATCGTACTCGATTTATTAGATACTCTGAAACATTGCCCTTTGGGGTTCAATATAAAAACCCCGATCATCTCGGTACAGACCGGATTGCCAATTGCCTGTATGGATTTTATAAGTACCCTAATGAAAACATTATTCTTATTGATATAGGGACTGCTACGACAATTGACATATTAACAGAGGAGAAAGTCTTTATTGGTGGCTATATCCTCCCTGGGCCACAGACTCAATTGGAAAGTTTACATAAAGAGACCTCTAATCTGCCCTTGCTTGATGTAAAAAGAGAGACACTCATCTATCCACCAGACTCAACAGCAATGGCCATAAAAAGTGGGATCTATCATAGTGTGGCTGGAGGAATTTCTTTTATTGTGGCAAAAATTGAAGAAGAGGAACAGAAAAAATTTCGTATTCTTGCCAGTGGAGGCGGGTGGAAATCTGTAGAACCACTCATTCGGTTTCCCTTTGAATATGATGAATATTTAACTCTTGTTGGCACTGGTTTGTACTAATATTGTTAGCTATAAATAATATATACGAAATAATATGTGGCACAGCTTTGTAGCTTCGAACCATATATTGTTAACAAAATAAGTGTAGATTAAAGTTAGATTATATAGTATAGTAATAACATAAGGTATATGTGTGTGAAAAGCAGGAAGGTACAAGGTTTTTAAAAAAAACATTATTCACTTCTTAAACATTTAACATATATTACTAATTCAGGTATGAATAATGACACTCACTACAATTATTCAATACTTAACAGTTGGTTTTCGCAATAATGGTAGAACCATTTTACTTTTTATAGTAAAACCTGGTAGTGCTTCTGGGAAAGGCCTATGCGATCTGTTCCGGCGAGATTTAGAAAACCTCTACAACACAAAAAGATTTCATTACAATTCATTCTCTCCTTTCTGGGGATCACAGGATAAAGGTATAGACTATGGGTAAGAAGCCGATGAAGTTTATTGGGAGAGGGTTGGTTGATAAGGGTGACAAAAAAAGTGCTGTTGGAAAGATCTATCTTATAATTGAACGGTGTAAAGGGTGTAATCTCTGTATAGAGTTTTGCCCGAAAGATGTGTTGAAAGAATCATCTGTTTTTAATAAAAAGGGCTATCATCCACCAGAGCTCATTGAGGTTCCAGGGGAGAAGATGTGTGTTGGTTGTGGATACTGTTCATTGATATGTCCGGAGTTTGCCATTTATACTGAAATTGAAGAAGATGAGAAGGAGGCTGAATGACCGCTGTAATTACTGGAACTCACTTTCTAACCGGCAATGATGCTGCTGCAGAAGGTGCAATAAGTGCGGGATGTCGTTTTTTTGCCGGCTATCCTATAACACCTTCCACCGAGATTGCAGAGCGTGTGTCACGGCGGTTTCCGCAAATTGGCGGATCCTATATTCAGATGGAGGATGAAATCGCCTCAATGTGTGCAATTTTAGGAGCCTCCTGGGCTGGGGTAAAAAGCATGACCGCTACTAGCGGTCCTGGCTATAGCCTCATGCTTGAAAACATTGGTCTTGGTGTGATGATGGAGACACCCACTGTGGTGGTCAATGTTCAGCGTGGTTCTCCCTCAACCGGAATCCCAACCAGCGTTGGTCAATCCGATGTCATGCAAGCGCGATGGGGATCCCATGGCGACTATGAGGTGATTGCTATCTCACCAAACTGTCCACAGGAGTGTTACGACTTCCTTATTAAGGCGTTCAACTTTTCCGAGCAGTATAGGGTACCGGTGACAGTGCTCATGGATGAGTGTGTGTCACATATGTCCGAGAAGGTGGTGATACCTAAGGAGGAGGAGATTAAACTTTTTAATAGGAAAAAGCCAAAGGATAAACCGGAAAAGCATCTCCCCTTTAAGCCGGACAAAGACATGATTCCCCCCATGGCTGCAGCAGGTGAAGGCTATAAGATCCATGTAACTGGCTTAACCCATGATTACAAAGGGTATCCGGTTATGTCAGCAGAGTGTCATGAACCACTTGTTCGCAGACTCTGTGATAAGATAAGAAATAATGTAAAGAAGATCACCTTGATCGAAGAGTATAAGACCGATGATGCCGATGTCCTTGTAATTGCCTTTGGTGCAGTGTCACGGAGTGCCATGACTGCGGTTAAGATCGCCCGTGAACGGGGTGAGAAGGTTGGGTTATTGCGATTAATCACCATTTGGCCCTTCCCGGATCATGTAATCCAAGCTTATGCACAAAAGGTAAAGGGATTTGTCGTAGCTGAGATAAATTATGGTCAGGTACTCTATGAAGTTCAGCGCTGTGCCAGAACGGATAATGTTGTGGCCCATGTACCCTTAACCGGGGGAAGACTTCATTCACCTGAGGAGATTCTTGATGGCATAAAGGAGGCTGGCAAATGAGCATGGAATTTGATGTAGATTATGAATATCAAGATAGATGTATGTACATGGCCGAATCACACCCCTCCGATGAGATGCTTCGAGATGATCGTATACCGCACATATGGTGCACTGGCTGTGGGTGCGGTGAAATAATTTCGACCTACATCGAAGCAGTTAAGGAGCTTGACATCAATCCCGATAAGGTAGCCATCGTATCCGGTATTGGTTGCATAGGACGCGCTGCCGGCTATTTAAAGTTTGATTCCTTTCATACGACCCATGGACGGGCGATTCCCTTTGCTACTGGTCTTAAGGTGGCACGGCCAGAATTGGATGTCTCTGTGATAAGTGGCGATGGCGATCTTTTTGCCATTGGTGGGAATCATATCATTCACGCTGCTCGACGCAATATGGACATCTTGGTGATTTGCTCCAATAATTACACCTATGGAATGACCGGTGGTCAGTTTTCACCAGCCACGCCTATTGACTCCTTTACTACAACCACACCCTACGGAAACTGTGAACGACCCTTTAATCTCTGTGACCTCTTAGCCTCAGCTGGAGCTGCCTATGTGGCACGGTGGACATCGATTCATGTGCGCCGCCTTCAAAAATCGATAAAAGAGGCCCTAACCAAAAAAGGCTTTCGATTTATAGAGGTGCTTACCCCCTGTCCCACTGGATTTGGTCGGCGCAATAAAATGGGTACCGCCATTGACACTTCGAAATTTTATCAGGATCATGGCAAAATTGACCATGGGGCAGACACAAGAGATGTTCGCCTGGAGGATCCTCTGTCGGACTTTTCAATCGGGACCTTTGTCGACCTGGACAAAGAGACCTACTTAGAAGCAAAGGAGAGAATATTCTCTAGGGAGGTTAAAAAATGAGACAGGAGATACGTATTGCAGGTTTTGGCGGACAGGGCATCATTCTCTCGGCGGTTATTACCGGGAAGGCTGCCGCAATCTATGAGGGCAAAGAAGCTACGGTTATGGAAAACTATGGACCCGAAGCCCGAGGTGGTGCCTGCTCTGGAACAATTGTCATAGATGATACCAAGGTTGACTATCCCTATTGTACCCATGCCGACATTATGGCGATTATGTCAAAGGCCTCTTACACCCGCTTTCGGCCGGATCTTAAAGAGGGTGGGGTGCTTTTGATTGAAGAGGATCTGGTTGATCTTGATAAGGATGACAATGCTTTAGTCTATAAAATACCGGCAACCCGTTTTGCCGAGGAGCTGGGTAATAAAATTGTTACCAATATTATTATGCTTGGTTTCATGATCGGGGTGACAGAATTTGTCAGCTATGAATCTATGAAGTCAGCAATCTTAGGTACAGTGAAAGCACGTTTCCGCGAGCTCAATGATAAGGCCTACAACCGTGGATTTGAATATGGCCAACTTGCGAAGAGATAACCGGTACACGGGAGGTACGCTATGAAACGAAATGGCGTGTTTGTCTGCAACTGCGGTGTAAACATCGCAGGTACAGTCTATGTTGACAAGGTGGTTGATGAGATTGCACACTATCCCAGTGTCAAGCATTGCGAGTTTTACGACTACATGTGCTCTGATCCGGGCCAGAAAAAGATTGAGGATGCCATCAAAGAGAAAAACCTCGATGGTATTATTGTGGCCTGCTGCTCACCAACTCTCCATGAGGAGACCTTTCGCAGTGCCACTGAGCGAGGTGGGCTCAATAAGTATTCCTGCGAAATCGCCAATATCCGTGAACAGTGTAGCTGGGTCCACAAGGACCGGGAAAAGGCCACGGAGAAAGCCAAGAGTATTATCCGCGGGATTATTGAAAAGGTTAATCTCAATGAGGACCTCGATCCAATCAAGGTTCCCGTCACGAAGAGGGCTCTTGTTATAGGAGCCGGAGTCAGTGGTATTCAATCGGCTCTGGATATTGCAGACAGTGGCTATGAAGTACTTTTAGTAGAGAAAAGTCCCACTATTGGTGGACATATGGCGCAGCTCTCCGAGACTTTTCCTACCCTGGATTGCTCCCAGTGTATTCTTACACCAAAGATGGTTGCGGTCTCCCGGCATCCCCGAATAAAACTGATGACCATGAGTGAAGTGGTTGACGTAAAGGGCTATGTAGGTAATTTTCAGGTTACTATTAAAGAGCATCCACGCTATGTAACGGATGATTGTAACCTCTGTGGCGATTGTGTTAAGGTCTGTCCACAGGTAACGGTGAATGAGTTTGATCGAGGGCTCACCCTGCGAAGGGCTATTTACATACCCTTTCCGCAAGCTGTTCCTGCCAAGTATGTTCTTGACGATCAAACCTGTTTAGGGCTTAATCCACTTCGCTGCGACAAATGCGAAAAGGCTTGCGATGTCGGAGCTATTGACTATGATATGCAACCCAAGTTTCTTACCGAGCATTTTGGGTCTATTGTGGTGGCAACCGGTTACGACCTCTACGATATATCTCAAATTCCCGAGTATGGCTACGACACCTATGAAGACGTGATTGACGGACTACAATTTGAACGCCTACTCTCGGCGTCGGGACCGACAAAGGGCGAGGTACGAAGACCCTCCGATGGCAAGGTTCCCAAGGAGGTGGTCTTTATCAAATGTGTGGGCTCCCGCGATCCGGAAAGCCACCACCCCTACTGTTCAAAGATTTGCTGTATGTATACGGGCAAACATGCAATGCTTTACAAGCATCATGTGCCTGAGGGCCAGGCCTATGTTTTTTATATGGACATACGCTCGGCTGGTAAAGACTATGAGGAATTTATTCAGCGGGCAACCGAAGAGGATCGGGTCATGTACATCCGCGGCCGAGTCTCTAAAATTTACCGCGAAGGAGAGAAAATCATGGTCTGGGGGGTTGATACCATTGCAGGAAAAAAGGTGGAGATCGCTGCAGATCTGGTGGTACTTGCAACGGCAATTGTCCCCAGAGAAGAGACAATAGAACTGGCTAAAAAATTACGAATTCCCATGGGCCCCAATAACTTTCTTAAAGAGGCCCATCCAAAACTGCGACCAGTAGAGACCCTCTCAGCAGGAATCTACCTGGCTGGAGCTGCTCAGGCACCCAAGGATATTCCTGAAACGGTTGCCCAGGGAAGTGGTGCAAGCTCAAAAGTAGCGGGACTACTCTCCGCAGATGAGCTTACCCATGAACCAACAGTTGTCCGTATTAAAGTAGAGGAGTGCAACGGCTGTGGGATCTGTGTTAATATTTGTCCCTACGAAGCCTTGACCTTAGATAAAGAGAAGGGTGTTGCTGTTGTCAATGATGTTCTCTGTGAAGGCTGCGGAACATGTGCTGCAGCCTGTCCCTCCGGTGCTTCACAACTAAGGAACTTAACCGATGCTCAGATTGCCAAGATGTTAAAGGAGATGCTATGAGCGAATTCGAGCCGAAAATAGTGGCCTTTCTCTGTAAATGGTGCTCCTCAGCAGGAGCTGATCTTGCCGGTGTGAGTAGGTTGGAGTATAAGCCGAACGTTATCCCTATTCGGGTTATGTGTTCGGGACGGGTCGATCCGCTCTTTGTTCTCAAAGCCCTCAAAGAGGGAGCCGATGGCGTGTTGGTATCGGGGTGTCATCCCGGTGACTGCCACTATGTGCAGGGAAACATGTTTGCCAGGCGACGATTTATTATTCTTAAAAAGTTATTGGAGTTTGTTGGCATTCACCCTGACCGTTTCCAAGTTTCCTGGGTCTCTGCTTCAGAGGGAACAAAGTTTACCAAAGTAATTGACGACGTGGTAGAGAGCGTTAAGGCCTTGGGCCCTCAAACAAAGTTTAAAAAGGTTGGCATTGATGAATGAGATTGAGGCTGCAATACAGGATAAAGTAAGATCGCTATTAGAGGCTGAAAAAATCCAGTTTTTCATCGGCTATGAAAAGGGTAGCGACCCAATCCACAGTGCTCCCTGTTTTGTAAAGGAGCCAAAGGATGTTGAGCGGCTGGTCTGGGATCCCTTTTGTGCTCATAATTTGGTGACCTTTATCATTGATGAAAAGAAGCGTGAGCTACCCCGTGGTGAGGAGCCTGATTCCCGTCCCATTGGCCTTTTGGTTAAGGGATGCGATTCAAAAGCCATGATCCAACTCATGAGTGAGAATAAGATCGCCCGTGAAGAGGTCTACATAATTGGGGTCTGCTGTAATGGTGTCATTGATTCCACAAAGCTTGAAAAGATTCTTACTGAGAAGAGTATTGACTTTGAGGCATTGGCAGAGAGTGACATACAGGTCGATAAGGACTCGGTGGTTATCAAATATAAGAAGGAAAAGGTTTCAATTGCTAAAAAGAGGGTGCTATTGGACAAGTGTCCCGATTGTATGAGCCCCAACACACTGGTTTACGATGACCTATTAGGCGATTCAGTTGAGCCTGCTGATTCTCGTGATTATACGTCTGTGGAAGAGATTGAGGCGCTTTCCTTGGACAAACGGTGGGAGTTTTGGAAGAAGCTGCTAACTAGATGTATTCGTTGTAGTGCCTGTAGAAACATTTGCCCAATTTGCTACTGTAAAGAGTGTGCCGTTGATAGTGCTCATCAAGTTATCACTCCCAAGACGACCTATCAGGAGAAGGCAAATAAGGGCACCTGGATAGAACAAACTGTTGACCTTCCGGAAAACCTTTTTTTCCATCTTACCCGTATGCTTCACATGGCAGGCCGCTGTATTAACTGTGGTGAATGTGAGCGGGTCTGTCCGATGAACATTCCCTTAAGTTTGCTTACCCGAAAGTTAGAAAAAGAGGTAAAGGAACTTTTTGGCTATGAACCAGGCAAGGATGTAGATGCCAAACCGCTTATGTCAACCTTTGAGGAGGATGATCCCGGTGACTTCATCAAATAAAACTAAACAGGAGTGTTATGTAATTAAAAAGGATGCTGTTAAGGCCTTCTTGGATTCCCTATCTGATTATACGCTCCATGCACCTGTTCGTGAAGATGAAACGATCCTCTTTAAGGAGATCAAAAACACTGATGATATTATCTATGATTTTAGCAATGCAGTAAAAGCGCCTAAAGATGTGGTCATGCCTCAGACAGAAACTATGCTTACAATCACCAAAGGTGGCAAAGATTCTTTGGTGGTTGAGGAACCGGAGTCGCCAGATAAAAGCGTTGTCTTTGGTATTCGACCATGTGATGCTAAAGGCATTGCTCTTTTAGATCAGATTTTTTATGAGGACAAACAGGACACTTATTATGTGCAAAGGCGGGAAAATACGACCATCATTGCCCTTGCCTGTAATGATCCCCATAGAAACTGCTTTTGCACCTCTGTAGGAGGCGCACCCAATGGGAAAGCCGGTTGTGATCTGCTTTTTACTGATATCGGTGATGCCTACTTTGTAGAAGTAGTTACGTCGAAAGGCAAAAAGCTGATAACCAATAAAAAGCTTTTTAAGTCAATATCCGAAGCGGATAAAAAAGCAAAAAACGCTGCTCACAAAGAGGCGACTAGAAAACTGGGAGACGCATTAGACTTAAAAAATTTCCCCGAAAAGTTAGAGAAGATGTTTGGAGAAGAGTTTTGGGAGAAGTATGCCCTTAAGTGTATTGGCTGTGGTGCCTGTGCTTATATGTGTCCCACCTGTTACTGTTTTGATATCAATGATATCGATTATAAAGATGTGGTGAAGCGGGTGAGGACCTGGGACTCTTGCCAGTTTGGCAACTATACCATGCATACCTCTGGACACAACCCTCGGCCCAATAAGGTTAATCGTGTACGAAACCGTGTATTACATAAATTCAAATATCATGTTGATAATTACAATGAAATAAAGTGTGTCGGCTGCGGTCGGTGTACAACCCACTGCCCAGTAAACATGAATCTCAAAGCAATCATTAAGGAATTGGCAGAAAAGGAACTATGAAATCTAACCCATACATGCCAGAAATTGCGGTAATTGACGATATTCGCCAGGAGACTGTCGGTCCTCGGGCGATTAAGACTTTTAAAGTCTCCTTTAAAGATGATCGTTTACAGAAAGGCTTTGCCTATAAATCGGGACAAACAGCCATGGTCTCTCTTTTTGGCAAGGGAGAGTCCATGTTTTGCATCACCTCGTCGCCGACGAAAAAGGGATATTTAGAGTTCAGTGTTATGCGTATGGGTAAAGTAACCTCTGCACTGCATGAATTAGAGGAAGGCGATGCAATTGGCGTTCGTGGACCCTACGGCAATGATTTTCCCCTTGAGCAATGGAAAGGAAAAAATCTGGTCTTTGTCGGGGGAGGAATTGGCCAGGCACCGCTTCGTTCTGTATATCTCAATGTGTTGGATAATCGTGATGACTATGGTGATGTGTCAATTATCTATGGGGCTCGAACTTCCAAGGACCTCTCTTACAAAGAAGAGCTCTTTGACTTTGAAAAGCGACCGGATGTCAACCTCTCTCTCTGCCTTGATTGGAAGTTTGCCAAGGAGGGTATGCTTGATGAAGAGGCCGAAGAGGGATGGTTTAAGATTGACATGAAAGACCCAGAAAAAACCAAGGCTCCCAAGGGCACAACTCGGTTTACCGGATTTGTACCACAGATAGTTCTGGTTTCTAAACCAAAACCGAAAAACACCATTGCCATTACCTGTGGCCCTCCCATTATGATTAAGTATGTGGTTGAAAATTTAAAGAAGCTGGGATTTAGCAGTGATCAGATATACACAACCTTAGAGATGCGCATGAAATGCGGTATCGGCAAGTGTGGTCGATGTAATATCGGCAGCACCTATGTTTGTAAGGATGGCCCGGTGTTCTCTTTGACAGAACTTGAGAAATTGCCCAACGAGTACTGAGAAAGGATTGACATCATGAAATTGCGATTATCAGTTACCACAACAAACAGTGCTCTTCTTGCGAAAGTAGAGGAGATAAGCGGAGAGAACCTCTCCAAGTGTTACCACTGTGGCAAATGCTCAGCGGGATGCCCTAGCCTCACCAATATGGATTGCCTTCCCAATCAAGTAATTCGTGCTGTTCAATTAGGCGATGAAAAGGTGTTGGAGAGTGAGACCATTTGGCTCTGCGCCTCCTGTTTTACCTGTGCTGTTCGCTGTCCCCGTGGGGTAGACCTATCAAAAATAATGGAAGCACTCCGCCTTCTTACGCTCCGTAAAGATGTAAATCATATAGAAGTAAAAGAGTTGACCCAGGAAGAGCTGGATGAGCTTCCCCCAATTGCTTTGGTGAGCAATTTTAGAAAAATGACCAGTTAGTTGAGGAGATTTGATGAACCTAGCCTACTATCCAGGTTGCACCTTAAAAAATCAGGGATTGGGATTTGAAACATCAGCACTAGCTGCTGCCCAGGCCCTGGATATCGAGATGAAGGAACTTGATCGCTGGAACTGCTGTGGCACGGTTTTCTCTCTTGCTGATGAGGACCTGATGCACTACCTGGCACCAATGCGTAATTTTGTTCGGGTCCAGGAAGAGGGCTTTGATAAGGTGGTGACCCTCTGTTCCATGTGCTATAACACCATGAAACGGACAGAACAGATTGTTAAGGATGATCCGGAAAAGCTCAAGACTATCAATGAATTTATGTATCGCGAAGAGGATTATCGCGGTGAGGTAAAGTTGTTTCATCTGCTTGAGCTGTTTCGCGATGAAATCGGGTATGAGGAAATTAAAAAACGAGTTATTCGACCACTCCGGGGACTTAAGGTTGCGCCCTATTATGGTTGTATGCTGACACGCCCCAAAGAGATAGGCATTGACGATTGGGAGGAACCCCGTATTATGGAAGACCTTCTTTCTGCCATTGATGCAGAGGTGGTTAAGGACCCCCTTCGCGGTGAATGCTGTGGTGCCTATCACACGGTTAACGCAAAGGAGTTGGTCACAGAACGAACCAGAATGATCGTCTCCTCAGCTAAAAAACGTGGTGCCGATTGCATCATGCTCAGTTGTCCTTTGTGTGAATTTAATTTAGATCTGCGGCAGCGAGACACCGCTAAAGAATATACCGATTTTGTGGGGATCCCGGTTGTCTATTTTACCCAACTTTTAGCGTTGGCTCTGGGATTGACCGAGGATGTTTGTCGATTCGACCTTCACTATATCGATCCTTATCCTGTTTTGGTGGAGAAGAATATTATTGAAGAAGGAGAAGAGGTGCATGGAAAAAAAGCCTAAGACCAAGATGATAAGTGTGTTTGTAATGGGTAAGGAGCATAAAGTCCCTCAGGGACTCACCATTATGAAAGCAATGGAGCATGCTGGCTATCGTTTTCTCCGCGGTGCAGGTTGTCGAGCAGGATTCTGTGGTGCCTGTGGAACGGTCTACCGCCTAAAAGGAGACTACAAGCTCCACTTTGATCTTGCCTGTCAAACTGCTGCAGAAGATGGTATGGCCTTGACCCAGCTACCCTTTGTCCCTGCCAACAAGGCAACCTATCATGTGCGGCTCATTAAAAAAGAGGGCAACCCCATCTTAAAATACTATCCTGAGGTTGCTCGTTGTGTGAGCTGTAATACTTGTACCAAAGCCTGTCCTCAAGAATTAGAGGTTATGGATTATGTGCAGGCTGCCCTAAAAAATGATATAGAAAAGGCGGCGACACTCTCCTTCGATTGCATTCAATGTGGCATGTGTGCTCTTCGTTGTCCTGCAGAAATCGTGCAGTATCATGTGGGACAGTTGGTTCGCAGGGTTCATGGGAAATTTGTCAACAAGTCGAAGCAGCTTAACAAGCGAGTAAATGAGGTAAATAAGGGAAAGTTTGATACTGATATTAACGAGCTTATGACTTTAAAGCATGCAAAAATTAAGGATAAGTATTCTGATAGAGATATCGAGGCATTGCATTAAGCCTCTTGTATGATACGGTAACTAGAAACTATATAAAACTACCATCCGGTTGATCCGGCTCAGGAGAGGAATATCTATGGAGTTTATTAATGGCTACCCCGAATACATGCGGGCGTCGATCGAGAAGGTTGCCCGAACACGCCAGTCCCGTGTGGGTAAGTCCTTTACGGCAATGACCCTGGATGAGCGTAAGGAACTCTTAAGCAAATTTCATCCCGATTACAATGTCAAAGGAAAGCGATCTGTTGAGGTTGGCACAAACAAGGGTGAGATTATCATTAACGAAGTCGCTGATTTACTGGAAGCTCGTCCCCTCATAGCCAAGGACTCGGTGGACCTTTCTCAAATTGACTACGATGTTGATGTCCTTGTTATTGGTGGGGGTGGTGCCGGAACGGTTGCTGCATTGTGGGCAAACAATTCTGGAATAGCTATTGATAAAATCTTGGTGACCACAAAATTACGGCTCGGTGATAGTAACTCAATGATGGCCCAGGGTGGCATTCAAGCTGCTGACCGGCCAGAGGATAGCCCTGCCAGACACTATCTTGACACCTACGGTGGTGGCCACTTTGCAAATAAACCGGAACTTGTTGAGCGTTTAGTTAAGGAAGCACCCTTTATAATTAAGTGGCATGAAAGCCGAGGCGTTCTCTATGATCGCGATGAAAATGGTGACTTCCTGGAGCTATCCGGGGGGGGCACATCACGGAATCGCCTTCATGCTGCCAAAGATTATACAGGCATGGAGATTCTTCGCTGTATTCGGGATGTAGCGCGAAACAGGAAGATTCCAGTGTTAGAGTTTACTTCGGCAGTTGAGCTCTTGACTGATGGTGAGCGAGTCACTGGTGCGGTGCTCTATAATATGGAAACCGAACAGTATTACGTTGTCCGTGCAAAGTCGGTTGTGTTGGCAACCGGTGGTTTTGGAAGATTGCATGTACAAAATTATCCCACCACAAATCACTATGGTGCTACCGGTGATGGCCTTGTTCTTGCCTATCATGCAGGGGCAAAGTTACGCGATATGGACACAGCCCAATATCATCCAACCGGAGCTGCCTTTCCAGAGCAGCTTGTTGGTCTACTTATCACCGAAAAGGTGAGAGGCTTAGGAGCACAACCGTTGAATATTGATGGTGAGACCTTTGTCTTTCCCTTAGAGCCCCGTGATGTTGAGGCTGCTTCGTTTATTCGTGAATGTTACGATAGAAAAAAGGGTATAGAGACCCCAACTGGCATGCAGGGGATCTGGCTTGATTCGCCACTTATCGAGATAATCCATGGCGAGGGCGCTATAGAAAAGAATCTCGGTGCCATGCACCGCATGTTCCAACGTTTTGGTATTGACATGCGCAAAGACCCGGTCTTAGTCTTTCCCACACTGCACTACCAAAATGGTGGTGTAGAAATAGATAGAGATGCAAAGACCAGCCTAGAGGGACTCTTTGCCGGAGGTGAAGTTGAGGGTGGTGTCCATGGAAAGAATCGTCTCATGGGTAACTCTTTGTTGGACTACAATGTCTTTGGTCGGGCCGCAGGAATTTCTGCGGCTGAATATGCTAAAAAGGCAAAAAAGGGTAAGCTTACCTTACATCATGTGGCAAAATATAATGATAGCCTTGATAAGGCCCATGTTGAGCCGGGCCTTAAAGCCCCCATATTGCTGCCTGAATATCGTGGGAAAGAGGCGCTTTCCCGAGCTTTGGAAATTGACAAGGTGGTTGGAGAATGAAAATCCACGAATACCAGGCCAAGGAGCTATTTAAGAAGTTTTCTGTTCCTGTACCCAGGGGTGGGCCCGCCTTTAGTGTGGAGGAAGCTCTTAAGGTCGCCGAAGTAATCGGGACCTTTCCTGTTGTGGTAAAAGCGCAGATTCATGCGGGTGGGCGAGGCAAAGGCGGGGGTGTTAAATTGGCACACTCTCTGGACGAGGTCAAAACCCACGCTAAAAAAATCTATGGTATGAACCTGGTGACAAAACAGACTGGGCCCGAAGGTAAGCAGGTTAATCGCTTGCTCGTTGAGCAGGGTTGCAATATCGCAAAGGAGCTCTATTTAAGTATACTTCCTGATAGGGAGAGTGCCAAAATCGTTATCATGGCCAGTGAAGCCGGTGGCATGGACATTGAAGAGGTGGCAGAAAAAACACCGGAAAAATTAATCAAAGTCTATGTGGATCCTCTACTGGGTATTCAACCCTTTCAATTAGGTGAAGTTGCCTTTGGTCTTAATCTGCCAAAACCGGCAATCAAACCATTTAAAGCGCTTCTGAAAAACCTCTATACCCTCTTTACAACCTACGACTGTTCCTTGGTAGAGATCAACCCGCTGGTGTTGACAAAGGATGATGATGTCTGTGCCATTGATGCCAAGGTTGATATTGATAGCAACGCTCTCTATCGCCATAAGGATGTTATCGAATACCGGGATACAGAGGAAGAGGACCCTTTGGAAGTGGAGGCTTCGAAATTTAATCTCAATTATATAAATCTTGGTGGCAAGGGTACGGTCGGAAATATGGTCAACGGTGCAGGCCTTGCAATGGCAACAATGGATGCAATAAAAGCGGCTGGAGCTGAGCCTGCCAACTTTTTGGATGTGGGTGGCGGTGCCAATGCCGAGAGTATTGCCAATGGTTTTAAGATCCTTTTGAGTGATAAAAATATCAAGGGGATTTTAATCAATATCTTTGGTGGGATTTTACGATGTGATGTTCTTGCTCAGGGTGTGGTTCAGGCAGCAAAAGAGACCGGTCTAAAAATTCCCTTAGTAGTGCGCATGGAGGGAACAAATGTTGAAGAGGGCAAAAGAATATTAAAAGAGTCGGGACTTTCCATGATTACGGCCAATAACCTCAAGGATGCTTCGGAAAAGATTGCCGAAGCAGTTAGCTAAAACACTAAATTAACAGAAGGATATATACGTGAGTATATTTGCCAATAAAGAGACACGACTGATAGTCCAGGGAATCACCGGTAATGAGGGCATGTTTCACACCAGACGCTGTATTGAATACGGTACCAATGTTGTGGCTGGAGTTACCCCTGGTAAAGCTGGTCAAACCATGGATGCTGTGCCTGTTTACAACACAGTAAAAGAGGCAAAGCGTGCTTCTAAAGCCAATGCCTCGGTTATTTTTGTGCCGCCTCCCTTTGCTGCCGATGCCATAATGGAAGCTGCCGATGCCGATCTTGAGTTGATCGTTTGTATTACCGAGGGAATTCCGATTTTAGATATGGTCCGGGTCAAAAACTTTCTAAAGGGTAAGCGATCTCGTCTTATTGGACCTAACTGCCCGGGAATCATCTCACCGGGGGAATGCAAAATCGGTATTATGCCAGCCTCTGTACATAAGCCTGACGGACCGATTGGTGTGGTGTCGCGTTCAGGAACCCTCACCTACGAAGCAGTCTTTGCCTTAACCAATGCCGGCTTTGGTCAAACAACCTGTATTGGCATTGGTGGCGACCCCGTTAATGGTACCAATTTTATCGATTGTCTTAAAGCCTTTAATGAGGACAAAGAAACCGAGGGTATTGTCATGATCGGCGAGATCGGTGGCAATGCAGAGGAGCAGGCAGCCGCCTTTATTAAGGCAGAGGTTAAAAAGCCGGTCATCGGCTTTATTGCAGGGCTGACAGCCCCTCCTGGACGACGCATGGGTCATGCCGGAGCCATTATCAGTGGTAAAAGTGGTACTGGTCAAAGCAAGGTTACTGCCCTTAAAGAAAATGGAGTCACTGTTTGTGAAAACCTCGGCCTTCTGAGTGACCTTTGTAAAGAAGTCTTTAAATAGCCTTCGTTATTGTCGATCTGTTTCGTTAAGCTCAAAACAGTTATTTAAACTTTTTATAGTTTAAAGTGCGCATTGATACTATTGTAAAAATAAGTGTGTGATTTCATTTTTTTATCTTTTAAGATCGTCGGGTTTCTGCCCGACAGTAGCCTTACTTTTCTTCTACAGCGAAGAAAAGTAAGCAAAAGACGCCGCCCCGCAATCGCCCTTATCGCCTCAGGTCCAGGCACTCGTTAAACTCGGCTTCGCCTCGGACACCCACTCGTGCTATTCTGAACCATTCGGCGGTGCGATTGAAGGGGATGAAAATCGCTGAAGAAGTAAATACGATTCTTAAAATGTAAATACCTTCACCTTAGTGATTTTTGAAAATTTAGTTTTATAGCAAAACTTGAAAATAGTAATAAACTCAAATAAAAGAATAGACTAGCGTTTACCTCGAGTACCCGGTTTTCCTGGATAATTCCCGGACATATTGAACAGAGACCCCTGCTCCTTATTGAGCTTGAAATAATAGGTATCTAAAAAGGTGATGAGTCTCTTTGTATAAGCGTCGCCATACTCCTCGCCCTCTAATGGCTTGGGCAAGATTATTGCAAATATACCGGGTCTCTTGAAGGCGTGCACTGTTTCACCACTATCCAAGGGAAAAGAGGGATCGACTAACACATAGCCGCTATCAGGATAGGAGTCGCGAGAGGCAATCATTGTAATAGAGCCTTCTCTCTTCTCCTGAAAAAGTTCTCGAAACCTTGTAAATGAGGACGTGTCTGTACTGAGTATGTAGGCCTGTGTGTCATCAAAAACCGTAACTAAAGATTTCTCATCAAACTCTTTTTCTAAAGCCTTGAATTCCTGATGCTTTTTATACTCTCCATTGAGCATAAGTCCAGCTTTCACGATGAAAAAGACCCCAACCACAATAGCCATACCCTTTCCCAAGGTGCGAAAAAAGCCAATGTTTCCGGCAACACCAAAGAGGGGTAATCCAAAGAGGGGGAGGTTTGACCCAAAGAAAAAACCAATAAAAAGCACCAACCCCGGAATTGGACCTGATATATTTACCGCATTGGTCACCGCAATTAAAAAGGAGGGACAAAAGTTAACACCAGTCACAAGGCCCAGTATAAAGGGTCGTTCAACAAATTTGCTCCACTTTTTCATTTGACAACCGGTATCTTTACGATGGGTTCGCAGAGCAGAGATTATTAAAAAGACCGATAGACCAAGATAGGCGACAATAGAAAACCAGGTACGATTAAAATCGCTTATCTGCCTTCCAATAAATCCAGCGCCAAGTCCAAAGAGTGCATAGGCAATAAATCGCGCACCGGTCAACTCAAGAAAGATAATTAAACTCTTATACCAGTCCGATTTTTGATGTAATAGATAGGAGGTAAAGACAGGACCGCAGGTGGCTACACAGGTCATACTTAAGGAGAGACCAAGGCCAAACCCCTCGGCAAAAGATTGCGACATCATAGGAAACTGGTGACACCTAAATAAAATCGAAGTGTTGAAACATTGGGCGACTCGAATAGGTCAGAGTAGCTATCAATAGGACTATAAATGCGATAGCGAGCACCACCATACAAGGCCATATGTTTCATAAAATCTGAACCACTATTTAATCCAATTTTCTGACGAAGCATGAGATCAATATCGGTTCGATAGTAGTTGTAGCCATCAAAGATGTAGGTTGTTTTGGAATCCGATGATCCATTCTCGACCTTACTTTTACTGTATGCACCAAAGAGATAGGATCGTACACCATAGACCATCTCAAATTTCTCGTTGAAATGGACATTAGAGTTGCCATACATGCAAATACGTGGAGTAAAACCACCCATGGATGCCCAGCTACCAATCTCAAAGGAGGTGTAGTTTTTCCAGGCCTTTCTAAAGGCAAGCTCATAGCGTTGTTTGACCATAAGATCACCACTATTGGCTGGGGCAATTTCATATTCCAAATCAGCTTTAAGGTAGGTACGAGCTTTCAGGCGCCAGTAAAAACGCAGTCGCGGGAGAAAGCCTATGCCATCGGCATAGTTGTTATGTTTCTCACCTAATAAGGTGGAAGCGTAAAAGCGGCCATATAGATCAGCCCGAATATCGAGTTTCTTCTTAAAAAGCTTGAAGTTACTCTCGATTCCCGCAAAGGCTTTACTAAAATTGTATCCGGAAAATTCATTGAGATCATGTTTTAACAGACCACCGGCTTTAATCCAGACCTTCTCCTCAGCAAAGGAGACTCCCATAAGTCCACTTCCCCAGAGGTCAGCATCATGCTGATTAAGAAGGATATCACCGGACCTATTATAATCGTAAAGGAGGTCAGAATAGAGTAGGTTTCCCGATAAGAGCATCTGTTTAATGGGAAACTCAAAAAAGAGGTCCACCCCGTTTCTACTTCTCTGTAGCATAGAGGCATCTATCAAATGGGTTTGAAATGTCTGGTCAACAGGGAATCCAATGTATTCACTATTAAAGAAGAGTTCTGAAAAGGCCTGGGCCTGAACCACTCCGGCTCCATAAAAACCCAATCCTAAGTAGCTGATTGATTTTGCTGGGTGATTGTACTCACGCATTGGGGAGAATTCAGTAGCTTCGGTCATCCCGTCAATGGATTGATTTAACAAGAGAGAGACGTTATCCGAAATAGGAACATTGCCTGAGTAGTCAAGTGAAAATGATCCCTGCCATTCACCAAGCCCACCTTCACCGGCACTGTGTTCTCCACCAGTTACATGGGTTTGAATATCAATATCATGCTCAGCAAAGGAGACGCTTAACAAAAGGAATGAGAGAATTATGGCTATTGATTGCTTCATATACAGGTTACTCAATCGCATCATAGGGACAGGCTTCAATACATTTTAAACACTCGACACATTTGGTCAAATCAATATAGGCTTTGTTTGACAATACGACTATCGCATCGGCATTGCACACTTTAACACATTCACGACATCCCACGCACTGGTTCTGGTCAACCGCCAAAAAAGTTCCTGCTGTGGGGCCAGGGTCACAGGCTATAAAAATTGTGACCACCACTGCAATAGCAGCACAATAGAGGAGTATTCCCTTAATACTTTTCATTAACGAACCGCCCCATAGGAACAGAGATAAATGCATTTCTTACAACCAATGCACTCCTCTAAATTTATGATTGCTTTACCCCGCTCCAAATAAATGGCTTTTCCTTTTTTGGGACATACCTGTACACAGTCGCCACAGCCAACACAGAGTGGCGGGTACACATGAGGCTTATATTTGGCAGCCATGATAGTACCGACAACAACACAAAATAGAAAAAGAGATGTTGCCAAATATCTAAATTTCTTTACTGCAGTTCTACTCACAGACTATTCACTTCCTTTGGTCGTAAAGGATGTTGCCAAAGAGGCGAGCTTAATAAGCCCCTGCTCTCTGGTCAACATGACCGTGTATGTTGTATTGGGTAAAAGACCATTAAGCTCGTACACGTTGTTTACTTTTGCAATAAAATTGTTAGGATGTCTATTGAGAACATCCTTAAATACAAAGGTGCTATCATTGGTCCCTAAATAAATGCAGATATCAATGCTTTGGTTTGCATCATTACTAAACTGAACTCCCACCAGAGCAGAGGAAGAACGGACAGTTCCCCCAGTAAACCTCAGGACATTAATAGTCGTATCCTGTATGTCCTTGCCAATAGATTCCGGTTTAAAAGGTGACCGATCTATTGAATCAACACAGGAGATAGCAATAACAGCAATGAATAAACTCAGAATTACTACTACACGTTGGCGAGAAAATATCCTGCTCATGTTCCCCTTTTGTCAGTTAATCGTCTTACATTTGTTAATTGGTAACTTATTTCTTCTTAGACTTTTTGGATTTCTTGCCCTTGGTCTTTACTTCCTCTTTTGCTGCTTCAGCAACTTCACCTTCAGTCTCAGAAATACACTCTTCTGGACAAACATCAACACAGTTACCACAATTGGTACACTTGGCAGGATCTATGATATACACATCCTTATCACCGACTTTACCTAAGCTAATTGCATCATCTTCACACTCTTCAACACAGGAAGCGCAGGCTGTACATTTTTCAGCATCAATAACATGATAACTTTTCACAGCAGCAAAACAGATCAGAGCCGCAACCAAAATAGCACAGTAAGCAATAAGTGAGATGTTTCTTGTAACTTTCATTCTATCTCCTCCTTAATCAAAGTTATCCAAATTTACTTCGCCCACATTCCTTAATAATAATATAATATAAGCGAATTGAAACTGATAGAATTTTCACCCTCGGTAATCTACTTCGTTTCTATTACATTCCCTATAATAATACTTTTTAAGGAAAAATTCACAAAAAATATCTATTTATTTAACATTAACCCTATGATTTTACCGCAATCCTTAAAAAGTGCTTTTAAGATTATGAAACCATTATCTTTCAATACTATATAGACGTTTGAATAGCTAAAATGTTTCATGCTTTTAATTAAGAAAAAGTATTCTTCTTCTATCCAAAGGGGTTTTCTGTTTTATAGAGCGTGTTTTTTGGCTGATTAACCCCAATCCATGGGACATCACATAGTTTCAGTGATTCAAAAAGAGACTTTGCTGCATGGCCAAAGGCAATTGCTGCATGATGGGGGAACTTACCCTCAATGAGCACATGTCTATAAAAGCGTCCCATCTCTTTAATTGCAAACACGCCAATGCTCCCAAAGGATTTTGGATCGATATTGAGTACTTCACCCTCTGCAAGATAGGAACGAAGTTGGGTATCTGCAGTCGATTGCAAACGGAAAAGGGTAATAGGTCCATCTTTTATCACCCCTTCATAGGTACCACGGGTAATATCAGGATCCTTGCCCGGCTCCATTAAACGGTGCATAATTAGTTGATACTTCAAGGCCCCACCTTTCATGCAGGCAGAGTTGGTATTACCACAGTGGAAGCCCATAAATAAGTCGGTTAGCGTGTACTCTTTTGCTACAGTAGCATTTTTCTCAAACATATCTTGGGGCACTGTGTTATTAATATCTAAAAGAGTCGCTGGTTTCTCTGTTGCACAGGTTGCCATATATTCTGATACTGCCCCGTAAATATCAACTTCACAGGATACGGGAATCCCCTGTCCTGCAAGCCTGGCATTAACATAACAGGGAGTAAATCCAAAGAATTTCTCAAAGGAGGGCCAACATTTATTGGCAAAGATGCCATACTGGGAAGCACCGATGTTCTCTTGAAAAAATCGTAGTAAAGCCAGTTCAAACTGGGCAAGTTTATTAAGAAGATCAGGATAGGTATTACCCTTACCAAGCTCTTCTGCCATTGATTGGGCAATACCTGTAATCTCCGGAGCACCTTCGGCACTTTTGTAGATATCGTATAAGTCAAGTTCGCTGTTCTCCATCACCTCAATACCTAAATCAAAGAGCGGCTTTATAGGGGCATTACAGGCAAGAAAATCTTGCGGTCGTGGGCCAAAGGTAAAGACCTTTAGTCCCTTTAGGCCATTGATGGTCCTTGCAATGGGACAAAAGTCCCCAATCATCGACGCCACTTCCACCGGTGTACCTACAGGGTATTCTGGAATATAGGCCTTTACTTTTCGGAGGCCACAGTTGTACGAAGCATTGAGCATACCACAGTAAGCGTCACCGCGGCCACCAATAAGATTGTCTCCCGACTCTTCTGCTGCAGCAACCAGCATAACTGGGCCTTCAAACTGTTGCGCGACAATTGTGGTCGGTCCTTCGGGCCCAAAATTGCCCAAGTAAAGAACCAGGCTATTTACCTTTTTTTCTTGTAGCTCTTTTAAAACAGCTGTCGCATCCAGTTCATTTTCTATAACTCTTTCGATTTCAATAATCTCAATCGACTTCTCAGCACACTGTTTGACAACAGCCTCTCTTCTGCCAATTGACAGCGCCTTTGGGAAGCAATCCCTACTGACTGCTACTATAGCCATCCTAGTTTCAGGTATATTTTTCATTCACGTTTCTCCAAGTCAAGTGGTATATAAATATTTTTTTATGATCATTCTGTAATTAGCAGAGAATTTATTCTCCGATTTGTGTATAAAATAATAAGGTGACCTCCAATAATTCAGTTTTGTTTCGAGGCTGAGCGAAAAACCTTTGGATGAGGCACATGAAAGAGGCGAACCCTCTGCGATTCGTCGATTGAATGTAACGAAATCCAAAGTGTTTTGCAGCCAGCCATAGTAGGAAATGAATTTTTAGAGGTTACCATAATTCTTAGGATTGGATAAATAATTATCAAATTGGATTTTCTTTGTTTTAGCCAATATTTTGTAGGTTAATTTTATGGAAGGGCCTCCCCGGCCCTTAAACCTGGTAAGGAAAATACCTTTTATAACCCCTCCATGCCTTCGGCATATCCCTATGGGAAAAATATTGAAAAAATGGCAATATATATAAGAAATCTTTCAACTTTGCTCCACTACTTATGTAAATCAAAGATCTTTTTAGATATATTCTACTTTATAAAATGATTTCCTTTCAATGTTCACACAAGTAAAGTATTATTGTCGCCGTGTACTATCTTGAAGATTTTAAAATTCTTAAAAAGCGATATATGCTTTTAAAACCAGCTCCTGTGCTAGATAGGACTCGTTAGAGATCTATTAAAAAGATATCACATCTAATGAAGTAATATGAACCTCTATTTAATATACAGAAAAGGTAAAGTCTTTGTAATAGACTCCCCTTTTAGGACTACTCTGTAGTGACCTGCGGCTAAACCCATTTTTTTAAGATCAATAGAGTGTGATTCGCTTTGCAAGGGGAAAGTGCCTGTATAGAGTAATTGTCCACGAATAGAGTAAAGATGGATAGTAGTGGGTGTGGAGGACACATAGGATGTAGCACTAATTACCAACTGATTTTGAACAACCCTTACCTGTACCGCATTGCCAGAGAGAGATTTCTTTGGCATTACTCCTGTTGCTTGAAAATCAAAGGTAGTATCCATACGCGTTTCATACTCTTCTCCCCACGTATAGAGCGTGAATTTAAAGGGGCCATGCAATACCTCATTGGGTATGGGGATGCTGAAATATGAATTATAGGAGCCCTGATCAATATAAATAGTTGAATCCTCTGTATAGTGCACAATCGGTCCCTGATTGTCAATAGTAACTGAATTGACACGGGAGAAGGTGCTATAATAATTCCCGTTGCATCGTTCTTGTGTACTTACGACTATAGAAAGAGTTTTATCAATCTGCTCTTCAACATGCAGTTCAATGGTTATGTTGGAGTTATCCTTCCGTAATATGAGAGCAGGATCACCGAGAATTGTATAATCATAGTGGCCAAACCGACTCTTTTTCATAGTTCTCTTTGCCTGATACACCGCTTTGCCAAAGCTTACCGTTGGGTGTTCCTTAAGAGAGGCAAACACCCGTTTGCCAAAGATTTCACTTCCCGAGGAGAACTCCGGTGTGGGAGAGGCAAAATAGAGTAAGGCCCCACCCTGATTCGAAAAGAGAAACTGTTTACACATGGAGTATTGATAGGGACTCTGGAATGAGCCATTACTGCAGCAAAAAGAGAAAAATACTGTTGGCTGTGTACTATTAGTAAATAAAGAAGCATCTTGACCATTAAGAAAGCTTTCTGCAGTGAGCCCAGCAGAACTGCCATGACCTGCATATATAGTCCAAAGCGGAGTATTCTTTGCCATATGATTGAAAAAGTACTCCTTTGCATTACTATGATGACCATGACCATCCTTGTCAAAGGCAGAGCAGTAACACTTAGTGGTAAAATAGCCCTGCATACAGGTTTCATCAAAGGATTCAGTTGACTCCCAGTGGTTTAAATGGTCAAACTCTCCCCGATGAAACTCATCATCAGCGCAAAGAAACAGGCTGTTTCGCCAGATACCCTGGGGTGCATTGAGGTCAAAGTCAATCACCTTGTCAACATAGGCAGCTAAATGCTCCTCTGTTTCACAGGGAATCCTTCCCAAGGCAATGGGCGCAGTATACAACTTACTGGTGTTAGTAGTCGGCGTGTCACTGGCTAGGGTTGTATACCCATCATCGGAAAAGGTCATGCAAAAGACATCAGACCAGTACCCAACATTGCGAATAAAGGTAGGCATTCTACCCACACTTGTGGCAGTGGTATCTTCATAGTCAACGGCAATGGAATCATCACCGACAAGTACGCAGTACTCAAAGGGCGCTTCCCAGTTATTATAGGCCCAATGCAGTCCATACCATATTTTCTCCTGATTTGTTCCCTTCCCTGCCTGAGAAAACTGGGAATAAAGACTATCCAAGAGCATAACCTTTGCATTAGAGACATCGTCACCAGTAAAATTATTTCTGTGATGCGCTAAACGCATAGCCTCTTCTTGGAACTGTTGCGGTGCTACTAGCAAGTAATCACAGGAGATGGTGGTATCTCTGATTGTTAGTATTAAATCCTGTGCAGAATTAATTGAAACGAATATGCATACAATACAGCATATTTGCACTCTGATTGATGGCCATATGGACATTTTACAGCAGCCCTCTTTTTGATGATGATTTAGGTTTTGTATTAAATTATTATTTAATGTGTATAAAATAACTTATAATTTACGAATATGGTAAATTAATTACATTCTAACACTTTTTTAACAAATAACTGTTCGCACCCTGTATATACTTTATTTATTCACTATAAAAGAACCGGCTAAAATACATCTTTCATTGAAATAATGATAGATAAATGTTCATTGAATGAACAAATAATTGGTCCGGTGATTTATTGAATAGATTTTTTTCATCCCCTTCAATCGCACCGCCGATAGGTTCAGAAAAGCACGAGTTGCTGTCTGAGGCAAAGCCGAGTTCAACGAGTGCCTGAACCTGAGGCGAAAAGGGCGATTGCGGGGTGTGTTTCGTTCATGTTTGCCATCGTGGCAAACACCCTTCGGGCTGCACCTTCGGCACAGTGCTCTCCAGCCATCCTTGGCTTACGAGTGCATACTTTC
>JANQEN010000018.1 GCA_028278335.1 Chitinivibrionales bacterium | reverse complement strand
AGATGCAGAAGTGCAAGATTATGATTTAGTAAGACTTGAAGGTTTTGAAGGGCATATCTACAAGGTGATATGGCCAAAAAAGCCTGAAAGTCTTAATGGGCATAGGATTGTGCTTCTGCGCTACTTCCTATTGCATAATCTGGGTTAAATCATGCCCTAACTGGACCCACGAGCCTTGTTCGACCACCGAGGTACCCAAGTTAATATTACTTTCTTTTTAAGAAACGATAAACTCTTTGAAGTCTTCCGGTAGTGGCTTTAGAGCCATAAAAACACTCCCTTAATAAGGTAATTGTCCTGCCCTTTTCTTCTTAATCCAGTGGTGCAATTCTCTATCGTTGTATTTTAAAAGTCCTGTTGAATATGTTACACTCTAAATTCAGCAGGTACAAACCGGGTGATAATTCTGGAACAACAACTTTTAACATCGTCTGGTTTGAGGAGCCTGAGAGAAGCAATTTACCATTTGTGCTTGTCAATGTATACTGAAATGGTTGGCCGCTATTATTTCGAATTATTAGATGATTTTTCATTTGGTTAGAAGTGACAGTGATGATGTGCATTTGCTTCGGATTGGTTTTATCAGTAAGTATTGGCGTGTTGTCGATATAATTCTTGAAGAACTCCCAGATCACTTCACTGGCTATAGTACCGGTGTTATTATAGGCAGTGGGCCAGGTGTGCCCCATCCCATTGATTTTATAGTACCACACCTCTTTATTATTCGTCCCTTTTCTGAAGTAATAGGCATTTGTGCTGGGAGCAAAAAAGGCACTGTCCCTGGTGGCGCAGTTATTGACTGTAGCCCAGTAGCTGATGATTGAATCAAGCGCGGGTGCACCACCCCAGCCACCACCGGGTGACATTGACCCGTCTATGGGAACAATGTTATCCGCTGTACCGTGGATATGCAGCACCGGTACGGCCACAGAGGGATTACGGTTTTTCCAGGTGTATCCGCTCATGAGACCGGTCACGGGAGCGACAGCACGGAATATGTCCGAGGCTTCACAGGCAAGGGTATAACTCATGAAACCGCCGTTTGACATACCGCAGGCAAAGGTGTGCTGCGGGTTCAGCTTGTACTGGGTATGCAGGTGTTTTGCTAATTCCGAAAGAAATCCGATATCATTAACATTGCTGATCGTTAATCTGGCGTTCCAGTGGGTTGTTCCACCATTGTCCTCCAATCCCTGGGGATAGCATACGGCAAATTTGTTGACGTCGGCAATCCGGTTCATACCAGAGGCCCGCATACGTACTTCAGCGGAACCGGTGTATCCATGCATTACAAATACCAGCGGTGCATTGGTTGGAAGGTTATCAGGCCGGTAGAGAATATAGTCTCTCATGATGCCGTTATGGTCGTACGTAAGGTACTCCTGCGCTGATGCGGCTAAGGGGAGACACAATAACAATAAACTGAAAATGATTGAATTCAAATGTAACTTTTTATGGAAATACTCTTTTTTCATTATAGATCCCCCAGGATTTAGCCGTGACATATTAACCCAGATTATGCTTATCTATAAATATATCCAAAAATGGTGCTCATTTCTTATTTTCAATTTCCATATGTATTGTATCGTTAGAGTTTGACATATTTAGTAAGAAAATTCAACGTTAGACAACTTTGAAAAACTAACACCGGACCAGTTCCTCTCGGCTCTTGAAGGATCGCTTTTAGTGGCGTTGACTGCTTTTACCCATTCCCTGCCAAACTACAGTAACCGGGTGTATGAACTTCGTGATAAAGAGGGTAATGTCTATAGTGTTAATTTTCACCACCAACACTTTTTCTTAAAGATGCTTCTGTTAAGCATACGCTGGGTACCAATAATCCAGAAAAGATAAAGGTTACCTATCTTGGTTGGGAAAAAGAACGGTTGATTTAAGAAATTGTCTTATTTAATTTTTATCCAACTTGAGTACATATTTTAAGCCCAACTGTGAACGCTTTTGATTTTATCCACAGCAAAAGAGTAGGTACTAAGTTTATGAATTCTAACTGGTCTGTTAATAAGCTACGGGCCACCCTGTAGTTAGCTCCTAGCTTTTACAATTATACCACAACCAATACAGGACCTACATTAACTATTCAGTAAATTAGCTGGAATAATGCGTATTAGTTTGCTTTTGAAAAATCGCTTCTGTTCTTTGAAAAGACTCACCCGGCCTTGATGCAGCAATTGTAAGTTTTAATGAATCATCCTCTATGGAATATTTCATATTCGCATCACAATATTTGCATCCTATGGGTCCAAACTGCCACCCACCGCTCCCACTAGAGAATACTTTTATTAGTGGCTGATCACATTTTAAACAGACTGGTCTGAAAATATACTTGCAACTTTTTCCATATTTAATAAATGAGTATTGCTCTAACGCAACTTCATATAAATATTGCCCGGGGTTACTATCTAAAATTTTTCCAAGCAGATCAATGTTATTGATTTGTTTTATGGTTTTTTCACGTTCATCCTGTGACTTACTGGAATCCATCACAGAGCTAAAAAGCTCCAATGAAGAGAGGGCCTCCAAATCAAATGCATCCTTTTCTTCATTAGAGGAATTCTCAAAATCCACAGCATCCTGAATAAGCTGTGATCGAATTTCAAGTTCTTGCATCTTTACATCATGCTCTACATCATCATTTTCTTCGTATTCTTCTTCATCCTTTGCAGTAGACACTTCTTTTTCAATTTTTCTCAATCGTAGATGATTATATAACGGTAATAAGGCAAATTTAAAAGATAAAAAGATTAACAAAATACCAATCAAAGGAAGAAATACTGTCATAAAAATATCCATTAATTCATACATAAAAAACCTTTCTGACAAGATTACCTAATATATGAATTGCGAATAATATTGAAAGAAGAAATGATAAAATAGGTAAGAAAACGAATCTATGTATGCTAATTTTCATGTAACGTTCTTTTATCAGCCTAGGCAATTGTTGACAAAACAAAATGAATACTTCCTATCCATAAACTAACATTGGAAGTCCTATCCCAACACCAAGACCATAGAAAAAATCAAACCAAAAAAAGGATAAGACATTTGCAATATTAATCAATATAACCAAAGGGAATGATATAATTGCCAATATATTGCCCCGTTTTGCAGCCCTTTTATAGAAGCTTTGTTTAAAATCAAGTGTAATCACGACAAACTCAAATTAATTATTTAAATTCAGAACCTTCTCCATAAAAGAGCCATTCCCACATTTAACCCGTAATACTGCCAAGCCTTTATAGTGAACCTTGGGTAAAACTACCCAACCATCCTTGGTATCTGCGGCAAGAGCTGTTAGCTCCCGCCCTTTCCTGTCAAACAACTTAGCAAAGGTGCGACCGGGTGTTGCTGTTTTAATCTTTATTGCATCAGAAGTTACCAACACTGTTATTGAGTCTCTTTTCTTATTTGTATGAACAGTGGGTGTGCCAGTATTTAAATTAGATACAGTCCCTTCAACAATTTCATTGGTTGACTTCTGCACAAATGCCACCAGTTCACCTTTATCTTTAAATGCTGAGGATTTATTTCTTTTTAGCACATTTCCTCTTAATACGTGACGAAACAAAACACATTTTTTGCCAACCAAGAATTGTAGCAATTGTGTATGTTTAACACATTACAATCCTACCGTTATTGGCTGGTGTCCTTGGTCTCCCTTTATTCTTATATATTTATAAAAAAACTTCTTTAGTTTACAATGGAAAAAGTATTCCAACGTCTCTCAATTAAACCCATATTGTGCTTAAAGCCACTGTCATGAGATTGCATTTTGTACTAATTTCTAGTACAAAATCAAGTAGCACAATTTTCCTTATATAACCTAAATATATTCAATTATGATGAAAATGGCCGAAGTATCATTATTAATTAAGGAAAAAATGTAGTACAAAAGGACTACGAAAAACACGCTTGTGGTCTACGTTAAACACATGTAACTAGTTGTATTTATTTTATTAATTAATTGCATCGTTCTGTTTCCATGCAGACACAACAAATATACTGCTATGCAAAAGATCTACGCACACCCGGTTGTTTAATATGGTTTCAAACAATTTATAAATATTGTTTCCCCCATTATCTTTTGCGCCAGGGATGCAAAAGGTGCAGAGCAGTGTTTTTGCGCAGCAAAAATACCGAAGCGATAGCGGAGCCTGGAGCAAGCCCGGTTCGAGGCGACAGCCGAGAAGGCGCCCAAATTATTATTCCTAGTCAATTAAACATTCAGAATTATTTCAAATATAATAACTACTCAATTACCCTTATTTATTGCGCTATACAGCTGCTATGGATGTAAGTAGTTAATGGGCGCGAGCGTAGCTTGCAGTGGGGGACCTCCCCCGACTCCTTTTATTATAAAAATTAAAATATTAAAAAAAATAAAATTTTCTTACAATAAATAAAATCCCTCCCCGTATTCCTTATAGATAAGTCGACACAAAAGGTTTTATAAAACAAAGGTAAAGTGAGTCTGATCAGCTCAAAGCGGATGCTCCGCTGAGGATGAGGGTTGTTGTACTCTATGCATCATCTGTTGACATATGCGGAGTCTAATTAACATAAGTTCAAATTAACCGTAGCGTGCTTGGTCCTTTAAAGGTGTTATCTCCTGTAAAGGACTAAGAGCACAAATAAAACAGAAGCTAGTAACTTTTAAAAAAGGAGCGTATCATGGCTACCCAAGATTCGATAGACCTTGATGCAGTTGTTGAACAAGAGATAAAAACCTTAACCCCAGACCAGCTTGTTAGGACCGGAAGAGCATACAATGATTTTATTTCCGAATTTTCCGGTCTTTCAGCACAGGCTCAGGAGGACAGAATTGCCTTAGAGGCAGCTAAGTTTACCTGGGATAGGATGCCAAAATTTGACTACTACCTTGAAAAGATACCCACTGTGCAAGCTGAGCGCATTGTGGCTGAGGGTACTCAGGAGGAAGTTGTTGAGGAGTTTAGTCAGCGCATGGATAAAGCAGAGAACACCAAAAAGCTGCTTTTGGCTGCAGCCTCTTTTATTGTCCAAAAAACCAATAACCCCGATGACAAACGAGTGTATGATCAAATTCGTAAAGGTAATGGTACAACCGATGCGTTGGGTGATATCATTACTCTTGTCAAGTTTTGTGAGGGCCACAGGGATTTGCTTGCTCAGGTGAGTCCCGGTGGTCAAGATATCGATGACGCCTACATGGAGGAGGCAAACACTGAGGCCCTTGATCTGATCAAGCTTAAGGGTGTTGCAGAAAAAGCCTCGGACAACATAGACCAGCAGGTTGATCGTAGAAACAGGCTTCTTACCCTTATGGTACTTGCTGAACGGGAGATTAAGCTCTATGCAAAAATGGCCTTTTACGACAACCTTGATTACTACTACAAACACTATGCCAGTGATGTTCTGCGTAAAAAGAGAAAACGTGCAGAAAACAAAGAAGAGGAGTCAAAACAGGGCTCCACAAACTAATCCTTCTCCATCGTATTAAAGAAACACCCTGCAAACAGTTTATGTTTCAGGGTGTTTTCAAATATTACCCGGCTTATCAATGCTCTACACGACGTTTATAAGTCTGACACTGGTTCCAGCAAAACTACATGAGTCAAAATGGGTCTGACATGAACAATTGACTGTTCTACACGCTATTTTTTGCCTCTGACAAGGGTAAATATGTGTTCTACAGAGGTCAAAATGGGTCTGACACGGGGCGTGATAGGTCCGACATGAGAAAAAATGAGTTCTACAGGGGGCACAAGGACCATGACAAGGGTCAAAAGGTGTTCTACAGAGGGTGTAACAACCATGACAAGCCTCTTTGAGAGGTATACAGACTTCAAGTGCTAGTATACACCGGCCAGAACAGAGAATACAGACAGATTGTGGAGCAATACCTAAGTACAGTCGTAGTATTTTTGGGTCTGGGTGAGGAGTTCTCTCACTAAAAGGTAGTGTTATAATTGCAAAAAGTGAGAGTGTAATTTAAAGTGTGTAAATGGTTCCGCTATGATATAGTATTTTATACAATCATAAGCTACTATTACAGTCATATAATAGAAAAATGAATAGAATAAACAGAATTTCTGCCATCTTAATTAAATTGCAATCCCGACGGGTTGTTACGGCAAGAGAGATTGCAGAGATGTTTTCAATAAGCTTAAGGACTGTCTACCGTGATATCAGAACTCTTGAAGAAGCTGGCATTCCTATAGTAAGTGAAGCAGGAGTTGGCTATTCAATAATGAAAGGCTACTCTCTTCCACCGACAATGTTTACTCACGATGAAGCTGTTGCACTGTTAACAGCCCAAAAATTTGTGGAAAAAATGGCTGATAGGAGCACCAATTCTGCCTACGCCAATGCAATGCTCAAAATTAGAGCTGTTTTAAAGTTGTCGGAAAAAGATTCACTGGAACACCTTGATCCACGGATTGAAGTTTTAAAAAGAACAGAAGGCACCAGTATTGGTTTGAATAATGAAACGTATCAGACTATTCTCAGAAGTATTTCGGATTACCTGATCTCAACAATAACGTATAATACGGGCAACACTGGCAAACTAACCGAAAGAAATATTGAACCAATTGGAGTATTTTTTAAAGACGATCAGTGGTATATGATTGCTTATTGCCATCTGAGAAATGATTATCGGAATTTTCGTCTGGACCGAATAGAGCAAATCAAACTGACAAACAAAAGATTTAAAATTGACCACCCCACTCTAAAGGATTATCTGCAGCAGGTTTCAAAGTCAAAACAGTTAGAAACTATTATAATCTCTTTTGAAAATTCGGTTGTCAGATACACAGATCTGCGAAAGTATTATTTCGGATATGTCAATTCTGATTCTACTGGCAACAAAACCACCATGACTTTTCTTACCAATCAGATTGATGAAATGGCTCATTGGCTGCTGATGTTCATTGATCAAATAGAAATAGTATCTCCAGAAACTCTTTCACAGAAAGTTAAATCCCTTGTTATAAAGCTTCAAAGCTTTTATTCATAGCTTTTATCCAATAATTCCGTAATTTTTTCCACTTTCTTTAACATTGCTGCCATACTGTTGTCACTACCTCTTTGTATGTTATACTGTAGACAAATAAAGAACAATAATTCAAACAAGGAGTATGCAATGAAGGTTACCTTAAATACTACCACTATTTCTTATACAACCAGAGGCGATGGCGATACAACGTTATTATTCATTCATGGATGGTGTATCAATAGTAGTTATTGGGAAGATCAACAGGCATATTTCAGTTCAAAATACAGGACTATTGCTCTCGATTTGCCGGGATTTGGAAAGTCTGAAGCAGAAAGAGAAAACTGGACCATTGAAGAATACAGTAACGACATTATCTCTTTTATTGATCATCTAAACCTTAAGAATGTGATTTTAATCGGGCATTCAATGGCAGGAGAGATCATTTTAGAAGCTGCCCTGACGAACCATTCAGCAATTAAAGGCATTGTTGGTATTGATAATTTTAAAATGATAGATGTTCAGTTTACACCACAGCAATATGAAGAAATGAACGGTTTTCTGAAAATGATTGAAAAGGACTTTAAAAAC
>JANQEN010000008.1 GCA_028278335.1 Chitinivibrionales bacterium | reverse complement strand
TTTGCACAAGCAAAGAAAGTATGGCTGCTGTCGGGCAGTATCCCGACGATCTTAAAATAGCATGGCATAAATGACCATGCCACACAATAACGATATTGGCACCTAATTTTAAACCCAGATTATGCAGTAGGAGTAGTTGCAGAAGTGCAAGATTATGATTTAGTAAGACTTGAAGGTTTTAAAGGGCATATCTACAAAGTGATATGGCCAAGAAGCCTGAAAGTCTTAATGGGCATAGGATTACAGGCTACTTCCCAAGCGTACATCCGGTCAAAGTCGTGGTGTGCTGCTGCGCTACTTCCTATTGCATAATCTGGGTTAAATACTGTCATTTATACAACGATCCACAACAATGTCATGGCACACCATTTACAACTGATGGTATATTAATATTACATATAATGTGATTAGCTCCCAAGAAAGACACCAGGAAAATGACCCTTAAGCACTTAACCTTCGGGCTTATCTGTACTCTCTTTATGTCTCTGTTCTCTCAAAATCAATCAACCCTAAATCTAGACGATTCTCTCTTTTTCAATTCCCAGGACTCCCTCACGATAAGGGAGAGCGAAGCCTTGTCAGATTCACTGTTTACTGAGATTGATACGGAAATGCAATCTGACTCTGTGGCATATTCTAAATTTAAACTCGAATTTTTAGCGCACCAGGGCAACTCTGAAATGGTAAAACTTTTTATCGAGGCTGCCGATGGTCTTGCGCAAGAGGGACTATTTAGTGAAGCACTTTCACTTCTGAAAGAGACTGTTCCTACCGATCTATCAGAAGAGCTCTCCATTGATGAAGATTATGATTCCCTCGATTTTGATGAATTAGACAAACTCCTTGATACTCTTACCCTTCCAGAGATGAACAACAAACAGTACACCTGGTTGCTCAATGCAAATGGATCTTACTACAACAATCTATTCTACTTTAAGCAGGATACAGCCACTGACACCTCTTCGGTCATTGAAACCAAGGATGATCTTTTTGATATTCATGCAGCCTTTGAGTGGCGACCTGACAGTTCTCTCTTTGAAAAAATCGAACCCTATCTTTACATTTCCAACAATAGAGGCAAAGTTGGCAGTGATGTGGACCTCTCCTTTTTCAAGGACCATCTCAATTTAGACTGTACCTTCGAAGGAGAAATGAGTATCAACGAAGAGTATAAAGACTCTTCAAATGGGATCAGAGGTGAGATGGAAGGAGTTACCCACTTCCCTATGGCGAAAAAGTATCTTTCCCTTTCAACTCGTGGCCTTATAAGTATTGAACGGTATCTTCATAATCGTCTCTACTATACCTCAAACATAAAGGGTTGGATTGAACCGACTCTTGTTTTTGAGACCTACGGCATGCTTAAACAGCTCTCCTTTGGTTGGCTGTATGGACTTGATGATTATCAAAGAGTTGACAATGTAGAGGATGATCGCAGTCGACATGGTCCACAGTGCAACATCTCCCTTTGGACAGAATCGATCACCTTTGATTTCGATGCATCCTACGAGTTCGAACGATACCCAGTGTATGAAAAGGAAAAGAATGCCTATAAGCCAGACAAAAGAAATATTGCTCGAGCAAATATCTGGTCCTTTGCAAAATTAAAGGAATGGTTAAAAATTGATTTAAATGGCAATTATCAGTATGAGCAGGAGCGGTTTGGTCTATATGAAATTTCCTTAGACAGTATCGTAAGCGATACAATAAACGACACTCTCATTATAACCTTCCAATTGCCCTATTCAGACAGTGTGGCAACGATGTTTACACTTAACTATTTAGAAATAAAGCCAGAAATTACCTTTAAAAACACTAACTGGTTTGGTTTCTCCCTGGGTTGTCAGTTTGAAATGCAAACACTGGCCATAAAGGCAAAGAAGTATCTTGACTCAATTAAAACAGTGCATCCCTATAAGGTGTATACAGCCTTTGTTCCAGGAATGGAGTTTCTCTTTGAAACCGATAAGCTCTTCGGTGAAGTGGGATGTGAGCTTCGATTAGAACAGGTCACTACCAATGATAACGATAGTTGGGAACTTCGTCCCTATGCCTACGTAAATTATCAAGCTTTCTCCTGGCTAACCATTGATGGTAGTATGGACTATCAATTTCGAAAATACGCTCAAACCTCATCAAACAATCCAACCAGTGACTTGAGTTTTCAAGATACCGAGGATCGTGGTTTTTCTGTTACCCTTTCTTTGGGAGCTCGATTTTGAAATTGCATAAATACCTCTGGCTTACCCTGGCTATTATAAGTGTCGGCATGCTCACGGTTTTTACTGCCGCAGGAATCCTCTTTAATAGGACGCTCAATGAGGTCCAGCACTTTTCACAAAAGCGTATGCTCACTGTGGCAGAACTTTCCGAATCGTATGTGCAAAAAACTTCCCACTCTGACAATTCAGAAGTACAAGACTCTTGTGGAAAACAGATGTCAGATTGGCTTGCTATGCTATCAAAAAACTCCGGGTTTGAACGTATTGTTATTACCGACTCAGTACATCGAGTGCAATGGAGCAGTGATCCACTTATTCAACAACATGATGACTTCTCCCCCTATCTTATTGATGATGAGTCTTTTTATGCATCCGTTGTTGACCAGGAGTATCGATTTTCTAAAACTGTCAAGTTAGAGGGGGTCTACTTTAAGTCGCTCTATTATCCTACCAGAATTGATCGCTCTCTATCAATAATTATAATCGAAGCAGACCATAACTATTTTCATCATGCCCATCAATTTGGACGTTCAGTCTCTCTTCTTGGTGGATGTATTTTAATTATTACGGGTTTGATATTTTTCCTTCTCTCCTCACTTAACAAAAAGGCACAACGGGCCATCCAACAGGCCTCCCAAAATGAGCGATTAGCCTACTTGGGACAAACCAGTGCTGAGTTAGCGCACGAATTAAAAAACCCCCTGGCCATTATAAAATCTTCTGTTGATGTGCTTAAAATGAAATTCGATCCCCAGGGTAAGGAAAAGGCCTTCACCTTTATCTCTGAGGACCTCATGCGTATTTCAAACCTTATCACTGACATTCTTAGTTTTTCCAAGGATAAACAGTTGGCAAATCAGCTCTTCTCTCCAAAGGAACCTCTCTTAGAGGTGATCAAGCATATATCACAGGCATACCCTAACTTCTCTATTGTCAACACACTCCCCGACTCTTTATACATCAGAGGAGATACGCACGCCTTTGCCCAAATCGCACAGAATATATTGGCAAATGCCTGTAGAGCCATTAAAAAAGAGGGCACCCTCTCAATAGAATTTGAAGAAGAGAAGGAATCCTTGATACTTCTATTCAAGGATAACGGGCCAGGTATTGAACCATCCCTCGCTAAGTCGATTTTTGATCCCTTTGTCACCGGGTCAAAAACCGGAACTGGGTTGGGGCTTGCTATTGTAAAATCACTTTGTGAATCTATGGGGTGGGACATTACACTCCGCTCGTATACATCAGCTCAGACCTGCTTTGCTATTTATATAAAGGAGTACCAATGGGAAACGTCTTAATTGTTGATGATGAGGGTAAATTACGGGCTCTGCTTGCCATGGCCCTTGACTCTCAGGGACATAGCATACATGAGGCTGAATCAACGGAACAGGCTCTAACTCAACTACCCTCATTAATGCCGGAAGTGGTCATTACTGACCTGCGCATGGAGGGGAAACCTGGTTTAGAATTACTCCAAACAATAAAAAAAGAGTATCCCCTCATTGAAGTAATTGTCATGACCGCCTTTGCCGATGGGAAAACAGGTATCGAGGCAATGCGTCTGGGTGCGCTTGAATATGTGGCAAAACCCTTTGAGATGGAGGAGATGCTTCTCTTGGTTGAAAGAGCCCTGGAAAAGCATAACCTGGGCAAAGAGGTAACCTCTCTGAGGAAAAAAACAGAAACCAATCTTTCCCTAGATTCCCTTACTGGGCAATCCCCAAAGATGCGCCATGCCATTGCACAAGCCAAAATTGTAGCCCAGCGGGACACAACAATCCTTATTCGTGGTAAAAGCGGCACAGGTAAAGAGCTCTTTGCCCGTGGTATTCACTGGGAAAGCAATCGTAAAACCTTTTTACCAATCAACTGCGGAGCGTTGCCGGAGAATCTATTAGAATCAGAGCTTTTTGGCCACGAAAAGGGCTCCTTTACTGGTGCCACAACAAGAAAGATTGGTCTCTTTGAAAAGGCTAATGAGGGCACGATTTTTCTTGATGAAATCGGTGACATTTCACCGGCATTACAGCTAAAGCTCCTGCGGGTGTTGCAGGAGAGGGAGTTTTCCCGGGTTGGCGGCACAGCGATAATCACAACCAGTGCTAGAGTAATTGCTGCTACTAACCGCAATCTCGAAGAAGCGGTTTCCGAAGGTGACTTTCGGGAGGATCTCTACTATCGATTAAACGTATTTCCTCTCATGCTTCCCGCCCTCTCAGAAAGAAAAGATGATATACCGGATCTCGTGGATCGTTTTTGCCTTAAGTATAAACACTTCCAGGGTATAGCACCTCAAGTGCTTGACACACTCAAATTATATGCCTGGCCTGGTAATGTAAGGGAATTGGAAAATTGTATTGAGCGCTCAACAATCATCGCTGGAGGTGAAACAATTCTTGCCACACACCTACCAGAACACATCCAACAATGTAAAACCCCATACGCCTCTGCAAGTGTCCAGCTCCCTGATGAGGGTATTTCTCTGGATGAGCTTGAAAAAAGTCTTATACTTCAGGCATTACAAAAGGCTGATGGTAATAAATCTCAGGCTGCAAAGCTGTTGGGCATCTCCCGACGGGCAATGTACTCAAAGATGAAGACCCATGGGATTGAAGGGCTTTAGCGATAAAAGAATTCCATAATTGTAATACAGCGGCACCTCCGAGAGCCTTGATATATAATTTTTAGCTGCCTTCGAGAGCCTCAGGCAGCTTATTGTTAGTCTCTCCGGAGGCTGAGGCTCTCGAAGCCACCGCTTAAACAAGATCATAGAAAAACGTAAATCGGAACTACGTGGGAATTTAAATCAAAAGTTATCGACACCTAACCCCAACCAATGAGCCTAATCTCTCGGATCTACCATTGTAATAGAGGTCAACCACAACTTTATAGGTGCCAGGACCGACTTTACGACCATTTATATTATGACCACTCCAGAGAGCATGAAAATACTCTCCCCCTTGAATAGTGGTGTGTGTTGCCTTGATAGCATTGACTGTATTTCCAAGGGCATTGCTGGTTGAGAACCGACAATCTTTTAATCTTTTGCGTTAGCCAGGTGGAAGGTGGCCGAAGGCCAGTCCGAGCATAGCGAGGACCGACCGGAGGTGAGCCTGGAGCCACGGCGGCCCGAATGAAATGAGGGCAACGCCCAAATTATTATTTAAAAAGCAGTGATTAAAATTTAGAAAGCGCCCAAAATTTTTATAAAAAAACAGTAATTAAAGTTATAAAACGCTAAATATTAGCTAAAATAAAAAAGCTCTTTTCACCTATCTAATGCCAATTCCAACAATAATTGTAGAAAAATTTCATCAACCTATATCATATTTGTTTACCAATTTGTATTTTTTGCATCGACATTTTTTAGGTTTAACAACTTTGGACTATACTATGTTTCATAAAATATTGATTGCAAATAGAGGTGAGATTGCTGTACGAATTATTCGAGCCTGTCGTGAACTGGGAATTGAGACCGTTGCCATTTACTCGGAAGTGGATAAAAAGAGCTTGCATGTAAAGCTTGCTGATGAAGCTCATTGTATTGGCAAGGCAACCAGTGCTGAATCGTACCTGAAGTACTATGATATTGTTATTCTTGCTGTTAAGGTGGGTGCCCAGGCAATTCATCCTGGTTATGGCTATCTCTCGGAAAATGCTGAGTTTGCTGAGCTCTGTAAAAGCTCTGGTATAGTTTTTATTGGGCCCTCTCCTGACGCGTTAAGAAGAATGGGTGATAAAGCCATTGCCCGGGAGACCATGAATCAGGCCCATGTTCCTATTCCACCGGGAACAAAAAAGCCGGTCCAATCAATAGAATCTGCTAAGCGTCTTGCAAAAAAGATTGGCTTCCCCCTCCTTTTAAAGCCCTCTGCTGGGGGTGGCGGCAAAGGTATGCGTATTGTGAACGATCCTAAGGAACTTGCCGACTCCTTTGTCAGCTCACAAACAGAAGCAAAAGCAGCCTTTGGTTCCGACGATATCTATATGGAACGCTATATAACAAAGGCTCGCCATATTGAATTTCAGATTTTAGCTGACAATCATGGCAATGCAATTCATTTGGGTGAGAGAGAGTGTTCAGTACAGAGACGGCATCAGAAACTGGTAGAAGAGGCCCCTTCACCAACAATCGATCCAAAGCTTCGAGAAAAAATGGGACGGGCTGCAACAAAGGCTGCAAAATCGGTTAATTACTCCGGTGCCGGTACTATTGAGTTTCTTCTTACGGAAAAGCACAAATTCTACTTTATTGAGATGAACACCCGGATTCAAGTGGAACATCCAGTTACCGAATGTGTTACTGGTATTGATATAGTCAAAGAGCAGATCAGAATCGCCGCGGGTCAGGAACTTGGTCTAAAACAGCGAGATATTAAAATTAGGGGACACGCAATTGAGTGTCGCATCAATGCTGAAGATCCTCAACATGATTTCATGCCTTCACCGGGAAAGATTAAAGGATTAGGACTTCCCGGTGGACCGGGTATCCGGATTGACTCTCATATCTATTCTGGGTATGAGGTGCCCCATTTTTATGATTCGCTTTTGGCAAAGCTGGTTGCCTATGCAGAGGACCGCGAGACCGCAATTAAACGTATGCAGTGTGCCTTGCATGAGTTTACCATTAAGAATGTCAAGACTACGATTCCCTTTCATGAAAAGATCATGAATGACCGTCGATTCAAGAGCGGTGAGTACGACACTGATATTGTAGAAAAAATGAAAAAAGATGATCACCATCATAAGATGACCGGTCTCATGCATAAAATCATGAAATCCTTTCATCTTGTATCTGATCATCATTAGATGTTTTTAGTTTACTGAAACATCACTATGGATGGCATGGCATGAATGTCCATGCCATAAAATGAACAAAGAATATCAGCACACTGTTGCAAATACTTCAAGAGCAGTCTACATCTTTCCCCTTACCAAACGGGCCTCATCAGAATCGGGACATTGATCAGAGAGCTTTTTCCATACAATTCGACTGGCTTTTCTCTTTTTCATCTTTTCATAGACCAGCCCCAATTTATAAAGAGCTACGCAGATCTTTTCGCCATTTTTATATTTCTTTATATACTCTTTGTATCCAGCCTCAGCCTCGGATAGCTTCTTTTGTACATACTTGCACTCAGCTATCCAATAAAAAGCCTCCTCAGCCTTCTTTGACTCGGGGAACTGTGATATAAGGTCATTAAATCCATTAAAGGCAATATCGTAACGGCCGGCAAGAAAATCATTGTAGGCGATTTTAAAGAGGTTCTCCATCTCTGAGCTGACATTTGCTTGAGACATAGAGTCAACCCGAGCACGATCCTCCCAGCGTTTTTTAATCTCCCGTGTCTTCTCATCAATATCAGAGAGACGGTCGTAGCTTTCGGAGAGATTGTCAGCAAGAGCTGTTACTCGCCTTTCTATTTCCGCAAAATGAAGCTGCTGATCTGCTCGAATCAAGCGAAGCATCTCATCCTGTTTCTTCTCATTGTCAAGTACTTTTTGCTGTAAGCTCTTTACTTCATGAAAAAGCGTATCCATATGGGCTTCCATGGCTTTAATCTCTTGTACCCGTAATACTGCTACATTAGCACAACCCATATAAGAGAAGATAAGCATTCCCACAACAAAGGTGGTCGCAATAATTCTTTTCAATGGTATTCCTTTCGTGTCAATGAGTGTTTTTGTATTAGTATACCCTAGCAGAAGCTATCGCTCAAGTACCTTAAAAGAGGCACGTCTATTTTTCTCATGACAAAAATCCTCGGCACAGCCCGAACTTTCAGGGCGCTCTTTTCCCCAGGAAGTAATCTCCATGCGGATTGTGGGAATTCCATAGTTGGAAAGGTATTGCTTTACAGCGCGGGCACGGTTTTCCCCTAGACCCATGTTATACTCAGAGGAGCCGCGCTCATCACAATGTCCCTCGATAAGAACTCGAAGGGTTGAATGATCCATTAAAAAGGTACCGGCTGTGACAAGTTGTTCAACAATATAGGGAGAGAGTGTGTAGCTGTCATAATCAAAGTAGACAGTTTTAAGGTTTTCCCGCACCTTTCTTTGAAACTCCGCTTCTAAATCAGCTTCATTAAAAGAGATATCATCAGAAGTGTCAATGGGTGTCGGATCAGGTTCGATAACCGGCTCCTCTTTGACAATAGGTTTTTGTGGAATTGGCTCTTCCAAGGTGGTGTTCTTCTTTTTACAACCGGCAAACATCAAAAATAGGGCAAGCACAACAACAGTTCCCCACATGTTTCTTTTCATCATAGTACGCTCCTTGCGTTAAAATTGTGACCAATCAGGCATTTTTGCATTTCCCGTTTTTGTAATCTGTTTCAATCCAGTCCCATCGGGGCGGATAGTAAAAATGTTGCTTGAGCCACCACGCCGTGACACAAAGGCAATGGTTGATCCCTCTGGTGACCAGACAGGGTATTCATTATTTCCTGCAATGGAGGTGACCTTAAAAGGTTCTGATCCATCAGGATTGATTGTGTAGATATCAAATTTGTGTTTTCCTAAAGAACTATAAGCGATTTTATCACCCTTAGGTGACCAGGCTGGAGAATCCTGATAGTTGCCTTTAAAGGTTAGGCGCTTGGTGTTGGCACCCTCTGCATCCATGATATAAATCTGTGGTCTACCTGAGCGGTCAGAGGTAAATGCAATGTGGTATCCATTGGGGGACCAGCAGGGTGAGGTGTCAATACCGGGACTTTTAGTGAGCTGCTTTCTATTGGCTCCATTCTGATCACAGACATAGACATCCAGGTTTCCTCTGCTTGAAGAGGAATATACTATACGATCAACAACCGTTGATACAGCAGGAGAGGTCTCTATATAACGACTATAGATAAAGATCTTCATTTCACTGGAATACACCGTACCCTTATAGAGATCGGGTTTTCCCCGAACAAAGGAGGTCCATACAATAGTATTGGTATCAATGAAACAGGGGAAAATGTTGACCGCACTTTTTTTAGGAAGTTTAATTTGATTGTGTCCATCATAATCCATCAATACCAGGTCCTTGGAGCTACCCCGATCTTTTACATACACCATTTTACTGGTGAAGGGGCCTTTCTCACCAAGCACCATGTCGTAAATAAGATTGGAGTATTGATGAGCCATGGTACGAATATATTTGAGCTCCCCCTGGTACTTCTTACCAACCAAGAGATCCATAGATCCTGCATCGTGAAGGTAGCAATTGAGAATTACTGTATTCCCTTTAATTTCGTATTCTCCATCAATAAAGATACCGATTTGCTCTTGCACAAAACGAGCACTATCAGCCTTCAGTCCACGGGCAACAGTAAAACGACCACCAAATTCAAGATCATCGGCAACAACCTTCCAGGGTTGATGTTTAGTGATGGTGCGATTATTAAGAGCCCGGAAATTGAGCACCGCAATGGGAATGCTGTCAAATCGACTGGCATATGATTTAAGATCAATTTGATTTGCTACAAGGGGTAGCACCAATCCTACAAGCATTATAAGGGAACCTAAATGTTTCATAATTATTTAACGAGCCGCCGGAATTAAGGTGTAGGTTAAGTCGATTCGAGTATCAGGATATCCATGGGGTAGCTTTCCAAAGGGTGCTGCCAAGGTAATAGCGCGGACACCGAGATTGTCCAAGGTTGAATGTCCCGAGCTTTTGGAAATAGTCACCGCCGATATTGATCCATTCCTGAATATAGTAAATTTCAACACCACAGATAGTGATCCATCATTAATTGAGGGTTTCCAATTTCTCTCAACCTTGCTTTGAATATTGCGAATATAGTAATCATATTTAAAGGGTTTTCCCACATTGAGCTGTGAAATCGGTGGTGGAATTTCGTTCAGCAGATCCTCAAGTTCACTGAGATCCTCCTCTTCAACCGGTTTTGTTTTTGCAGGATTCACCCGACCCTTTGTTTGTGGTACTGCACGTTTTGCCTTTTTCTTAACTCTTTTTACCGCCTTTTTTTTGGGGGTAACCCGAGCCTTTGGCTGTGGCACCTGCACCAACTGAAAGGTTGGTGGACGGATATATTGCTTTGGTTGCCATAAAAACTTGGTAGCAAGGGGCACCACAAAAAAGACGAAAATGTGAAAGAGCACTGATATAAATATCACCGGTACAAAGGAAAATTCTCCTGTTGATGTATCATTTTTAATAGAAAAAGATGACGCCACCGAATTTACCCTCTATTGTGGCATACCTCAATTTAGAGGTATGGTATTTTCATGTTATCGTTTATTTATTGGCTCGGTAAGAAACCCCAGCTTTACCACCCCAGCCTTTTGCACAAAGGAAATCACCCTGACAACCAGTCCGTAGGGCACCTTCTTATCGGCATTAATAAAAACAGGTATCTCAAGTCTATTTCCAAATACTCGTTTAAATTCCTTGTCAAATTCTAAAAGAGAAATACGTTTTTGATTGATAAATATTTCACTTCTATTATTAATTGATATTTGAATTGACTCCTTTACCTCTACATTCTCTGAGTCGGTCTTGGGTAGATCTACCTGCACACCTTGGGTCATCATCGGTGCGGTAATCATAAATATGATCAGCAAGGCAAAGGTAACATCCACCAGATTGGTAATATTTAGCTCTGATATGGTTTTGCGCCGTCTACTTTTTTTATTCTTTTTCATGCGTTGTACTACCGGCTAGAGCTTTTATTGCCATAGAGTAGATTAAAAAGCTCTCGCTTAAGTAAGAGGAGTAGATGATCATTGAACTCGTCCATTTCATCTTCCACCCGACCAGCCATGTGATTAAATACATTGTAAAAGAAGGCCGAGGGTATGGCAACTGCAAGTCCAACAATGGTTGTAATCAAAGCCTCTGCAATACCGGGCGCTACCACCGGTAAGCTGGCTGACCCTTGATTTCCGATCTCATAAAAGGAGTTCATAATGCCCCACACCGTACCTAGGAGTCCTAAAAATGGGGCGATACTACTGGTGATTGCTAAAAGAAACACTCCCCGATCCAATTTAGACCCAATGCCTGTGGCAACCGAGCTTACCCGCTCAGAGGCCATGGTAAACTGATTCTGTAAATAAAAGGACCAATCCTGCACTGCTGTGTGCGATTTGGCATCTTCTAATATGCGTTTGTATTCGGAAAAACCGGTCTTTCCCAATTTTCCTAAGGGACACTGGATGATCTTTTTATCAGCGTTTTTTATCTGGGTGAAACTGGATATTTTATCAAAGAATTCACGAAACTTTTTATTCAAACCCTTAATTTTGTTGAGGTAAAAGTATCGATTGAAAATTATTGTCCAGGTAAGAAGCGAAAACATTGCCAGAAGCAAAAGAATAATGCGAGCGACCCAACCGGACCGGACAATCATAAGTACTACAGGAATATTCATATGCATCCTTTCCTATGTGTGCACAGGGTGTTTTTTAGCGTTTTTATGTCTATAACCTATAGAAATGGCGTTTCTTGCATAGAGTCTGCCCCACCTTTTCCATTCGGATGGACCACAACAAAGAACCTATCGTCTATAAAAAAATTACTTTGCTGAGTAGCATTCTGTCAAATGTTACTCTAAAGAATTTTCACTGATCCACCCTTTTAAAGAAGCGAGGGCACGCTCACATAACAATTTCCTTTTCTCCCCCTTATTCACCCGTTTTTTCCCAGGAACAGTGATAGCATCAAAAAGTCCAAAATGAATATTACTAGGAGAAAATTGCTTTTCCTCGGAAGCGGTTATATGCCTTAATAGTGCACCACAGGCTGTCTCTGTGGGAAGTGGTGATATCTTCTTTTCCAAAGTCTGAGCTGTAACATACCGGGCTGCCAAGTGACCGGTGGCAATACTCTCAGTATATCCTTCATTCCCACATAGTTGTCCTGCCAAGAATAGATTTGGTCTCTTTTTAAAGGAGAGATTACTATTTAATAAAGAGGGAGAGTGAAGGTAGGTATTGCGATGAATGCTTCCAAAACGTAAAAATTCAGCCTGCTCTAAACCAGGAATGAGTCGAAAGACTCGCTTCTGCTCTGGTATGGTGAGCCGAGTTTGAAAACCAACCAAATTATAAGCGTCACCGGAGACGTTTTCCTTGCGAAGTTGGCATATAGCATAGGCTTCCTTACCAGTATTGGGATCAATTAAGCCAACCGGGCGCATTGTGCCAAAGGTAAGAACTCGAACATCCCGAGCTGCAACGACTTCTATAGGCAAACAGGCTTCAAAGAAACGCTTATCCTCAAAATCACGGGCAACGACCTTGTCCGCCTCTGTTAAAGCATTATAAAAAGTGAGATACTCCTCTTCGGTGAAGGGGCAGTTCCCATAATCGGCACCGCTTTTATTCCATCGAGATGCAAAAAATACCTTGGAGCGATCAATGGAGTCTGCAGAAATAATTGGTGCAATAGCATCATAGAAGGAGAGAGACTCAGCTGAAAACTCCTTTAAGAGCCAATTGGCCAGCCTTTCAGAGACCAGTGGGCCAGCTGCGATGATACAGATATTCGCATCGGGTGGTGGAGCGGCCACTTCTTCCTTTATATAAGTGATATGGGGATGTGCCTCAATTGCTACTAATACTTTTTGAGAAAAGACTTCCCTATCAACCGCTACAGCAGTACCTGCTGGTACTCGACACTCCTTCGCCATGGTATAAAGAGGGCTTTTAAGACAATCAAGCTCTGCTTTAAGAAGGCCATGAGCAGAGGGTAGCTGATCACTTTTTAGGGAGTTGGAGCAGATTAGCTCTGCGGGCATGCCTGTTTTATGGGCTGGTGTCATGGTTTGAGGGCGCATCTCATAAAGTGAAACCGCCACCCCCGGTGATGCTAAAACTAAGGCAGCCTCGCATCCAGCAAGACCAGCACCGATGATTGCTATTTTTTGCATAGGGTAGTTTCAGGAAATGAGATAGCGGATTTTTAAATAATAGAAGCTCTACACAACAACTGTACATTACCTCTCAGCGCTATTCTCATCACTCTCCGTCTCTATAGGATATTCTGCTTTGCACTTAATACACCGTTTAAAAACACCCTTACGCTTGGTATCTTTGTAAACCAGAATCTTATAGCCACACTTTTCACAGGGTTCATTAAGGGGTTTGTCCCAGGTTGCAAAAGTGCATTTTGGATAGGCACTACAACCGTAAAATATTTTCCCTCGCTTTGTACTACGTTCTATAAGATCGCCATCACATCCCTCATTAGGACATTTTACGCCAATAGAGAGTGACTTGGTGTTTTTACAGGTCGGATAATTGGAGCATCCAAGAAATCTATTGTTCTTAATATTTAGGAGCACCATTGAGGCACCACATTTATCGCATTTTTCATTTGAAATTTGTGCTTCAGTTTTCTGCAATGGCTCAGTGTATTTACAGGCTGGGAATCCTTGACAAGCAAGAAAACGTCCATTCTTACTCCATTTGATCACCAAGGGAAACTTGTCACACTCAGGGCAGGTACGATCGGTAACCTCTTGGTTCTGCTCACGAAGCTCTTTAATATCTTTCTCAACAGCTTTGAGTCGCTCGCCAAAAGGTAGATAAAAGGCTTTCATAGCCTTGATCCAATTAACCTCACCATCTTCGATCTTATCAAGATTCTTCTCCATAGTAGCCGTAAATTGTACATCAAAGATTGTGGCGAATTCCTTAACCAGAATATTGCGCACCATGAATCCCACCTCTGTGGGAATAAAGCGCTTATTGTCAACATCAACATATTTACGTCGTTTTAAGGTATCAATGATCTGCGCATAGGTACTGGGTCGTCCAATCCCCTTGTCCTCAAGCTCACGAACTAGCGATGCTTCAGTATAACGCGGTGGTGGTTGTGTGAAGTGTTGCTTGTCAATAATCTCTTTGCAGATAAGTTCTGTATCGGGTTTGATATCTGGTAGACGAACATCGCCACTAGAATCACCATTCCCATTTTTCTCTTCTCGGGTTTCATCATACATGGCTAAAAAGCCATCAAACTTCATGACCATACCGGTAGCACGGAAAATGCATCCATTCACAGCAATGTCAATTCGGGTGGAATCAAAAATTGCATTACTCATCTGGGAGGATAAAAAGCGTTTCCAGATGAGATTATAAAGTTTGTGCTGATCTCGGGAGAGATATTTCTTTACATTCTTTGGGTTGAATTCATCGGACACCTGGGAAGGACGAATTGCCTCATGGGCATCCTGCGCATTTTTGGCTTTGCCATAGATGCAGGGCTTTGCTGGTAAATAGCGTTCATCAAAATTATTGGTAATCACTTGACGGGCACTGGCCAGTGCTTCGTCAGAAATACGGGTAGAATCAGTACGCATATAGGTTATCAAACCCAAGGAACCAAGTTCACCCAACTCTAAACCTTCATAGAGTTGTTGGGCGATCATCATAGTCTTAGCAGCGGAGAATCCAAGTTTTCGGGCAGCTTCCTGTTGTAAGGTACTCGTGATAAAGGGGGCAAAGGGACGTTTACTCTTTTCAGTACGTACCACATCGGAAACAATGAAAGATTGATCGGTCAGCCGTGCAATGATCTCCTTGGCCTGTTCCTCGTTTTGAATGACCATTTTGTTATTTTTGCCATTGGCATCACTGGGAACAGTAATCTTTTTTCCATCCACGGAAAAGAGTTTGCTCTGAAAGGCAACACTATCATATTCAACCTGGGCAATAATCGACCAATATTCCTCGGGCTTAAAAGCCTTGATCTCATCTTCGCGCTCGCAGAGAATACGTAATGCCACAGACTGTACTCTTCCTGCAGAGAGTCCGCGAAAAACTGTTCGCCAGAGAATTGGTGATACTTGGTAACCAACAATGCGGTCAAGAATCCTACGAGCCTGCTGTGCATTTACCTTGTTAATATCAATCTCTTGAGGATTTTCAATAGCATTGAGTACTGCTTTTTTAGTAATCTCATTAAACTGGACGCGCCTTACTGTGGTATTGCTCTTTGAAATAGTCTGAGCCACATGCCAGGCAATTGCCTCCCCTTCTCGGTCAGGGTCAGGTGCCAAAAATACGGTCTCAGCCTTTTTTGCATCCTCTTTTAGTGCTTTAACAATGCGTCGCTTACCCTTTGATGTTGTATAGCGAGGCTTAAAATCATGTTCAATGTCAACACCCAGCTCTTTTTCGGGCAGATCAATAATATGACCCATAGTGGCCTTCACAGAGAAATCCTTTCCCAGATAGCGAGAAAGTGTTTTACACTTGGCGGGTGACTCAACAATTACAAGATTCTTTGACATGGTTTGCTATCCTTTTTACTTAATTGCTATAGGTCGAAGAAAAATATGTAGTTATTGCTTTATCATATTCGGCGGTATGAGAAAAGGCCTTAACCATCAGATTCTGTCGTCTCTCTACGGAGAGTGAACCCTTTTCTTTTATTTCTTGCCCAACAGGTGCATAATCCTCTGGGTCAACAACAATGCCAACAAAGGTATGGTTTTTTGCAGCACTTCGAATCATGGTTGGGCCACCAATATCAATATTCTCAATGGCATCCTGGAGAGTAACATCTGGTTTTGCAATGGTCTCCTTAAAGGGATAGAGATTCACCACTACAAGATCAATCGAATCTATACCGTGCTCTTGCATCTGGCTCACATGGGATTCATTGTCACGAATGGCAAGAATTCCACCATGAATTTTTGGATGAAGGGTTTTTACACGACCATCCATAATTTCTGGTGAGCCCGTATAGGATCCCACTGGAGTGACTGGTATATCGTTCTCTTTCAGAAGACGCGCTGTCCCGCCGGTTGATAGAATTTCAACGGAAGAATCAGCTAAGATTTTTGCAAATTCAACAATACCCGTCTTATTGGAGACACTGACCAATGCTTTTTTTATTGAAATATCCTGCATTTTCTTTTTATCCCTTATTTATGTATAAGTGTATTTAAAATCAAATTATTGCTAAGTATACCTTTTTTTCCATTTCAAAATCAATAACTGATAATGATCACTGTATATAGAGTAATTTGAAGACTAACTATATATATACATTATTATATAAGCCATAGAAAATGATAAATTGCATTGAAGAATGCAAAACTTTGAAAGTTCTTTGTAAGATTCTTCGACTAACACAGATAAATAATAGCTCCTTTGGAGTGCTCTCATACAGGTATAATACTTGATTATTGAAGATGGAAAATATATACTAGTAGATGTGATGACCTATGATTCCATATGTTATCCGCTCGTGGAAAAGTGGTTGTTCTCTTGCCGGAGTGGACCACTTTTCTTTTTTTTAGCCTTCTTTTTGCTATAGTTCATCCAATATTACCTCTCAATAAAATCCCATTAGAAATTTTAAATGTATCTTATTTAATATTGCCTGGGATACAAAGTATAGGAAACTCTTTTTTCATTTTTGACTCTCTATTTTACTCTATACCGTATAATATATTTCTATATTATGTGACAATGAACAAAAGGAATTATTATGAAAAGAATTGGTGCTCATGTATCAGCTTCAGGTGGTGTGCAAAATGCTCCCTTAAATGCAAAAGAGATTGGTGCCAAGGCCTTTGCGCTTTTTACCAAAAATCAACGCCAATGGTTCGCTAAGCCCTATGAACAAAACACAATAGATCTGTTTAATAAAAATATGGAAGAGTGTGGCTATACCTCAGAGCAGGTTCTCCCCCATGATAGCTACCTCATCAATCTTGGAAATCCAGATAAGGAAAAGCGTGAGAAATCCCTGTCCTCATTTATTGACGAACTAACCCGCTGTCACCAATTGGGTTTACTCTATTTAAATACCCATCCCGGTGGTCACCTCGGAAAAACATCGGAAGAGGAATGCTTAAAAACTATTGCAGCCTGTTGTAACCATGCACTTGAAAAAACAACTGGTGTTTCAATCATTTTAGAGATTACCGCAGGTCAAGGTTCATGGGTGGGATATTCCTTCGAGCATCTTGCTGCAATAATTGACATGGTGGAAGACAAGTCGCGTATTGGTGTCTGCTTTGACACTTGCCATGCCTTTGCCGCTGGGTATGATCTAAGAACTAAGGAATTGTGTACAAAGGTTTTTAAGGACTTTGAAAAAACTGTTGGATTCAATTATCTAAAGGGTGTCCACCTTAATGGAGCAAAATCAGCTTTTGGAAGTCATGTGGATCGGCACCACAGTCTTAATGAGGGCAATCTGGGAGTCGAAGTGTTCTCTTTTATTATGAATGATCCCCGGTTCGATGAAATACCTATGGTACTTGAAACCATTGATGATAGTAAATGGAAAAAGGAGATCACGTTCCTCTACAGCCTCATTGACAAAAAATAGTCCCTTAGAGCGGCTTTCATAATTTCATCCTCATATGATTCTTTAACGAAGCTATGAAAGTCACTTTAGTTATTTCATAAACTGCTTTATGCTAAATTTTGGTTTTGCAGTAGTAAACTTTTTCTTTCCCCCCGGGTTACCCTTTTTAGGGCGTGGCGAATCACCTCCATTTCTATTTTGTTCAACTCGTTGAGAGTTTTGTTTCGAAGCCCCTTTCTCTGATTTCATGGAAAGAGAAATCCTCTTTAAATCTTCATCAATCTCTAAAACAGTAACCTTTACTACCTGTCCAACTTTTACTACTTTTGTCGGGTCACTGACAAACCGATCGGCCATTTGGGATATATGAACCAAACCATCCTGATGCACGCCGATGTCAACAAAGGCACCAAAATTAGTGACATTAGTAACAGTGCCCTCCAACTTCATACCTATAGTTAGATCCGACATCTCTGTAACAGTCTCCTCGAACTTAGCATAGGTAAAGGTGTCACGAGGATCACGTCCCGGTTTTTCCAGTTCAGCAAGAATATCTTCGATAGTAGGAAGTCCAATATCATCAGTGACTAAGTTATTTTTGTCAATAGTTTTAATACGGTTAGCCTCACCAATTAGCTCTGCAACCTCTGTGCCCAGCTCTTGAGCAACTCTATAGACAAAATCGTACCGCTCTGGATGGACCGAGGAATTATCCAGGGGATTTGCTCCATTGCGAATCTTGAGAAATCCTGCAGCCTGCTCAAAGGTCTTTGCACCGAGTCCACTCACCTTTTTAAGCTCCTCTCGGGATTTAAAGGAGCCATGCTCATTGCGGTATTCAAGGATTTTTGTAGCAATCTTACTGTTGAGACCAGAAACGTATTTTAGCAACTCCCCTGAGGCTAAATTAAGATCAACACCAACCAAATTCACACAGCTTTCAACGACTTCCTCAAGGAGTATCTTTAGCCTTGCCTGATTAACATCATGCTGGTATTGTCCGACTCCGATTGATTTGGGGTCAATTTTTACCAACTCAGAAAGTGGGTCCTGTAATCGACGAGCAATTGACACAGCCCCTCGGACCGTAACATCCTGATCGGGAAATTCTTTAACTGCAACTTCCGATGCACTGTATACACTTGCTCCTGACTCACTGACAATAAGGCAGACAGGTCGTTTCTCTTCGGGAAACTCCGCAATAAGATCACGGACAAATCGCTCTGTTTCCCTACTGGCTGTGCCATTTCCAATGGCAATAAGTTCTATCTCGTAGGAGTGAATAAAGTCAGACACAACTTGGGAAGCTCCAGAAATATCCTTACGGGGTTCTGTTGGAAATATGGCCTTAAAGCTTAATAGCTTTCCGGTTTTGTCAACAGCCACCACCTTACAGCCGGTCCGAAAGCCAGGATCAATACCCAACACAGCCTTTTCTCCAGCCGGAGGAGAGAGCAATAATGTGCGTAAGTTCTCACTAAAGACTTTAAACGCCTCCAGCTCTGCCTTTTCCCGAAGTTCTTTCCGTATTTCAGTTTCAGTGGCTGGAGCTAAGAGTCGCTTAAAACTATCCTCACAGGTTGTGATGAGAAGCGCTGCAGTGGCACTTTTAGGGTGACCAACAAGCTTGGTATGTAAGAAGCTTAAAACCTGTTCCTCCGGTAGCTGCAGCTCAAGCCGGAGCACTTTCTCTCGCTCACCACGAAGCATAGCAAAAATTCGGTGTGACGGTATGGCCTGAACAGGTTCACTATAATCGTAGTACATGGTAAACTTTGTTTTTTTGTCAATAAATTCCTTTTTTACCGAGGATACAAGAATTCCCTTTTTTAAAGCAGACTCCCGAAGCCATTTTCGAACATCCGCATTATCAGAGAGTTCCTCAGCCAGAATGTCACATGCTCCATGTACTATTTTTTCCACCGTGTCAAAGCCAGCCTCTTTTGTTTTTTCATTCAAATATTTTGTAGCCTCTTCATCTAAATCGGCATGTGCCTCTTCACAGGTAACAAGAAATCGCGCAAGCGGTTCCAAACCGGCGTCATTGGCTTTTTTGCCCCGCGTCAATCTCTTTGGTTTGTAGGGAAGATACATATCTTCAAGCTCTACTTTCCCTTTAGTCTCTTTAATCTTTTTTTCTAACTCCGGTGTCAATTTTCCCTGAGATGAAATCGATTCCAATATAGTTGCTCTTCGCTCTTCAAGCTCAACAAAGTATTTATATCGATTCAACAGATCCCGTACTTCAATCTCAGTTAAGCTTCCAGTTCGTTCTTTTCTATATCGTGAGATAAAGGGAATTGTAGCTCCCTCGTCAAATAGGGCAATAGTATTTTCAACTTGAAAGCGTTGTAGGGAAAATTCCTCAATCAATTCCTTTACAATATCCATATATAATCTCCCTGAGACACATCTATAGGTTAGTTTTCAATCATGAGAATATAACACTTCTAATAGAAAAAATAAAGAGGTAAAACAAGCATCAGAGAAGAATACTGTAAGAGAGCGGGTAATTGATTTTTAATCTAATTCGCAATGATATATTTTAAAATAACCTCATCTTTTGTGAAATTATAGGGATGAAAGCAGGCCTTGGGCGGGACAAAATAGATAACCTAGCATTTTTACAAAGGATATACTGTGAATCAATTTCATTCAGCCTTACGTTCAATTATTCCCTTTATCATCATAGTATTCACAATCTCTCTTTATGGGGACAATCCCATTATTACCCATAAATACACTGCGGACCCTAACATGACAGTCTTTGATGACCGCATGTATATCTATTGTTCGCACGATCTGGACAATCAGAATTGGTATGACATGATTGATTATACAGTCATATCATCAGACGATTTAGTTAATTGGACTGATCACGGCGAAGTATTTCAAATCGCCCGTGATGCCAGTTGGGCCTCTAAAGCGTTTGCACCAACCTGTGTGAAACGGTTCGACAAATATTTTCTTTACTTTCCCAATGGTGAAGAGAATATAGGGGTTGCTATTGCAGACACCCCCATCGGGCCCTTTGCTGATCCCTTAGGAGGACCATTAGTGCACAAAAAATTGCCCAATTGTAATGTGCACTGGTGCTTTGATCCCACAGTCTTCATTGATGATGATGGACAGGCCTACATGTATTTTGGTGGCGGTGGCCCAGGAAATGCCCGGGTTATAAAATTGGGTGATGATATGATTAGTGTTCAGGGAGAGGCGATTACCATTGATGCGCCAAAATACTTTGAGGCGCCATTTATGCATAAATATAAGGGAAAGTACTACTACTCCTATTCAACAAACCACCAAGCTGGTCCCTTTAGAATAGATTACATGATAAGCGACAATCCCATGACCGGGTTTGAGTACAAAGGCAAGATTATAGAAAACCCTCCTGACAATATGCGTAACAACAATCATGCCTCTATCATAGAGTATAAGGGGAATTGGTATTTTGCCTACCATAATAGGAAGCAGGCTATCTTGGATAACCACCCTATTAAATCTTTTCAGCGAAGTAGTAACATTGACTTTCTTTACTATAATGATGACGGCACTATCAAGGAAGTTGAACCAACCTGGGAAAGCGTACCGCAATTGATAAATTTGAACCCCTTTGTTAAAATCCAGGCAGAGACTATGGACAACCAAAAGGGGATTGAAACAGCCACTTGCTCTGAGGGTGGTATTTGTGTTACCCACATTGACAAAGGTGGCTGGGTAAAATACGCTGGTGTCGAATTTAAAGATACAGTCGATTCATTTAAGGTTCGTTATTCATGTATTCAAGAAAATGTTACGCTGAGTCTTCGTATAGATTCTATCACAGGTCAAGAGATCGGCACATGTACACTTTCTTCAACTGGAGACACCACATCGTGGCAGACAACCACCTGTTCGGTGAGTGAAATTTTTGGTGTTCATGATTTGTTCTTGGTGTATGATGGGGACACTCAAAATCTTGCCCATGTTAATTGGTTTCAATTTATATCAAAGCATTCAATTCCAATTAAACAGTCATCTAAGGTACATTTTAAATCAAAAATTCACGTTGTAATGAATCGTTGGAACACTTATGTGACTGTAAGTATGCCAACTCACTTGAGCCAAAAGTCACAAGGTATAATGATTTCGCTTTTTGACATGTCAGGAAAAACTCTTGTGCAAAAACAAGTTACGGGAGTTGGTCCAATAGCTCTACCCAATGATTTAGCCAATGGTTCCTATTTGCTATCCTTGCATAGTGGTAGCCACACATGGGGTAAAAAAATCATACTTATAAGTAAATGAATTAACCGGTGTTCTTTTTCTTATAGTAAAAACGAGTAGTAAGTAGATCCTCAATGGTTTTCCCAAAGTAATTAGCCAGTTTTGCAGCATTGACAAGTGTTGGTGCTCGTTCACCATTTTTCCATCGCAACACCTCTCTATGATTGGCTTGGAGTTCTTTAGCCAAAGCGGATGTTTTCATACCACTGATTTTTATAAAGTACTTAATGTTTAAAATAAATATCTTTCTGTTTTTTTCATTCATAATAGCCATTATACCCTCTACAATGCTATAGCGTTTAAAAGATGATTTTGGTCATTTTCTGTGTGGTAAGAATCAATAGTAAAATATATTATTGGTTATATGATATATAGATAAAAGAATAGTTAATGAAGTGATAGGGCACAAAGTGTTCGCGTATTTTATAATCAGGACAGACTCTCCTTTGTCATATTGTATCTTTACATATCGTATTTATCGATAAAGAGACAGCTCTTTCCTCCAGGCCCTCTCTTCATTAGCCATACGGATAACATAGAGCCCATTTTACCATTCCGATCTGTACAACTCAAATAGAGGAAAGGTCCTACATTTGAGTAAATGTGTACGCATGGTTTTCCAGTGATATCATATGAAGTAGCAATTAAATGTATTATCGCTTTGCTTTTTCACTTCCCTTTTTCTGCTCCTGCAACACTGTCAATAGTGCAACGGAGGAGGTGTCGGAGAAATTCCCTGTTGACAACACACAACGAAACCAGGAGCCATCATCAGAGGCTTGTGCCGTATCAGAATATGTTGATGATATTCCACCAGAGATATTCTCAAATTGTAAACCAAACCGTTGTTGCCATTGATAGGATATGGTGTTTGCCGATGTTGCCATAATCCGGAATTCATAAGCCTCATTCACTCGGACAGTATCGTTTTGTGGTTGTTGATTAATGGTAATTGTGTCATCAAGCATTATTTGAAGGGTGCACACATTTGATGTATCCTTACCATGGGTATTAGAAACAAAGGCACGATACTGCCCCTCCTTAGATTCATTAACGTAGGCAGCATCTATTACATGAGAGTCGTTAACAGCGCCAAGTATTGGTTGCCATGCCAACGAGTCCTTATGCATAAATTCCCATGCATAGTTTAGGGTTTGAACTCCCTTTGCCTTGGTCCTAAAAACGACTCTCTCCCCTTCCCTGCTTGTAACGTTCCTCGGGTGTGTGGTAAACTCAGGAATCTGTTGCTCTGTTACAATAAGGACAGCAGAATTACTCGTATCTTTGTAGTTGTCAATCATTACTATACAACGATAGGAGTTATTATTCATGGCAAGCCTTCCATATTCACTATATACCGAATCGGTTGCACCGGCAATACTAAAAAATCCACTACCCGTGTTCTGTTGCCATTGATAGCGAATTGGTGGAAAACCCTTTGATCCCACAGAAAATAAAAAGCGTTGACCATCTATAATTGTATCATTTGCAGGACTAAAAGTAACACCAACAGAATCACGACTAAACACCTTAAGGGTTACAATATTTGAATAGATCGTAGAGCTATCATTCCATATAGCAACCCGATACTGTCCACTTTGATTTTGAACAGTCGAAGTTATTTCGTAAAAATCTTTATCACCATCAGGGAGTGGCTGCCAGTTATCAGTAACAAATTTTTGCCATTGATAGGTTAGTGGCGGCGCTCCAGTTGCTTTAACCTGCATCCACACAGAATCACCTTCAATTGTATTATGTGGGGTAACTGGCTGCTCAGTTATTTGAATACCACTGCCAATACTATCAGTTACTCGTACCCAAATAGGGTCACTCCAATCAGATAAAACTGCAGTATCTATGGTACTTCGGGCAAGAGCTTGTATTTTAAAGGTTCGAGCCTCACTCCATTGGTGAGTAACATAAACTTGGTTACTATCATTACCAACATACCAAGGTGAGAGAGATCCATCCCCCCAGTCAATCATATAGTTTACCTTATCTCCTTGGCTGCTTAGTGAACCGCCAACAACAAGAAAAGTTGTATCCCATATATCAACAGTCGAATCCCCTGAATAAACATTGGGTTTTGAAACAGTAGGAGGACTAACCATGACAGGAATTATGGCAGTTTGAGACCACTCAGAAGCCACAGAGGTGTCAAACCAACTGCGCGCTTGAGCCTTAATATAGACCACAGTATCATTGATACTATCTGCTTTCCATATATGGATGATCATTGAATCCAAAGACCATGGTGAAATTGTACCATCCCCCCAATCGAAGCGATACTCAACCGAAGTATCCACAGTTGTGTCATTTGTTATACATCGAGAACTGCCGGTACTAACACGATGCAACGAGTCGGGATAGATACAGTTTCCATTGAGCACTTTAGGCATGTCAGGCATGGTAACCGAATCAATTGCACTGGTATCAATTATCGAGTCAACAGCTATCACTAATGCCTCAGACCAATCAGTAAAATGCACTGTATCTGTTAGATAGCGAGCTTGTGCTTTAATAGAATAGTTTCCAGGTCTGTTCCAGGCATGCTCTGCTGTTCGGGAGAATGACCATACAGATGATGCACCATCCCCCCAGTCAAACCGAAAGGAAGCAGAATCAGGCACATTTGTGGTGTCTAACCAATAGCTTGAATAGGTACCTTTTCGTCCAACAATAAGATTCATTGGACCATTTGGTATACCCACCTTGTAAAGGGTGTCAACAATAGTGTCTGTTACGTGCACTGTAAATGGATCGGACCAACGGGAGATAATTGTATCGAAAACCGAATCAGGACTGGAGCTAATTAAATTAATATAGCGAGCCTGCGCACGAATGGAATAAGGGCCTGAGATATTCCAAACATGTGCGCCGGTGTCGCTATATTCCCAAGAGGAGAAGCCACCATCTCCCCAATCGTAATGGTACTCTATACCAGTATAGGTGGTATCGTTAGCACTGCTTATATAAAAAGAGCCGCCTGTCGTAAAAATGCCTTTTAAACCGACACTGATTGAATCTGGACCATTTGGCACAATGGGTCGTTGAACCATGTTGGTATCGATTTGGTTCGAATCTAAAACAATGAGGGTAATACAATCAGAGAAGGGTGAAATTATTGAGGGTTCCAGAGTACTTCTTCCCTGAGCCTTTATTTGATAATGCCCAGGAGTATTCCAAACATGAGAGGCTCTGACATTTTTTGCCCAAGGAGATGAACCACCATCACCCCAATCAAAACTGTATTCAATTGAACGTATTGTGTCCTTTGTACTAGTAACGATGTAATAACAATCACCGGTCTCAAATGTTAAGGAGACACCAACAATTGGTTTTATAGTATCAAGCAATTGCGGTAATTGTGGTTTATTAAATACAACGTAACTAGAATCGGTTGTTGTATTTTCTTTGATCTCAGTATAACCAACTATAATTACACCGGTATCACTTTGAGCACTTATTTTATCATAGTAGGCAACTTGGATATCTCCAGCTGGTGCAAGCATTTTGTTAATTCCCGATGATTCTAATTTATTAAACAGTCGAGTCCCTGGAATGTAAAGATAACTTTCACTAGTCACCAAAGAGGGTTTTACATCAAGTACAATCATACCGGTGTTTTTAAGTGTCATATTTCCTATATCAATATTTGTGTCCCCAACCTGAAGATAAGGATTATAGGCAATAAGCCGTTTGCTATTGGCATTTACGGTAATACTTTTACGTGCAAAGAGAGTATAATTTCCCTTTCGAACTTTTTCAATTTTGAACCTTCCCTTCGCATCGGTCACATCAAATAGGGTATCAAATTTTTCAGAACGCTCATATATGGTAGGATTAAAATCCCTAGGATATAAAGAAACTCGTGTGTTTGAAATTACCCCTCCATCTTTATCTGTTATATGACCAACCACGGTCCGCGCTTCCCCATCATGTCCTGTTCCACCTATTGGATTCGTAGAACATTTTAGAAAAGCTACAAACAGGCTGACAAAAACGATACTCAAACAGATTTGTTTCATTTCTTTTTCCTTTTGATGATGGGTTTAAGCTCTTTTGAAACAGGAAAAAACTGTACATTAAAATGATACACTCTTTCAGGATGTACATCTTTGGCGACTAAGGTGCGAATTCTTTTACGTGTCGCTCTAATCTCCTCAACTATGGCACTATAGGTTTCCTTTGAAACGGAAAAACCTGACCAAGATATCATTCGCTCTTCCTTTGGCAAAAGGTTAACCGCCTCCTTGGCACGCTCGATCATTTCCATAGCATAACTTGACAAAACAATTGATTGTTCCTCTGAGCTCGTACTGATAAAGGAGTCGGTTACTCGATAAATTCCCCTTTCATCAACTTTTATAAGTTCCAAACGTTCTAATAGTTTAATAGCTCGCTCCGCCTCTGCTGTTGATATGGTCGGAATGACAGTATTGGAAAGCTTTTTAAAATCTCCTGAAAATTCATAGGTTGAAAGCACATCGCGTATGACAGCATAATACCACTTTGTATAGAACTCGTACTGGTCCGGCGTGAGTATTTTTGCGGTTACCTCTTTAAAATTTACAATACGTTCAAAATAGTGTGCCTTCTCCTCCTGGCTTACTGCTTGATCAAAATAGACAAGTAATTCAAAGAACTCAACCTCTCTCTTTTTAAGCTTCATAAATTTACTGAATTTTGCTATAAGATGGCTAGAGATATTTGCTTGCCCTTTTATAATTTGAGTAAAATGTCCTGCTGATTTAAAACCCACTTTGTTTGCTATATATCGATAGGAGAAGTTCGTATTCTCCTTTTTCTTATCTGTATAATAATCTTTTAGAAATAATCGATAATTTGTGTAGTCGAAAATATTTACCATAAATAACTCACTTCATTCTTCTTCATTAATATAGCAACAAATGAATACTGCGTCAATGATTAGATTTTTTTTCTGTTTAATTTTTTTAAACAATTAATATCTCTTAAACCCCCATTTAATTATTGTTATTATGCCTTTTTTCTTTTTTATTAAGCTATTATAGCATTTCTATTTGGTTTATATATGTTTAATTCTGTAATGGCTTTTAATATCTTTTTATATTAAACATTAACCAATATACAGCGTCTTTAGTGTACATCAATTAGATACTCAAATTTCATTTCTTTGTAATATTTATACTGTTTCTCAAAAGTTTTGTCCCATGAGTTTTGACAAAACTCTTATAGAAACAGTTATACCACAACACAACATAGGACAAATTTATTGAGAAGCGGTATAAGCTTATGAAAATTAACGCCATCTTTTTTTTAATATTTTACATGCACTCATTTTAAACATCTTTAACCCAGACTATGCAGTAGGAGTAGATGCAGAAGTGCAAGATTATGGTTTAGTAAGAGTTGAAGGTTTTGAAGGGCATATCTACAAGGTGATATGGCCGAAAAGCCTGAAATTCTTAATGGGCATAGGATTACAGGCTACTTCCAAAGCGTACATCCGGTCAAAGTCGTGGTGTGCTTCTGCGTTACTTCCTATTGCATAATCTGGGTTTAACCTATCTAAGGATATTAGCATAGCATAAATGACCTCGCCGCTTTTCAAATAAAAAATCATGGTATTTCTGCTACAAGAGAAATAAAACTTATTGTGAAGGACAAAAAAAAGAGCCCATAATCAAAATGACTATGAGCTCATATATTAATCCGGCAACGACCTACTCTCCCACACAGTTGCCCGTGCAGTACCATCGGCGCTATAGGGCTTAACTACTGTGTTCGGTATGGGAACAGGTGTATCCCCTATGCTAGAGTCACCAGAAATTATTCAAAATTTAGTGACATCCGTTACTGTTGATGAAGCACAAAACTGTAGAGATGAAAATATAAATATCAAGCCTTACGGATTATTAGTATCACTCGACTGAGTACATTACTGCACTTACATCTGTGACCTATCAACCTTGTGGTCTTCAAGGATCCTTTAAGGGGGTCAAGCCCCACGGGAAATCTAATCTTGGAGTCGGCTTCCCGCTTAGATGCTTTCAGCGGTTATCCGTTCCGTACATAGCTACCCAGCAGTGCCACTGGCGTGACAACTGGTACACTAGAGGTACGTCCGCTTCGGTCCTCTCGTACTAGAAGCAGCTCTCCTCAAATTTCCAACGCCCACAGCGGATAGGGACCGAACTGTCTCACGACGTTCTGAACCCAGCTCGCGTGCCGCTTTAATTGACGAACAGCCAAACCCTTGGGACCTGCTCCAGCCCCAGGATGCGACGAGCCGACATCGAGGTGCCAAACCACTCCGTCGATATGAACTCTCGAGAGTGATAAGCCTGTTATCCCCGGAGTACCTTTTATCCTTTGAGCGACGGCAGTTCCATTTCCAACCGCCGAATCACTAAGCCCTGCTTTCGCATCTGCTCGACTTGTATCTCTCGCAGTTAAGCTACCTTGTGCCTTTACACT
>JANQEN010000006.1 GCA_028278335.1 Chitinivibrionales bacterium | reverse complement strand
ACAGCAGCCATACTTTCTTTGCTTGTGCAAAGAAAGTATGCAAAGAAACACACCCCGCAATCGCCCTTATCGCATAGATATTTGGCGCTTCGATAACTCACCCTGCGGGCTCGAACAGATCTTCGCTTTCTCCAAATATCTATACGGTGCGATTGAAGGGGATTAAAATCGCTTATAAGTAAATTAAGGTGTTCTGGAATATCTTATACTGTTATTTTCTCAATTAGATTACTTTTTTGCGTAGTTCTTTTCTGCAAATTCCCAGTTAACCATGTGGTTGATATAGTTTGACACATACTTGAATCGATTGTTACCATAATCGATATAATAGGAGTGTTCCCAAACGTCAATAGTTAAGAGGGGACGGTAACTGGAGGGAAGGGGAGTGGTCAAGTAGTCGGTCCGGATAATTTGCAATCCCTTGTCTGTGTTAAAGAGCCAGATCCAACCAATGCCAATCTTCATTGCTTTGGCAGTGAACTTCTTTTTAAAACTTTCCACAGAGCCAAAGGTTTTAACCACGTCCTTTGATAGCTCACTCTCCTTAGCTGACTTAACCCCACCATAGGGAGAGAGTGATTGCCAATAAAAATTGTGGTTACGGAGTAGAATGCCATTAATAACCGCATCTTGAAATCCGGGAGTAGAATCTTTAGTGCGTAAGAATTGTTCTATGGTTAAATCTTTATACTTATCATTGGCATCAATATAAGCACGGAATTTTTTATAATAACCTAGGTGGTGATCGGTGTAATGATGGTAGACTGTTCTAGGTGATAGGTAGGGGAGTAAGGTACTAGTTCCAAAGGGCAATTTGAACAGATATTTCTCCAAATTGCTATCCTGAGGGTATACAATATCCGATTCGGTGTCATGAGGTGATTTTAATTTATAGTTAAAGTCCGACTCTTTTACTTTTTTACTCTTCTCTTTCTTCTTTGTCTTTACTGCCACCGCACACTCCTTGCTTAAAGGTTTATTGCTCTGTAATACTAATATAACTATTTACTAAATATAAGAATGAAAAGTTATTCTTAGATAACTTTTCATTCTTTAAAAGGAGCTTCGATACCAAGTTGCCAAGCTAAACGTATCAAGCTTTACTCATCATTGTAATGAATCACGCAGTATTGTTTCCTTAGGTAGTTGTCATTATGTGTCTTAACCCAGGCATCCATACGGGGCTTTATCCCACAGAGTGCATTGTCCACAATGTCAAACCGTTTCAAGGAGAGCCGCGTGATACTGCTGGGAAGTTCAGAGAGTTGATTGCCTGTAAGGTCAATCTCCTTTAAGGTAACCACATCCCCAATGTCAATGGGCAGATTACCTATGGCATTTCCGTTGAGACGCAAACGAACCAAGGATTTACTTTTGCTTAAACCAGTGGGTACTTCATGAATGCCGTTGTTACTCAGATTAAGCGTTTGTAAATGGCGAAGTCGTTCAATACCCCTTGGCAAGGCCAAGATATTATTGTTACTGATCTCTAAGGTTCGCAATTCTCGTAAATTAAAAAGCTCCTTGGGTAAGGAAACCAGATCATTATTGTTAAGTGATAAGAAACGGAGATGCGATAGTTTTCCAATGTCCCTGGGCAGAAAGACCATTTTCTTAGCATATCTACTGGGTGAACTGAGGTTTAAAGAGATCACCCGTCCGTTTTGTACGGTTACCCGTTCATAGACGTCCCAATTCAACCGATTTACCTCTAGAATTGATTCAATGGTTTCAATATCTCTAATAGTGCTACCTGCCAATGTAGAAACAACCAGGACTATTGCAGTTAATAACGTTGTACCCTTCATTTTGTCCTCCCTTCGTTTCATGACATATTGTAATTTCACTATAGTAATAGTCAAAAAGTATGCCACTCTTGATTTTCCCTAACTACATGATTTCCATAACTGAAATAATATGTTTTTCCTTTTCAAGATATCAATTCTGGACAGTGCTGTATGGAATAGGTGTCCAATCCAGTGGAATTTTTGGACAGTTCAGATGGACATACCAGACTTGGTATCACAGGGGTTGCTCATTTCATTGGTGAAGGCATTCACGAAATTGAAAAGACCGATGGCATACTAATTGATTAATATTCTCAATACAATTATGGCTCCAAGAGAGGAAATGTGGAAACTCATACACAGAACGCACACTAAGACCATGTTATTAACCCAACTCATTGCTTTTGTCAAATTCCAGAGGATGATCTCTCAAAGTGGGCCAAAAAAAGATATGGAGAGAAACGGTCCACCATGGATCTGTTGACCTTGGCTGGAAACAATAAGTATGACCGGGAGGTAATCAGTATTGTAGCTCTTTTAGATGTTAATGAGAATACCATGATATCCATGATGGGAGATGTGGATAAACCAGAGCATCATATTATTGAGTGTCGTGCAAATGTAAAGCAGATGGTTTCTGCTATGCACAATGGGGAAAACAACACATCAAAGCTATAGATAATCGATACGTGCAAAATCCAATTGTTTAAAAATATCCTTTTCAATTCTTAATCCAATTTCAATAAGGAGTGGCTATGAGCCTGTTTATCTGTTCTGTTTGCGGTCATTTAGAGTTTAACCAAGCACCAGAGAATTGTCCAGTTTGTTTTGCTGCACAAGATAATTTCAAACAAAACGATTCAATCTTTACTGAAGCTAAAGAGAACGCATCTGAAGCAGCAGTAAAGCATGTACCAACAATTAAGGTAAATAGAGAAAGCAGTATTATTCCTGAAGGGTCTTGCATTGAGCTTACCGTTCGTGTTGGTGAAACATTGCATCCCATGCAGGAGAGCCATATGATTCAATTTCTCGACTGTTATGTTGATGGCAAATATGTAACCCGTGTGCTTTTAACTCCTGATGCCTATCCTGCTGCGGTAATTCAAATAAAGGAAGCCGGCTCTAAGGTCACGATTGTAGAATCTTGTAACCTCCATGGTTATTGGATGTCCGACGTTGAATTGTAAGTAGAAATAGAGCTGTATTACTAAAAAGGGGCACTCTTATGAGTACCCCTTTTTGTTTATCTAAAATGAGCGATCTTGTTTTACATAAACAGAAGAAGACTGAGGGCCATCACGATCATCCCCGCTATCAAACCATATATAGAGAGATGCGATTCTCCATATTCCCGCGCTGTAGGGAGTAGTTCATCAAGGGAGATAAACACCATGATCCCTGCAACACCGGCAAAAAGGATTCCAAAAACCATGTCATTAAAGAAACGTAAAAGAATAAAGAATCCAATCAATGCTCCTACCGGCTCTGCAACACCGGAAAGAAAGGAGTACCAAAAGGCCTTCTTCTTATCTCCTGTAGCATAATAAATTGGGACTGATACAGCGATTCCCTCGGGGATATTATGAATTGCTATGGCCAGCGCAATGGACATACCTAATGCTGGTTCTTTAATCGCTGCGGTAAAGGTGGCCAATCCCTCTGGGAAGTTATGGATTGCAATGGCAAGAGCAGTGAAAAGTCCCATTCGTAAAAGCTTTTTGTCTGTGGCTGGAGAGCTCATCTCTTCCACTTTATGGACCTCATGGGGGTTACCAAAGGTGGGTACGAATCTATCTATAAGCGCGATGAGGAACATGCCACCAAAAAAGGCACCCACCGTTGCCCAGTTTCCTGCTGATTCACCTAAAACCTCAATAAGTGAATCCTTTGCCTTTACAAAGATCTCTACAAAAGAGACATAGATCATAACACCCGCAGAGAAGCCAAGGGCAATTGAGAGAAATTTCGTGTTTGTTTTTTTTGCAAAAAAGGCCATGAGACTCCCAACACCGGTTGAAAGACCCGCAAAAAGGGTAAGGCCAAAGGCTAGTAATACAGCAGAGGTATCCATGTTCAATTGTGTCCTTTGTAAATTAAAGAGAAATGTATACTTATTATAATAGTTATAAAATAGTAGTCTTTTTGTTGGACAGAAAGAAAAAAATAAACAGGTTTGTGCTCCTGAATGCAGTCATTTCCAGATATTTGTTAATAGGAGGGTTTTCTATTAATAAATTGGCTGCGTAATAAAACAAATAACTCTAGCACAAACCTGTCTTTACTCCACATAAGGATATATTTATAGTATTACATTAATGAATTGGGCAACCTCCTTTCATAATGAAACACATTATTGTTTTCTTATCTGCCTAATTAAAAAGCATTTATTGTGCCAAAATCAATTAACATTGGCAAAGGAACCAGAAGAGGCAAAATTCAAGAGCTAAAGCAGGACAAGCCAACTAAAAGTGCATTGAAATTGTATACAAATAACTAATTATGTACAGGAATGTATGGAACAAGACTTTTATTGGAGTGCGGCTCTTGAGTTTTGGTAAAATACACCTGTGTAAAGGGTCTTTTGGTTTTGGGCACACTTCATTGCCTGATCAAAGGAGGACTTTTTATGAGATTTTGGTAAAGGCTTACAGCGATCATAGTAGAGTTCGTAGGTCTTTTGTTTATTAAATACTACACAGGGGGTTAAGATGTGGAGAAAGGAGAATCCTTCATGTTGTATTGCTTTTATCATAAGATTTTTCATCTCATGATGATATCCAGAAAAGGCCCTGGCAACAAAGGTTGACCCATAACTAAGCGAAAGAAGCACTGGATTGAGAGGATTATCTAAGCTACCAAAGGGTGTTGTTTTTGAAACAGTTCCGGTGTCTGCTGTGGGTGAGGTCTGTCCCTTAGTTAATGCGTAGATCGAATTGTCAAAGAGAAAGTAATTTATGTTGATATTTCTTCGCGCAGCGTGGGGAAAATGGCCGGCTCCAATTGAGAGACCATCACCATCACCACCCATAGCAAAAACCGTTAATTTCTCATTACCCAACTTCATTCCCGTTGCCAATGGAAGAGCACGACCATGTACTCCATGAAAGCCATAACACTTGATGAAAACAGGAAAACGTCCAGAGCAGCCAATGCCTGAACCTATGGCCACATCTTTGGGGGGGATTGCCAGCTCGTTGAGTGCTTCAACTAATGCCTGTGCTATGGCAAAATCTCCGCAGCCAGGACACCAAATGGGCATCTCTTTGCTACGGTAATTAAGGGCTCCCTGTTGCACTACCGTATCAAAACTCGCTTTGACATCTTTATTCTTTTCGTAAAACATCATTCACCTTTTCAATCTGTTGCATAATGTCAATGGAGGTTAAGGGGATCCCACTAATAACATTAAACCGGATAATTTTATCTGCCTCAACAAAGGTCAGCAAAGAGGCCAATTGCCCCTGGTAGTTCATTTCCGGAATAAGCACTTTTTCAACTGAAGAAAACAGCTCTTTAATGCTGTTTTCTGGAAGTGGCCATAATACGGTAGTCTTTAATACCTTTATGGAGATGCCCTTGCTTTGCGCTAATGACATGGCCTCTAATACAGCGCCGGTAGTTGAACCCCAGCTGACTATCCCAATTTTTGCCTTTGGATCACCAATTATTTCTGCATCATTTATTTCCTGTAGAGCTGTTTTTAGCTTTCTAAATCGCTTATCTGTTTGAGCTAGATGATTTTCAGGATCGTACACTGGTGTGCCTGACTCATTGTGCTCTAAACCAGTTGTTGTGTAATAGAATCCTTCGGTGCCGGGGATAGGCATTGGCGAAATACCATTTTTGGTATTTTTAAAGCGTTTGAAGCTCTTTTGAGTGCTTGACTTTGGTTTTACTAGTGTATCGGTTTTTTTCGGTTTCTTAAAGGTTTCGTGGATTGTTTCACGACGATTGGCAAGAAAAAAGTCCGACAGAAGAATAACAGGCATTTGATACCGCTGAGCATAGTCAAAGGCTTTTATAGCGCAGCTATAGCATTCGGACACATTGGTGGGAGCTAAAATAATCCGCGTTGTGTCACCATGACCACCATAGAGTGCAATATTGAGATCACTCTGCTCAGTCTTTGTTGGCAGACCTGTTGATGGACCACCACGCTGAACACAAACAATGACACAGGGCACCTCTGCCATGCTGGATAGGCCAATCTGTTCTATCATCAGGGAGAATCCGGGACCGGAGGTTGCAGTCATTGAGCGGGCTCCGGTGAATGATGCGCCTAAGACAACGCTAATGGCTGATATCTCATCTTCGGTTTGGATTACTTTGCCCTTTTGTGCAGGCAACTCTTTGGCCAGCATTTCAAAAATGGGAGTTGCCGGTGTTATGGGATACCCGGCATAGATCGAACATTTTGCTGCAAGGGCTCCTTTGGCCACCGCTTGGTTTCCAGAAAGTACGGGAAAGCCTTTTCCAGTGACCTTAATCTTTTTTCTATATGATTCAGTAAGGTACTCAGTTTGACAATACTCATAGGCTTTTCTTAAAATTGCACAGTTGTTTTTTACAAACAAATCGCCTTTACGTTTCCAGAATCGGGCGATTTCCGCTTCACAAGATTCTAGGGGGATGTCAAGCACATAGATGAGTGCTCCCAAAGCAGCGATGTTTTTACCCTTTGATGCTCCGGTAATTTCTTGAGAAAAGAGGGTTAAGGGTACACCGCAGAGCGTCACTCCCGGAGGGAGCTTAGCTAAAAAACTATCCTTTTCGTCAAAGACCTGTTTGGGATCGTTATCAAAAATGATAATACTATCCTGTTTAACCGCTGAGGCCCAAACAATAGAGGCATTTCGTTGGGTGGAGACGAGAACATCAATGTCATCGGTAAAGGATGAAACTGGTGTGTTGGAAAGGCGAACTGTGGCATCACTATTACCACGAGCTCGAATCTCGGCACCGTAACTGCGGAAGTTAAGTACATGAATACCGGTCGATGCGGCGGTGTTGGTTAGAACATCGCCGATCGTTTGTATGCCCTGTCCTGCTGTTCCACTAAATTTTATTGTGATATCCATAGAACTATTTATTATATTTTCCTACTCCCAGTTACGGAAGCGAATCCTTTCTCCCTTAACATCAAAAACATTTACCTGATTTGTATCATAGGCAACCTTCATGCCACAGATATTTTTTGCTGCAATCATACCCTGAACAACAGCATTGGGCCAGCCAAAATTTACCCAATAATCCCGTAATTTAGGATTATAGATTTGAGCGCAATCGCCGGCAGCATAGATATATTTATCATTGGTTCTAAAATGTTCATCAACCAAGATGCCCTTTTCACACTCAATACCCGACTCTTCTGCTAAGCGAGTATTTGATTCTACGCCAAAAAGTGAGAAAATGATTGAATAGCTCTTGCTACTTCCATTAGTGTATGTAACAGTATAACCATGATCTTTTTTTACAATACCTTTGATTTCACAATCCTCTAGGTACCGTACTCCACTATTCTTGAGTATGGACACGGTCTTTTCTAAAGATTGTTCTTCACCAAGTACAATCTTTGTTCTCTTTTTAAACATGAGATAATCAACCTTGGAGCCCATGGAATCAAGGGCCAAAGCCAATTGGACCGGTGTGAGTCCACCAGCAAGGATAAGTGGCTTTTTAAGAGCTTTTTGATTGGCAAGTAATAGCTCTACATCTTCAAGGTTGTTAAAGAGGGTAAAGTGCTGAGTAAAAGAATGGTACGCAGAAGGTACGTAGGGTTTTACCCCGGTCGCAATCAATAACTTATCGTAGGAGATTTTCTCTTTGTGTGCCAGATAAAGAGATCTGTTTTGTCGGTCTATTTTGGAAACTCGCTGCGAAAGCCGAAGGGTAATATCCTGTTCGGTAAAGTTCTGAAGTCGACTGTCAAAGAGTAATTCCTTTTTTAAGGAGCCATTAAGATACTTGGTTAGCTTGTATTTATAATAGCAATGGTGGGGTTCTTTACTGATTAACGTGATGTTCGCATCGTTTGCATAGGAGCGAATTTTAAAAGCTGCATGGCTTCCTGCTGCACCGCTACCAACTATTACAATACGTTGCTTCTTCATCAGGCCTTTTCTCCAAAGAGAGGATCAACTAAGGTGTATTTCGATACGGAAATGCATCGGGTTGGGCACACATCCAAACATTTCCCGCACCGTACGCACTTGTTATTATCAATGTATATCATTGCAATTTCGTCCCAGGTTTCTGCTTCCACATAGGTCTGTTTGCCCTCCTTATAATCACTCAGTGATTTTATCTGCTTAATGCAATCAATGGGTGCTTCATCAATACAACGCATGCAATAAATGCAGTTTTCAATATTAATTTCATAGTGAAGGTTACACAGATAGCATCGTAGGCTTTCTGTAGTACTTTCCTTGGTGGTAAATCCCTTGTTGACCTCTTTTTTTAAAGTGATTTTTCCGTCAAAGGGCGTTGTTTGTTCAACTGTTTTTGGAATGAAGTCGTAGGAACGTTTCCGTTTGGAGTTTGTTGTTGCTCTGATTGATACCACCGGCGGCTGTGGAGCCGCTTTTCTCAGGAATGAGTTAATCGACTGAGCTACTTTTCGACCATCTGCCACAGCATCGATAATACTACGAGTCCCATTGGTGTAATCTCCCGCACCAAAAAGTCCCTTTCTTTTTGTCATGCCACTCTTTGAATCAGTCGTAAGCCACTCTTTATCAAAGTAATTGGCAAAAGAGGGTGTTATAAAGGGTTTACTTTGCGGAGATTGACCAATGCAGATAAAGACCGAATCAAACTCCCTATGATATTTTGATTCTTCTAATATGGTTACTCTATTACTCTGTAATTTGGTTCTTGCTAATTCAACCTTGTTTAAACGATTATCATCATCGGAGATTAAAGCAGTCACGGTAGTCAAATACTTCATCTCCACCTCTTCTAACTCCAGATGATCAATCTCTTCCTTATCAATGGAGATCTCCTTAGGTGTGCGTCTATAGGCAACGGTGACCTTTTCGACACCCAGTCTTCGAAGCATTCGTGCACAATCTACTGCAGTATATCCACCACCAATGACTAACGCTCTATTCCCAACATTTGGCTTTTTTCCCTGATTAACAGCGATAACAAAATCAAGGCCATGATAAACATTAGCCAAAGACTCACCGGGTATTCTCATCTGTATTGGTTTTTGACATCCCAAGGCTAATAGTGTCGCATCAAAATCTTTGAGCAGGGCATTCAAAGTGATATCCTTACCGAGTGTCGTATTAAGACGAAGGGTCGGTTCTAAAGCAAGTACATGGGCAAGGTCATCCTCAATTACAGAGCGGGGGAGTCTAAATTCTGGAATAGCCAAGGAAAGCATACCACCCAATTGATCTGAAGCCTCAAAAAGAGTAACCTTATGACCAAGCAAAAGCAGATCGCGGGCAGCAGCAAGACCAGTTGGCCCAGCACCAACAATGGCAACTGTTTTTCCTGTTTTAGATTCTTTTTTTATTGGCGAGAGATTCTTTTTTTTATAATCATCACCACTTCGTTTCAGTCGACATATGGAAACAGGATCACCATACCCCTCATAGCCATGCCTACATGCATCCTCGCAAGGTCTTGTGCAAACACGGCCCAAGGATCCGGGAAAGAGATTTTTAGCTTGGTTGATAAAATAGGAGTGGTCGAATTGCTCTTTGGTAATTGCCCCTATATACTCGGGAACATTTGTCTGAGCAGGACAGGCGAACATGCAGGGGACGTCTCTTTGCAAATCGAACAGATGTGTATCAGCCATGGGATATTCTTACGATAAATTGTATGCTAGCAACGGGTGCGGTATTTACGGTTGATTATCGAAAATAATTCGCTGTCAATCTATAACACAGTGTATGGTAATAATTTAATTTATAATATCAATCCGGTCAACAGAGCAAAAAAAATGTGTGGCAGGATATTTGCTATTTGTATAGCTCCAATTGTTATACAACCATTAAGGTAAAATCTAATAAATCAGCAATGATTTTTTAGAGATTACCTTGAATAAAAAGGATTTGGTCTATGATTATTGGTGTTCCCAATGAAGTAACCGATCTTGAGAAGAGAGCTGTCCTTACTCCTGAACATATAAAGAAATTAATTGCCTTGAATTTAGAGGTAGTTGTTGAGTCAGGTTTGGGTAAAGGCATTGATGTCGCAGATCAACAGTATCAAGACGCTGGTGCTCAGGTAAATTCTTCAAGGCAGGAGGTTTTGAGCACGACTGATTTAGTCTTGTGTATCAGTACACCGGATAGAGAGATGATTGATCAACTCAAAGAGGGATGTGTTGTAGTAAGCTTTTTTGACCCTTACAATAATAAAGAGTTGATTGAGTATTGTGCAGAAAGAAACGTTAGAGCAATAAGCATTGAGATGATTCCCCGCATCACCCGCGCACAGAAAATGGATGTGCTCAGTAGTCAGGCAAACCTTGCTGGATATGCCATGGTGATCATTGCATCACAGCGAATCCAGAAAATACTTCCTATGATGATGACACCAGCAGGCACTATTGCACCGGCCCGTGTTTTTATTATTGGCGCTGGTGTTGCAGGACTCCAAGCGATTGCGACGGCAAAACGACTGGGTGCTCGCGTGGAGGCCTTTGACACACGGGAGGTGGTAGCAGAGCAGGTACAATCACTGGGTGGCCGATTTGTAAAGATAGATCTCGGTGAAACCGGTCAAACCAAGGACGGCTATGCCAAGGCATTGACACCAGAACAGTTAGAGAAACAGCGACAGGGATTGGCCAAGGTCTGTGCAAATGCGGATATCGTTATTACCACAGCACAAATACCAGGCAAAAAAGCTCCTCTTATTGTTACCGAGGAGATGGTCAAGGGGATGAAACCGGGAAGTGTGTTGGTGGATATGGCTGTTGCTAATGGTGGAAATATCGCTGGGTCAGCTGTAGATAAAGAGGTTGAAATTGAGGGGAAAATAATTATTGGTGTATCCAATCTTCCCTCAACAGTATCGGTAAATGCAAGTCAAATGTATTCAGCCAACATGTTCAATTTTATTAGTGAATTCTGGAATAAAGAGGAGAAGCAATTCTCCTTGGCAATAGATGACGAAATTGTTACAGGTTGCCTTCTTACCAATGAAGGTGTTATCTGCAATGAACAAGTATTGAAATTTTATTCAAAGTGAGGAGTTTCTCATGTTGCTGATCTTTGTATTTCTTCTTTCCATATTATTGGGTATTGAACTGATAACAAAGGTGCCGTCACAATTGCATACTCCTCTTATGTCAGGGAGTAATGCTATTTCTGGTATCACCATAGTGGGTGCGCTTTTAGCACTCAACCATTTAGAAAATGATCTCTTGAGCACGATTATTGGCACTGCTGCGGTTATTTTTGCAACGATAAATGTTGTTGGTGGTTATGTGGTAACCAACAGAATGCTTGCAATGTTTAAGAAGAAAGGTGAGAACAAACAATGATACTGAGCAAAGAATTGATCGATTTTGGGTATATCGTTGCAGCAATGCTCTTTATCTTTGGACTAAAGATGCTCAATAAGCCCGACACAGCGCGACAGGGAAATCTGGTCTCTTTTTTTGGAATGCTCATTGCCATTGTGGTGACCTTGTTTGCTGGTAAGCTTGATTACAAATGGATTTTGATAGGAATAACTATTGGTTCTGCCATAGGTCTTCTTTTTGCAACTAAAGTGCAAATGACAGCCATGCCCGAGATGGTAGCCCTCTTTAATGGTTTTGGTGGGTTGGCAAGCGTGCTTGTTGGGTTTATTGCCTTTCATCAAGACAATGGAGCGCCAATTGCCACTGCAATTCCCATTTTTCTTGCAGTGCTTATTGGAGGTGTCTGTTTCTCGGGAAGTTGTATTGCCTATGGTAAACTGGCGGGTAAGGTAACCGGAAAACCAGTACTCTATCCAGGTCAACAGATTGTAAACACACTTATTCTTTTAGCATTGATTGGATTGGGAGTTTTCTTTGTAGTGACCGGAAATGTTCAATATAAATATAACACGATATATGAAATTATTGGATTGGCTCTTGTCCTTGGGGTTCTTTCGGTGATTGCTATTGGTGGAGCTGACATGCCGGTGGTGATCTCACTGTTAAATAGCTACTCCGGCCTTGCAGCCTGTGCTGCAGGGTTTGTCATTGGTAATAATGTGCTTATTGTTTCCGGTGCCTTGGTTGGTGCCAGCGGTATTATCTTAACGAATGTTATGTGTAAAGCGATGAACCGCTCTTTAGCCAATGTCCTCTTTGGCGGATTTGGTGCGGTAACCACTAAAAAAAGTGGGCCCGGAGAGAAAAAAGAAGCTAAAGCAGTATCAGTCAGTGATGCATACCTCGTATTGGAGGCTGCACGAAATGTGGTTGTTGTCCCAGGTTATGGCATGGCCGTGGCTCAGGCGCAGCATACAGTTCGTGAATTGGGCGATTTACTTGAGGAAAATGGTGCAGAAGTGCGCTATGCAATACATCCGGTAGCTGGACGTATGCCTGGACATATGAATGTACTTCTTGCCGAAGCCAATGTTCCCTATGAGCAACTCTTTGAGATGGATGACGTTAATCCTATTATGAGTACGGTAGATGTCTGTATTGTGATTGGCGCTAATGATGTGGTCAACCCTGCAGCGCGGGAAGATGAATCAAGTCCGATTTATGGTATGCCTATAATCAATGTTGATGAAGCAAGTACGGTATTTGTACTCAAACGATCAATGAATCCAGGCTTTGCCGGTATTGAAAATCCACTCTTTTTTAAGGATAACACCCGCATGATCTTTGGTGATGCCAAGGCAACCATTCAAAGTTTAGTTAGTGAGTTTAAAGAGAGTTAACAATGAGATAATACTTTCATCAAACTTAACGTTGAAGGATCAAAGTGTAGTGAAAGATCGAATAGAAAAGGATACCATGGGCTCCATTAACGTGCCCGGTGATAGCTATTATGGTGCACAAACAGCACGTTCCTTAATAAATTTCAATATCGGTACCGAGACCTTTTCCCATGAGTTCATTATAGCCTATGCAATTCTTAAAAAAGCTGCAGCAGAGGTTAATAATGAGCTAGGCTTACTTGACAATACAAAGACTTCATTGATTGTTCAAGCTGCAGAGGAGATTATTGCAGGCTACCATGCAAATCAATTTCCCTTGCGAGTGTGGCAAACTGGCAGCGGCACCCAAACCAACATGAATCTGAATGAGGTCATTGCCAATCGAGCAATAGAGATTGCCGGGGGAGAACGGGGAAGTAAAAAGCCAATACATCCCAACGATGATGTGAATAAATCACAATCCTCCAATGATACCTTTCCAGCTGTTATGCATATGGCAACAGTGGTTGCTATTCAAGAAAAACTATTACCAGCTCTTAAAAGCTTAGAGCTGGCCTTTGATAAGAAGAGCAAAGAGTTTGACTCTATTGTCAAGATTGGTCGAACGCACCTGATGGATGCGGTGCCACTCACTCTTGGTCAGGAGTTCTCTGGTTATGTAACACAATTGAAATACAGTTATGACCGTATTAAACAATGCCTCAAGCGACTTTACCCACTTGCTATAGGAGGCACTGCAGTGGGAACTGGCCTTAATACACATCCTCAGTTTGCAGAGAGTGTGGTAAAAAAAATTGCCACGCTCACTGGATACTCCTTTACCTCAGCAGAAAACAAGTTTGAAGGATTAGCAGCCCATGATGCACTGGTAGAGACCAGTGGCGCTTTAAAAACAGTGGCTGTATCACTTACAAAAATTGCCAACGACATTCGCTGGTTAGGGTCGGGACCGCGCTGTGGCATAGGAGAGATCGCCCTGCCAGCCAATGAACCGGGTAGTTCAATTATGCCGGGTAAAGTGAATCCAACTCAATCAGAGGCACTCCTCATGATTGCAGCTCAGATTATTGGCAATGACACCACGGTCAGTATAGCCGGTGCCTCCGGTAATTTTGAGCTTAATGTTTGCAAACCAGTCATCATTTATAATGTGCTGCAATCAATTACCTTGCTTGCCGATGGATGCACAAGCTTTGAGAACAAATGTATTGCTGGCATTGAAGCAAACAAAGAGGCTATCGAAGCCTATCGAGACAATTCATTAATGTTGGTAACCGCGCTTAATCCCTATATCGGTTATGATAAGGCTGCACAAATCGCAAAGAAAGCCTTTGCTGATAAGTGCAGTCTCAAAGAAGCTGCGGTTACCCTTAAATTATTGACAGAAGCAGAGTATGACCGCATGGTAAAACCGGAAAACATGCTAGGGCCTAAGGAGTAACTCATTGGAAAGGACTGTTTTTTGAAACATGAATTGGATGTGGTTGTTGTCGGTGCGGGAGGCGCGGGCCTATATGCTGCCTTAGAGGCGAGTAGAAATAAAAAAGTAAAGAACATTGCGGTGGTATCCAAGCTCTTTCCAGTGCGTAGTCACACCGGTGCTGCTCAAGGAGGAATTGGTGCAGCCTTGGGAAATCTTGAGGAGGATAAACCAGAGTGGCATGCCTTTGACACCGTTAAAGGAGGAGACTATCTGGTTGATCAGCAGGCTGCAATGATTTTGGCCAACGAAGCTGTTGACTCAGTCTATGATCTTGAGCACAATGGCCTGCCCTTTAATCGCACAGAGGAGGGAAAGATTGACCAGCGCCGCTTTGGCGGCCATACCCGCAATTTTGGTGAAGCAGCGGTTCGTCGCTCCTGTTATGCTGCGGACAGAACTGGTCACATGATCCTTCAAACACTCTATCAGCAATGCATCAAAAATAAGGTTGCCTTTTTTAATGAGTTTCATCTACTTGATGTGCTTATCGATGGTAACACCTGTCAGGGAATTGTTGCCTATGATCTTGCCACCGGTGAGTTACACACCTTTCATGCAAAAGCTGTATTGCTTGCCACTGGAGGGTTTGGGCGAATGTTTCGGATAACCTCTAATGCCTTTGCCAATACCGGTGATGGGCCCGCAGTGCTTGCTCAACAGGGATTACCCCTGGAGGATATGGAGTTTTTTCAATTTCATCCTACTGGAATCCGTGGTATGGGTATTCTTATCACCGAAGGAGTACGCGGTGAAGGTGGTATTTTGCGCAATTGCGATGGCGAGCGATTTATGGAACGCTATGCACCAACGCTATTAGATCTTGCACCGCGAGATATGATTGCCCGGGCAATTACCACAGAAATTCTTAATGGTAAGGGTATCCTTAAAAAGCCACAGGGAGATGATTATGTTCATTTAGACACCACCCATCTTGGCAAAGAGGTATTAGAGAAGAAACTTCCCGATATTACTGAGTTCTGTCGAACCTATCAGGATATCGATCCCATAACCACACCCATTCCAGTTCAGCCCACTGCCCATTACGGTATGGGAGGGATCCCTACTGACGTAAATGGTCAAGTCTTCGGTGATACCAAAGGGACAATTGTAGAAGGACTGTATGCAGCTGGAGAATGCGCCTGTGTGTCAGTCCATGGAGCAAATCGTTTGGGAACTAATAGCCTCGTTGATCTTATTGTTTTTGGCAAACGGGCAGGATCATCAGTAGCCTCATTTGCCGCAGGAGCGCAGCATCAACCAATTCCTGTTAATGCCGATGATAGAGCCAAAAAGCGGATCATTGATCTTAGTAATTCCTCAAGCAACGTTAAACAGGATGTGTTGCGTAAAAAAATGCGCGACACCATGATGGATGGTGTCGGTATCTTTCGCAATGGTAACGATATGGCTGATGCTATTGAGACTATTAAAGAGCTTCGGGAAGATGCAAAGGACCTTTCTGTTTCAGATGCAAACGCCAAATACAACACCGAACTCATGGACACAATGGAGCTGAAAAATCTATTAGATCTTTCTCTGATAACTGCAGTGTCTGCACATAATCGACAGGAAAGTAGGGGAGCCCATGCTCGGGAGGATTTTCCTGACCGAGATGATGCAAACTTTCTTAAACATACCTATGCATCCCTTAATAAAGATGAGGTACGGTTAGAGTACAAATCTGTTGACACCTCAATTTGGGAACCGAAGCCAAGAAAATATTAGTTGAATCAAAGCAATTTACAAAGGAATTTACATGCGCATTGTCGTTTCGATAAAAAGATATAATCCTGAGAAAAAACCACAGGCCTATACACAAGAATTTAGCCTTGATGTCAAACCCACAGATCGGGTGCTTGATGTATTGGTATCAATAAAGGAGAATCAGGATAGCTCCTTGACCTTTCGAAAAAGTTGTGCTCATGGGGTTTGTGGCTCCGATGCAATGATTATCAATGGTCAAGAGCGATTGGCCTGTAAAACGTTAGTAAAGGATGTTGCACAGGTTGATAATGATCGTATAGAGGTTGAACCCCTCCGTTCTATGCCTATCCAACGTGATCTTGCTGTAGATCAAGGTGTTTTTTTCGACAACTATCGCAAGATTGACCCCTTCTTACGGCCCAAGGAAAAACCACCCAAAGAGGAGTATCGTCAATCACAAAAAGAACGGGAACAATTTGAGGACCCAACCAAGTGTATCCTTTGCAGCGCCTGCTACTCTTCCTGTCCAGTTATTGAAGCAGGAGAAAAGAAGTTCGTTGGTCCAGCAGCATCTGCTCAAGCTGCCCGGTTTGCCTTTGATACCCGTGATGTTGGTATTGCAGGACGACTTGAGGAACTTGACACGCCCGATGGTGTTGCTGCCTGCGATAATCACTTTAATTGTACAAAAGTGTGTCCCCGGGGCATTAAAATTACCAAGAACATCAACACGTTAAAGAAGAGTATTAAGAAGCATAAGGAGTCTTAGTTTTAGTTATTATATTTGAATATTTTATTGGGTGGGGGAGATCCCCTTTATATTAAATTGTTTTTTGGTATTCCAACGATCTTGGATTATTTGATTGATAAAATTAATATGGGCGCCTTCTCGGCTTTCGCCTCGAACCGGGCTGGCTCCAGGCTCCGCTATCGCTCTGGTATTTTTGCTGCGCAAAAACACTGCTCCGCACCTTTCTCATCCCTGACGCAAAAGATTAAAAGATTGTCGAAAATATTCTAGAGGCTTTTTACACTTTAGCTCACTTTAGGCACTCTCAACTCCACACTTCTTATAACCTTAGGGGCGCTAATACCTACATGTTAGTCTGAGTATAACTTTTCAACTTCAGATTGGAAATGTTCTTCTATCTTCTTTCTTTTCATTTTTAGATTTGCTGTTAATAAACCATTCTCAGGAGTAAACTCATATGGACATACAAAGAATTTACGGATTTGCTTGTAATGAGGCAGCTTTTCATTAAGCTCTTTTAAAGAGGAATCGAATTCTTTTTCTTTTATATCACCGGTAATGAGCGCAATTAGGTAAGGTCTTCCATTACCAACAAGCATAGTTTGTTTTATGCGAGGATAATGCTCAACAAGCATGTTTTCAAGTGGTTCTGATGGGATATTATGGGCTGAGCTTAGGACTATCAAATTATTTGCCCTGCCGATAATTTTATAATTTCCAGTTTCATCACATTCCGCCAGATCACCGGTATGCAGCCAGTCATCCTTTATTGCTTTCTTAGTTTCATCAGGATTATTCCAATAACCCTGGAAAATATGAGGTCCCTTTAATAAAAGTTCACCTTCATTTGATATTTTTACTTCTGTGCCCTCGAGCGGATATCCAATATGGCCTGCTGTAATACCCCTTTGCGGATTATCTGATGTGGCAACACCGCTTGTTTCCGTCATACCATAGGCTTGACAAACCATAATGCCTATCATGCGAAACCACTCCTGTGTTTCCGCGCTTAAGGGAGCAGACCCGCTTACAATAATCGTTAAGTTGCTTCCTATGAGCTTTTTTATTTTCCGGAATAGAATCGCATTTGCAAGGGCATAGACAATAGTATCTAAAATTGAGCCATCATCATTCGTTATGTTTTGAAATGCTTTAGATCCTTTTGCAAATAACCATGAAATAAATTTTGTCCTTTGACTAATTTTCTCTTCTACTCCTCTTCTGATTCGGTCAAGGATCATTGGTACAGAAAAAAAGCAGTGCGGATTGACCTTTCCTAAGGCCTCTTTAAGATTATTTATGTCCATACAAAGTGAGACTGCAACATTCCGATACAAATATGATAACACAGCAAGCCGTGAAGGGAGAAAACAGAGCGGTAAATAGTGAAATACTATCTCCTCAATTTTTTTGTCCTTTTTCCAGTAGCCAAATTTATCTATCATTCCCGTAAGCCTGGGAAACATAAAATCTAAATTCTCACCTGATAGTAAGACACCTTTGGACTTCCCACTGGTTCCTGATGTATAAATGATCATTGCCGGTTTAGTTGAGTCGATTTTTTTAAAGGAGTACTCAACACCATTTTTACTAAAGAGGGAAGCAAAAGAAATTATTTTTGGCGCGTCATCCCATTTGTCTTTAATTTCAGCAACACTTTCTTCGTTCTGAACTATAACAAGTGTTGTTCCGGCATCCTTTAAAATATCAATTTTTTCATCTGTGGTCTGCCTGTGGTATAATGGTACTGAAATAGAACCCGTTAATAAAATGGCAAGGTCCACCGCAATATACTGAGCTGAATTTGGTGCAATTAATGCAACTCTGTCACCAGGTGTAATCCCTGACCTATCTATTGAAAATGCAGCAGATTGAATCAACTGAAAAAGTTTTTGTGAGGTTATTTCTTCAATGGTATCATGATAAACCTCTTTAAGTATCACTTTGTCCGGCGTTGTCTTTAAGTTGCTAATTATTGTATCTAAAAAAATCATGAGTAGGTTTCCACCACCTTTTTTAAACTATTTGAAAAAGGCGGTAGGTAGTCCTGCCAGTTTTCTCCCAATTGAGGTCTCTCAAATTCCGGGTATACGCGGCAAATCTCATCGGTAAAGTGAACTCCCATCTCTCCCATTCGCCTTAATTGTTTTACTAATGTTGTGCCAATATGCTCTTTTATCAAATTACTCTCATTAGTCATAGAATTTAATATGGTTAAAATTTTTTCATACAGGTTATCTTCATCAACCTTTAAGCAGAGGTTGAGGTCTTTCCGTTCCTCCATAATATTGATTATTCTTTCATCCATTGTAATACCAGCAGATGGTATGAGTGCAGGCATAGATGAAACAATAGCATGATAACGAGAACTGATCAGTAACGAAGCATTTCTTATGATACTGATAAGCTCAAACATCGTGTATTTGTCGCTAGTAAAAATTGAGTGGGGCGAGGAAAGTCGATGTGCAAAATCCCCACAGGCGATTCGGTCTAACTGCTCCATACCTATTACTATAACGTGTAGGTCATTCTCCTTGGCATATGTGTCAACAGCCTTTGCAAAGTCATCAATATAGGTTTGATACTTTTCTTGGTCAGCATCGGACCATTCATGAAAATAAACTGATTTGTAGTGCTCGAAGTGATACCGGTTGAGAAGTTTCTTTGCCAGAAGTTTTCGCATACTAGGTTTCACCGGCCACCAGAAAGGATTTATTGGACAGGCTGCGATAATGTTCTTTTTACCATCCCATCCAGAAGCTTGTATGATTTTTCTGCCTTCGGATAATGGCAAAGGTTCAAAGGTCCAGGCTGTATCAGTCCCCAAGGTTGTTTTGATATCCAGTGTTTTTAAAATTGTTCTCGACGCCTCATTCCGTGTTATAATAAAGGAATTCTTACAGTGTTTCTTTACATATCGACGTAAGGAGCTATTCATTGCACCGGCTTCGCCACCGTAGCCAATACTCACTTTGTCTTCAGCATTCGCATACCCGAGGCCTCCACCAAGGTAGATTGATAGGGCATCTGCAAATTGGGATTTAAACATAGAACCTTCGCATGCAATAATCCCATGATAATGGGGACAGGTTTTCTGCAAAAAAAAAGGAAAAACCACCGGCATGGTTAGTTGTTTTGATGAATGAAAATACCCTTTTGTTAAATTTGTATCTATGGTTGTAATTGCTAAATCAATACTATCTTTGAATATTGCTTTAAATTGTCGGATCATCTCCTGCACACGCATATCGGCACCGGTATTTCTTGCTCCAGAGTAACCAAGAAGAAGAAGTTTCAGAGGTTCACCTGGTTTCCACCTCTTGTTCCTATTGGAGAAGAGTTTATTTTTGACCTTTATCGTGCTTATCCCAGTATTTACCAGGAGTTGCAATATGTTATCCATCTCATTTCCTTTTAACGAGATTTTTCTGGCCAGGGTTTGTATGGATATTTAAAATTGCTACTTTGAGAAAAATCAAAAAGGTTTCTGCAGTATTTTTTAAAAGAAACCGGAGCCATTCCTGTTTCTTCCCTGACTCGGGAATTATCAAAAACAGTATTATAAGTTATATAGGGCATAAAAACGTTAAGGTGTGTTGCAAGCCTAGAAAGACCTGTCTTTTTTGGTAATCTACTTAGAAGGTTTATTATCCATGTACATGGTTTTTCCAGAAACGGTGCAAACAGGGCAATTGTAAATAGTTTTCCCTTTTTTGCTGCTTTAACAATTTCTCGGTAAGTTAATGAGTGTGTACCGGAACTTATGTGATAGATAGAGTATTTTGGTTTTTCCCTTTGATGTATTGTGACAATTGCCTGTGCTGTATAATCAGCCGGGATGATATCAAGTTTCCATTGTGCATTAAAGGGGATTATTGGTAAATTTGAAAGTGAGACAAAGGGCTTAACCATGTCAAACTGTGTTGTGCGAGATGTTTGACTATCGCCAATTATTGCAGATGGCCTGAATATGACAACTGAAGCATCAGGCAGGAGCTGCATAATCATATGTTCGCAGAATTTTTTTGTCCTTGAATAGGGATCATAATCACCACGCTCCCAATCTATGGACCTGTCCTCGTAGACAAGGTCATTTTTTCGTATTCCTGCAACATTGACTGTTGATATGTAACTGAAACGTTTTAAAGGATGGTGTGCTATTATTGCCTGTGCGAATCGAATGACCTCTAATGTTCCCTTTAGATTTACTTTAAAGCAAGCCTTATGTGATCTTCGGTTCAGAATGGATGCACAATGTATTATTGAATTGGTTTTATGTATACAAGATTCATAATTATTTCCAAGTCCAAGTTTCTCCTTTGAAATATTCCCTGACACAATATCTATTCTTGTGTCTAGGTAATTGATAAATTCTGAGAAATCCATATGGGGTTGTAAGGAATTCCACAATTTCCTTTGAGCTTCATCAATGGAATTTGATCGAACGAGAAGGATTACCCTATCATCATATTCTTTGAGCAAAACAGCGGTTATATAGGAGCCCAAATATCCTGTTGCACCAGTAATAAAAATTGACATATAAACTATATCTTTGAAAGTTAAATGTTATTCCATTTTAATGTAACGTTTATAAAATAATTTGAGTGTACTACTAATTTCTAATTGTAATTATGGTAACAACGTGCTGATCCCCAAAAAGTGCACAGTTAAAAAATTTTCCACCACCGTATGTTACATTTTTTTAATAGATAAATCATAAATGCTATAAGTAAATAATCGCCTATATAGAAAATTGCTAAGGTGACATGCCCCCATACATAGGAATAGCCAACCAGAGGTAATAAGATTAGTGATTCGATCAGCTCAAATGTGCCCCCGCAGAAACGAAAAATTAAAGCAATATTAATTACTAATGGTCTGCTTGCAGGGTCTTTCCACGCTAAAAATTGTACATAGGCGGCTAGAAACCAGAGTATACCTACTCCTCGAATAAAAATTGGCTCAACCAAGCCACTTTGATACATTGCGCCTGTAATTTCTGTATTTAACTTGAAGACCATGATAAAAACTTGAGGAAAACCTACTCCTACAACACCAAGAATAATATCGAAAAATACAAGAAAAAGTAATGTGGCTCGCAACAATTTATAGCATAGCAGATTGTTAATGGAATCTGAGGCTAATTGATTTTGAGCCATTTTTCTACCTCCATTTTTATCAACAGGATACTGTTAACACTACTGCGAAAAAAGCTATTAATTTTCTAATTTAATTGAAACGTATATTGAAAATAAATTCAGAATACCTTTTCCTCAAAAGCTTTGCCAGAAAGAAATTTTATTAAATTCTTTTTTTTATAAAGGATTGATCTAAATGGTTTTGTTTATCTTTAAATCTTATCATGTACTCTGTAATAAACCTATTTTTATAGAGGCGTTGCTTTTCTTGGGCCAGATTAAATGTAATTTACCTAATAGACTTGCATAATGGTGGCTAACATGAGAAAAATCGGATTGATTAGAGGTATACTGTTTCATAGGCTTTTTTTAGTTGCACTAATTGGTGCGATCTGTTTATACTTTGCCGAATTAATTCATAGATGGGCCGGCATATGGCAGCTCACTGATAGAATTTCAACAACCTGGTGGATTATAGTCGTCTATTTCTTTGTCCTAAATTTTTTAGGGATTATTTTTTACCAAATTAACCGGTACATTTCTTTCCCTGTAAAGCTATCTTCTAAACATGTTATTATAGAAATAGTAATTATGTCACTGACATTTTCGGTGCCATCCATGTTTCCTTCTAATGAATTGTTAGCAGCCATCCCATTGTTTGTCTATATCTTAATTCGTCTTATTAACTATCGAATTCGTGGCGATATTGTAGTGTTTTTTACAGCAATTATCGTTGACTATGTTGTCGAGGGACTCTTGATTGCTAACTCTTTTTACACTTATCAATGTGCTCAGTATACTCCTTTACCCCTATGGTCACCATTTTTATTTGGAGGCATAGGAATTAGTTTAAGGAGAGTTTTACGATTCACAACGCAAAAAGATTGTTAAACAGATTCGTTTAAAGAAGATGATAAAAAATAGGTTAACAAAGTATACTAAAGGGATTTCACCTTTAAAACTTTTCTCTCTGTCATTGATTGGGTCAATTGCTGCTTATTTTGGAGAAATGGCACATGAATGGGCTGGGATTTGGAAATTAAGCAATACAATAGCAGCTACCGGGTGGATACCAGTGGTCTATTTCTTCTGCCTATGCATTACGGGAATCATCTTTTACCTCGTTGATAGGCATTTCAAATCTGCAATTTCCATAACCCTCTTTAAAGGTGTAATTGAAGTTATATACTTGCTAATAATTTTTGTAATCCCAATGATATTTATAACGCAGGGTGAAATAGCTGCTCTAATTCTATTATGTTTTTTACTGTATCGCCTTATATATGATAGAGCCAGTGGTGACATCTGGATTGTATGCTCAGTAATATTAATTGACCATACTGTAGAACTGATTTTAATCAATTTTTTATTTTACCATTATCAACACCCAGCATATTTTAGCTTACCTATTTGGCTCGCACCCTTCTGGGGAGCAATGGGAATTAGTTTACGGCGTTTGTTTTCACACACCTTTTACACTACCAGTAGTTGAGAATTGTACCACCAGCCCAACTCTCTTTCACTCCTTCGATGAGATAGACATTATCAGTCATTTCATACATTATTACATAGTCAAGTTACACTTAACTACGTAACGCTTGAAAGTCCTTCACGATATTTTTCCCTAGGGAAAAAAATATAAAAGGATTTATTCGACAAAGCCACCAAAGAAGTTTTGCATAAAAGGGAAAGACAATGATTGGTTTGTTTCTTTCAATACCGTGTAAAATTATTTGGGACGCTTTATGAGCGCTTATCATCTTAAACATTGGCTTTTCCCATACTTTGTTTTTATCCGCATTAATCACCGGAGAAGTATTATATATATCTGTTTTAACATATCCAGGACATGCAACATTGACTTTAACCCCTTTGTCAAAGCCTTCTACCCTTAAACTGTTTGACAGGGTAATAATGCCAGCTTTCGTTGCCGAATAAAAACTATTCGTCGGGAAACCAATTAGTCCCACTACAGAAGATAGGTTAACAATTTGCCCAAATCCTTGTTTGACCATTAGAGCATATGATTCAGTTGTACAATAAAAGGTACCCTTTATATTAATATCTACAATTCGTTCCCAATGTCCGACTGTAATATCCTGCGCTTCGCCAATAACTGTTACAGCCGCATTGTTAAACAGAATATCAAGACGACCAAACTCATCAATGATTGCTTGAAAGACTTTTTGAACATTTCTATAATTAGATATATCTAATGCAAGTGACTTTGCTTGACCACCATTCTCAATAATGCTTTTTGCTACATGATCTGCCTGTGAACTATTTATATCAGTGACAATGACAAAGCATCCTCTTTTAGCTAACTCCTTGCATAAAGCACGGCCAATTCCTGCACCGCCACCAGTAACAAGGGCAATTTTATTTTTGAAATAATTCATTGGTGACCTAGGCTATCCTTTTGCTTTGCCTTCGAAACCAATATATAAGAAATCCCAGAGGCGTATAATCAATAAAGAACATCAGTACGATGTACCAGAAAACCCGGCTTCCCCAAAATGAAGTACCACCCCAGGTAAATTTGATACCCTCTTTGGGTAATTGTTGAAAAACTGAATATGATGTGGTAGTAAAATTTCTCTGGTAAGCAAGGCCCCAGAAAAGAAATAGTAAGACTGTCACGATTCCGGAAAAGGTGAAAACAGCTTTTTCCTTGTTTTCCTTTATCCATTTATGTGCTAATATAAATGCTCCCAAAAATGACAGATTAATGAGAGCCCCATCAGCCCAACATACTATGATAGCCAAATCTCCCGGTTGATTTACAGGGCCGGGGAAGGGGTTAAAAAAGTAGCCACTGTTCCAGGCAGTAAAACCAAAATACATAGCGATTCCCGAGGGCGTATAAATGCACGCTTGCCAGAGAAAAGAGAGAAACAAATTTTTATTGAAAAAGATAGATTTCTCCTTTTTTAACTGTTTTCCCGCAACAAGAGCAAGCGCCTGTGCAGTTACTACACTAACGGATAAATCAAAGGCTATCATTTACAGTATCCTTCCATTATACAGTTGAATACAAATTTGTCGGTTTTCATAACTCAATTAAGGCAATAAGTATAAAATAATTCAATCTCATGAAAATCTTAGCATTTCGAATATTAAAACAAAACCAGAAAAGGTGCAGCGCACTTATACTGTTTCTCAAAAGTTTTGTCCCATGATTTTTGACAAAACTCTTATAGAAACAGTTATACCGCCACACAACATAGGACAAGATTATTGAGAAGCGGTATAATTGAGTAAACCTGGTTACACCATATATCCACCACAGTAAGTTCTTCATCGTTTCCGTTGTCGCAAAAGATATTTTTACATCGTATATTTTCACCTATAGTTCAAAGTGAATATAAATACCACTAATAATACTAATTTGAAGCGGGGTCATTTGAAGTCGAAGAAATGGGCATTGGTTGCTGGTGGTTCAGGTTTTCTTGGCCAATATATAGTTTGGGGCCTTGTTTGTAACGGTTATTCTGTAGTATTGTGCGGAACAAGACGTAACGGGCAAAACATCTCCCACCGAATTGAAAAACTTAAAAAATTCAACGAAATGGTCAATCCAGCTTTTAGGTTGAATGAACACCAATTTTGCGCCATTAAAGCAATAGAGTGTGATATAAAAGATTCTGAGCTGGCATTATCGAAAAATGATCGGCAATGGCTTCAAACTATTCCACTGTGTGAGGTTTGGAACTGCGCTGCATATATGAAATATGATGTAGAAAGTTTTGAAAAAAGCTACGCAACCAATGTGACCGGTACGGAAAATCTGATTAACTTAGTTAAAAAATATCCCTCATGTAAATATTTCCATGTCTCCACTGCTTTTATTGGGGGTAAAGATTTTACAAATGGTGCTCCCATCAGGGAGCGTGTTTATGAAAACCAAAAAGGTTTTTTTAATAGTTACGACAAATCAAAAGCTCTTGCAGAACAAAAAGTTTTAGAGTTATGTTCTGAGGATGACCTAGACTATTCCATTTTTAGACCTACCATTATTATTGGTGATTCCAAAACAGGATTTACCTCATCAGTATTTGGAATATATGAATATTATGGTGCATTCGACAAACTACGTTCTCGACTGGCCGGTAAATCACTTTCAGTAATGTGTAATAATAACTCACTTGCTCATTTAATTCCTGTAGACCTCTGCGCTAAGGCTATGTTAAAACTTTCCCAATTAACCAGCACATCAAATACAAAAGTCTATACCATTTCTGATTCTCGACCGCGCACTTATGATGATATGTTGGCGATTATTGAACGAATATTTGATATATCAATTAATCCTATCCACAGAGTAAACAAGAATGAAAGTAAATATGATCGTTTGTTTCGTAGATTAACAGCAAAGAATCATATTTTCTCACAGCACTCATTTAACTTTTGTAATAAAGAGATGTGTCAATTGATAGGGGAGTCTATCTGTTCCGATTGGTCAAAAAATTATGATTTTTTTAATCTCATAAGAGATGGATTTAACCAATATGTAGATGAATATGTAAATTTTGAAAATAACTGATATAGAGTTTTTTTATAGGTGGGGGAGGCTCTGTATAAAATTGCTTTTTGGTTAAACATGGGCGCTATCTCGGCTTTCGCTGCCCTGCATATCCCTGGCGCAAAAGATTGTTACAAAATCAAAAAAAAGACCTCCAATACAATCAGAGGTCTTTACATATAGATTTAGAATTTCTACTCTTAATGATTTAGGATCTTTAAATTGATTGCCTGGTTTCTATTATCTCTTATGTTAAGAAGATACATACCCTTTGAATTTGGAATTTTAAAATTCACCGATTCACCGATAGATTTGTTAGACAATTTTAAAGATTTAATTTTCTTACCAGATACAGTAAACAGTTCTACTGTTGAATTATTAAAAGGCACATTAAAAGAGTAAACATTATCCTTTATATTTCTAAATGCGATGCTTTTGTATTGCTTTCTTTGAAATTTTATTGAATTTCCTACAATAATCATTGTATTTAAAAATGGCGACCCCTTAGTGTCAACAGCAGCTAATGCTTCTTTTGCTTTTAATACTTCAGCACCTTGCTGGATCACGGTGGTAATTTTTTGAAGTACAACTGCAACTCTCATACTGTCAGCAACATCATAGGTTGCGTGTCTTTTTAATTTAACGTTTACCGTATGATTTTGACCCACAGCAAGTGCTGGAATAGGAGTTCCATCAAAACCGGTAGGCATCCTTTTAACGACATTGTGATTAAATTTCTCGACTAATGTACCTGGAAAATTGTAGACTCCATAGTCTACGTATGACTCATAAAGGAACACATGGATAACCACGCTGTCTGGTATAGCAATCTTAGGCTTAATGGTGACACTAAGATCTGCTACGTCTTTAGCTGCATTTACTGCAGTAATTTTTAAATCAAAATCTGCATGCTGTTGGATTGCACCCTTATTTTTAATATACGCTATATCAACATATGATTTATTAAAACCATATTGAGGTATAGCTATTCCATTATATGCGGTACCCCCTGTTTCAAATCCATATGATACTTTTGCTCTATGAGCCTGTCCGCTATCTGAAACTTCAGATATTGTTTGACCGGTTCAGCCTCCTTTGTCATGAAGTGTAAGAAAAATAATACTCTTACCCAGTTCTTTAAGAGTATTGGCGATTTTCAAGGTCACGCCTTGCTGGGTTCCTCAGGTAAGTCAGTGACCATATTCTACTAAGGTTACTGCTTGTACAATAAAGACAGAGCATATTAAAAACAATGCTGTTGTTTTTAATGTATTCAACATTTGTCCTCCTTTTTTATAAAGTTTAGTTGAAAACTACAATACTTTCTATTTAAATGCTAATAAAGTTTGGGTTGGTCATTGTGATATTTAATAATATACATATCTTCCTAAATTTTAATACTAATATATTTTCCAAAATTTTAAAACAAGGAGAGAACTGTCTGCCTGCGTATACAATGTTTCCCCTCCAAGGGTTGGTGTTATGGTCAGGTTTCAAATAATCCATTGTCAGAATCAGAATTTACCGGATTGAAGGATTGGCAAGATATACAGAAATTGTAGTTGCTATACATTATTGTTATCCTGTGTATCCTTTTATCGTGACCATCCTGATTCAGACATTTTTTGAAAGCGCCATGCAAAGGTTTAGTTTTTTTCGTCTTTCCAGGGCTTGGGATTTGTTGTGATTATGATTATCCCAAGAGTGGTATATACTCCGCTCCCTCACGGTTGGCACACTACATAATATTTTGCATATATGAATTGAAGATGTGTAGACAAGCAGTGTTCCTGCGGAGAAAAAGAGTGTGGAGTTTAAAGTGCCTAAAGTAAGTTAAAGTTAAATAAATCCTATGATACTTTTTCGACATTTGGTTTTAGACTTTTGGCAATCTTTTAATCTTTTGCCTTAGCCAGGTGGAAGGTGGCCGGAGGCCAGTCCGAACGAAGTGAGGACCGACTGGAAGGTAGCCTGGAACCACGGCGACCCTGCAAAGCAGGGTAAGGCCCAAATAATTATTAACACAATAATGCTATATCGATCACTAACAATCAAAGCACAGTAAATTCGGCTATTAGGGAAAATGGGAGAAGATTAATAAGAAGAACCTATAAAAAAATGAATAGATTGATAAAAATATCCAACATTCCAGTTTAAATATATTAATTTAATAGATACATAGTTGCATTGCTATTTACCTAATTGTCACTAAATTTCTATGAGCTATTTAGCATTACATAATTGAGGTTATCGCTCTTTCGAGGTAGTTAACCTGCAGTTTTTCAATAATTCTCATAAGGGAAATCGTGGTATTCCTAATGTTCGACCTGCGCTATTTAAAGTACTTGCTTCTCTGTTATGCTGGTATAGCGTTACAGCTAGACATATTGAATGAATTAACTTGTTTAAAATCATCTATTGATAGGAGCCATTTATAATACAGGAGATTAAAAATGGCTCTTCTTTTATGGAATATTAGATTAAAATGAAAGGAGGTGGATAGTACCTTAAGAATAGATAATTTTTTATAAATTATTTACCTGCAAACTAACCACTTAAAGCTTTCATAATGAAAGGTTTTTTATGAAAAAAATTAAAATGTTATTCCTCATAATGCTATTTGTAGGAATAAGTATAGTCTTTGCACAAAATAAGAAGATTATACTACAAAACGGCAGTGACGGTTATACCGGTTGTGAAGACTCCTATTTATTTTCGGGAAATGCAATTAATTGGAACAAACCATCAGGTGATGAATCTGAATTAAAATTATCAAGCTCGTACTGCTCTGGTGGTTGATGAGGAGGTACTCCCGAGACTGGTCAGTCTCAAGTAGCTGTGAAATTTGATTTAGATGGGATTTCAGTTAATGGAGAAATCGTAAAAGCAACTTTGGGAATGTTTGTTAAAAAATTTGGAACGTCAAAAGACTGTTATAAAATTACTGCTAGTTGGAATGAATCCAGCGTTGATTGGGATATAAATAATTCCATAGAAAAGCCAGCGTTGGTTAAAAATTCTTCTTCATCAGAAAACTCCTGGGAAGAATTTGATGTATCAAAAGCAATAAAAGAATTCATCGATAATAGTGCAGAAAATCATGGATTCATGATTAAAATTCCTTTTAATCAATCTACTCATGAAAAAAATTTAGTGTATGTGTCCTCCGAGGCAAGTGATGCAACAAAGAGACCGAAACTCACTATTGAGTATAAGGAGCCAACACCAATAGTGCAATCTAAAACTATCGGTACGAATGGCATTCAAATGAAAATAACCGATGGACACATTGCACTCTCTATTCCTCTGAAGGATCATTATGCGGTTTCAGTAACAAATGCCTTGGGAAAAACAGTGTATAGGTCTTCTGGTATTGCTGTACAACAATGGAAAACATTGTCAACTAATCTGAATTCTGGAATCCATTTTGTTACATTAAAAAGAGGAAAAACTATAACAACAATGAAAGCAATGATACATAAATAAATTCAGACCGGTAAAGCGCATAAAATTAATAAAACCGGTAAATGTTATTTCACCGGTACACGGAAATCCTATTTGTTGCTTTGCAATGAATAGGATTTTTTATGGTGAATTAAAAGAAATTTTTGGGTGGGAGAGATCCCCTCTATATTAAATTGCTTTTAGGTATTTCAACACACTTAGATTATATGATTGATACATTTAATATGGGCGCCTTCTCGGCTTTCGCCTCGAACCGGGCTTGCTCCAGGCTCCGCTATCGCTCCGGTATTTTTGCTGCGCAAAAACACTGCTGTGCACCTTTCTCATCCCTGGCGCAAAAGATTAAACGATAGTCGAAAGCCTAAAGTCAAATGTCGAAAATATTATAGAGACTTTTTTACATTTTTGCTCACTTTAGGCACTCTCAACTCCACACTTCTTATAATCGTAGGGTCGCTTCTTGCCTGCGCCCAGAGATGCTTTTGTTTAGCCCAGATTATGCAGTAGGGTAGATGCAGAAGTGCAAGATTATGATTTAATAAGATTTGAAAGTTTTGAAGGGCATATCTACAATGTGATATGGCCGAAAAGCCTGAAAGTCTTAATGGGTATAGAATTGCGTTTCTGTGCTACTTTCTATTGCATAATCTGGGATAATGAAATATTAAATTCCAGGTAGGCATTTTGCTTGATTTAAAGGTTTAAAATCACTATTTTAATCAATCCAGTGTTATCAATCTCATAAATTTATTAATCACTTAATCAATCCTGGGGAGGATTTGGATGAACTTTTATATCTATAGCATTAGAGTTTCACTGCTTTTATTTGCAGTTGTGACTATCTCCTTTTCACAATCACAATGGCGCCAGGTAATCCCTGATACTCAAAAATGGCAGGATGTAATAGTTAAATCAAATTCTGTTGATACACTTTGGTGTGCCCAGGTAAGTGATGGCAAGGTTTATCGTTCCACAGATACGGGAAACACCTGGAATGAGATCACTATCCCTTTCAATCTTAAAGATATTAATGATATGTTTGTTCCTTCTGGTAAAGATTGTTATATAATAACCGAAAAATATAGTCATTTTATCTACTTTACTCATGATGCAGGTACAACATGGGATACTATCTATCACAGAAAAACCCAATTTGCTAAACCGTATAAGGCAAATTTGTTTTTTACTTCTCCAGATACTGGATGGTATTACAATCGTGATATTCAGACTCAAACTAAATCCTATCGTGTTCGCACAGTTGATGGTGGGCGTACTTGGGAGGAGAAACTGATTCCAATATTTCCTCGTGATCTGAATTATCTAGGCGGTTCGAATTATATTGCTTCTGACGAGTATGGCAAAGATATTTATAAAAGTGACAACAATGGTAGCACATGGAAAAAAGTAGGTTCTATTCCCGATATCAGCCAACCTGCCCCATACTGGGCAATGATCAGACAGATGCATTTGTTCAGTGAAACTCACTGGTATATTGCGTCAGAAGTTGCTGATACTTCGGGGTACATGTATCGATATATTTGCGGAAAGGTTCACAAAACATCTGATGCGGGGAAAACTTGGGATGTGGACACTGTGGCATTGAATTCCTATGATGGTGCTTCTGCTGAGTGTATTCGCTTTGTGGCATCTAACCATGGCTATGTGTGCACTAAGGATACATTGTGGGAATTTACTGAGCAGGGTACATGGGTTGCAGCAGTGGATACGGGAAATAAGGTATTAAAAAATGGATATGGCCCTCTGTGGCATTGCAGCAATAGGGTTTTTGCTGGTACGAAAAAAGGTGGCCTTCTGTGCACGGTTACGGGAAACAATATAGCCATAAAATATTCACCCTATCGAACAAAGGGAAAAAAAGGCTTTCAACCTGGTATTGTTCTACGTAAAGAATATTTTAATATGCGTGGCCAAAAGATTGATCTACTTGAGAATAGGTTTAGGCATTATAAAATGCTTAACAGCATTCTATTGCAAAGGACCGTCTATTCAAATGGCCAGGTTACTCAAAAAATGGTTCACCTGCGATAATATCAAAAACAACAGACCGCCCAAAAGCACGATCATGGCAATATTTTGTTTATAAGGCTTTTGGCCGGTGTAATATAGTGACTACTTTGTAAAGCTTTTTTATCTTGCCATCGTTTCTTTTTTTAATTTTATTCTAACCCAACAATAGTTATTAACGTTTGAATAAAAAGAGTCGCTAATATTGCCTTTTTTTATATACAGGAAATACAAATAATTATTGGCAAGTATAAGACTAGTTTTAGCTTTATCATGTAATATTCTTTAGTCAAATCAAAAGTAACATTTTGTCGGTTTTCGCTATCCGCTCAACCCTCCATAATACAACTTTTTATAGCAGCCTATCCACCTGGATCTTTAGCTACGCCCCTGCCCATCATTTAATAGTCTGAAAAGCTAAAACAGACAAGCCTTGATCGAAGGGCCAGGTAAATGGATTACATAAAATTATTAACCTGTAAGACTAAAACAAATTAATGGTAATGTTGTACTTCCTTTTGTTTTTCCCGGTGATAATAATAATTTTTTGTATATTATTAGTATCTAGCAAAGAAGTTAGTAGCCTTTTATCATTAACCCAGATTATGAAATAGGAAGCAGCGCAGAAGCATATTCCTATGCTCATTAAGACTTTCAGGCTTTTCGGCCATATCACCTTGTAGATATGCCCTTCAAAACCTTCAAGTCTTACTAAATCATAATCTTGCACTTC
>JANQEN010000003.1 GCA_028278335.1 Chitinivibrionales bacterium | reverse complement strand
ACAGCAGCCATACTTTCTTTGCTTGTGCAAAGAAAGTATGCAAAGAAACACACCCCGCAATCGCCCTTATCGCATAGATATTTGGCGCTTCGATAACTCGCCCTTTGGGCTCGAACAGATCTTCGCTTCACCCAAATATCTATGCGGTGCGATTGGAGGGGACTAAAATCGCTTATAAGGTGTACTAAGCTGTGAATGTTTTCTTGGCAGTTTATTTTGGTATGTTCTTTCACGGAAAAAAATGGCATTAATCTGTGAATATCACTATTGTTTTGTATTAACGTTTCAAGAGCATCTTCCCACTAAACTGCTTATCTAATGCGGATACTTTGTACAGGTACATTCCGCTGGCTATTCCCTGGAGATCAATGGTAAGTTGATGGTTGCCTTTTTGCATATCTTTTACAAAACAGTGTCGGATGCGCTTGCCATCAATGCGATAGAGAGAAATATCCACAGAGCTTTTATTGGGGAGACTAAGCTGCAAAATGGCTCTGTTCTGAGTTCCTCTTTTGATCGTGGTTCTAAGTGCAAATTCAGGGGCCTTTGATTTATCACCAATCGTTATGGGCACCTTTTTTTCAACAAGGCCACGGAGATTCCAACGGGCATCGCCATGGTTCCAGTCCTGTAGTGTTTGCCAACGACCATAGCGCAAAACCATGCAGCTCCGTTTATCAAAGGTGTGTCCCTTTGATACCCCAGTAAAAAATCCTCCTCCAAACTGAATGTCATAGGCAAGCCAATAGTCATAGTTTTGTTCTATGTCTATAAACTTAGTCAGAATATGCTCATGCCAGTGCTGAGGTAGAAGTTCGCCTGTAAAGTCATAGGAGTAAATACAATCACCCTCTTCTGGGTGATCAGCACTGTTTCTCTCTGTTTTAAAGATTTTTATCACTAAAGAAGATATGGCACTGATGTCGTAACGAACACCATTGAGCGCCATGGATACGCCACTGATTACATAATCATTGTAATAGGGACCTAACTTCTCGGTGTCAAATTTGACTACCGGCATATACGTATCGCCACCACCACCAAGATGAGTCTCATTATCCTTGTCATAATTGATAGTCTTGTCAGAGAGCCATCGGATGGGTGCTGTGTTGGAAAGGGTTACGTGATTGTCATCATCGGTAATATGATAATAGACTGTACCCTTACAGGAGTAGCTGTAGGCATCAATGGTCCCGGTGTAGACTTTAAAGGGGCCGGCATTTCCAGAAAAGGTGAGATCTGTTGATCGCGAAAGCCCGTTGACAATAGAATAAACACCCTTTACCGAAGCAATGCCTTTGTTGTCATAAATGGTCACCGAGAGTGGCATTTTTTTGTTAAGTATGGCTCTTCCACCGCTCATTGACTCGACCTTGGGATACTCTATCCCATCCTTTGATTCAACAAGGGCACGAATGTTCCATCGACCGTCAAAACCCAATCCAGCCTTTCCTAAGGTGGTCCATCGGTTGTTGTGAAAAATCACATTGCTCTTTCCTTCAACAGCCTCTTTGGGATCCAACCCGCAGAACCAACCATAACGGAAGTCTATTTTATAGCCAATCCAATAGTGTTTACCTTGCTCAAGCTGAATAGGTGATTGTAAAAAGTGAGAAGTCCAATGATCAAATTGGGTCGATTGCATAACGTCCTTTGTATAGATAAGCTCTTCTGGAGTTTCACCAGAACCGGTATACATAACAAGTCGCAATGAGTCAAGCCAGTTTGTATAGGCAGAATCAAACATATGGTATTTTATTCCAGTAAGATATCCTTTGCTATAAAACTGTTTAAGCTCCTCTTTTCCAAGCTTTATCGCCACAATATACTGATCACCTAAATGGGTGCCCACACCATCAGAGGCATCTTCGTCATAGTGAATTAAAAAATTGCGATGCCATTGCACCGGCTGTTTAGAAGTGATCTCTTTGTTTCCCCATATGTCAACCAGTTCAAAATGACAATCACCGGAAACAATATCAGACTGGGCAGGCAAGGCACCCTCAAAGATGTATTGGTTCCCCTGAGAGGATGATAAAGCGAGCGACACATTTCCATTGCTACCGCTGGACAATGTGTAATGAGCTATTACAGTCTCAACCTTGCTTTGATCCTCCACAACTACGGTAATTGGCATAGCTGTTCCAGATAGGGCCCTGGGTGTGGTGCTGGCAATTAATTTTGGTTCATTCATCTCATGGGGGCTGCCTATACCATCCTTAATAATTGTTAGGACTGTCTTTCCGGGTCCCGATATGGGTTTTTCTTTTTCCTGGCAGTAGTATTCTTTAGCCGAGGAAGTATAGTCATGGAGCACCACCTTTTTTATAAGGCCCTCGCCTTTGTCAGAGGGATGATCAAAGGTGATGAACAGCTTGTAATTATTGTTACCGGAGATACTATCAATGAGATCGGAAATATCAAAGCCCATCTCAATTGGTTCGTAGTCTCTTCTACCCCGCATGGGATGCCTGGCTGCTGAGGCGCTGGAGGCTGGCTTGCCAATAGGAATCTGAAAGGTGTGTGTTGGAGAGGAGGCTGCAGTATCTTGAGCAACACCAACGAGTATAGTCAAACGATGGCGGTCAGTGTAAGCGAGGCGTAAGCGTAACGCCTGCTTTGGCATGTCATGCTCTGCAACGGTAATGGTATAAACCCGGTTGCGATCGATTCCACCATTGTACTGTCCATCATACTGCAATACCGAATACATCATCCAGCAGAAGCCCTTGCTTCCCCAACTATCACCCCAGCTATTGGCAACTTTTAGGGCCCCAACCTCTTTATCAAAAATATCGACAGTACCATCTTTGTTGATATCCATATCAGTGGTGATTTTTCCATCCCCATTGACATCGCAGACAATGTTGTCATCGTAGCCAACAAAGGTTAACATGTGGGCACCGCCAACACCCCACTTTTTAATGGCCACTTCTCCTGCATGAGGGCCTGAGCGGATTGTGTCAGCAATAAATCCAGAGGCATGAGCAGAAAAACTGGCAAGCCCACCTACACTCCGGCCCAAACCATAATCATAGAGATATTGCTTGAGATTATTCAGTCCAAAAGGAGTGTTGCAATTCTCAATGATCTGCTGCCCAGTTACTTTATTGTCCATGCCGGTGTAATATTTTGTATAGTCAGTCATCCATTTGGTGTAGCTGGGATCACCACCATCCATGCCACCAAAGTCATCGTAGGTCGGGCATCCCATGAGTGTTACAATATCCCATCCTTGATAGGGCCAGGAGCCCATGTCTGCGCCGTTATTGATAAAGTGCCAGGCATAGTGAGAGGGAAACCAATTCTTTTCATCCTTTCCATCCCGATTGCGTATCCGGTTGATCTCGTAGGTGAAAATGTATCCAATACCCGAGGCCTGAGCACAGGAGTTACCCTTTTGATTAAAAATGGGTCGAAAGTATCTATTGATTGAATTATCAGCGGAGGAGGGCATGGGGCTTATCTTTTTTGCGGAACCAAAATCAATCCTCTTAAGCTTGTTCAGTCGTTCTTCACCGTCCTTGGACAAGGGAGGAACTCCTCCGGCCAGCCATTTAGGACCTTTAGGGTCAGGATTAACATTAATAATTTGTGCAGAGAGTGATGAGAGTGAAAGAATGAAAAGGAATGCTATCCCGTAAAATCTAGTCATGTACCCACCTTTCATATAGCAATCTGGAAGAACAAGCTCCAAAAGGCTTGTTTGTGATATATTACATATCAATATAGCACAAAATTTGATCTTTTCCACATGTTTTTATGATTTGTGTACACAAAGTGGGTCCAATGGAGGACTATTTGAGCCTTTTTTACTCTTTTTGAGGCACCTATAAAGGTGTAAAACCAGTGATATAGAAGGATTTCTACGAATCTATGCTAACTTGAACCCTGCTCTAAGATAAATCCAAGGATTAAATTGGCTGATTCCACAGTCACATCAACAAATTCAAAGCCACTGATATAGGGAGCTTCTCCATTATTATCGCGACACCATATGCACTGAGCTGATAGATAGATCTTCTTAACCCCAAATATTGCTTTCTTTAAATTGAGGATGAATTCACGCTCTTCACCGGGAAACAATTTAACCTCGCCACGAATACCCATTCCATTGGGGGAGATGTTCAGTAACTTTCCAATTGTCTGACCATTTTCACTATCAAAGATGATGACATCGTCTTTAACTGTGGTGCGCGTCTCTTTTCTATTCTCTATCACTAAAACGCTCCTTAGGTTGTTTACAGCATATCCCTTACATTATACGTATTAACTCGCTTTTATTCAAGAAGTTAATTGGTGGTAGAGTTTTTGTGCAATTTTTATTAAAAAAGATATCGGGGGGCTTGGCGCCCCCCACTCCAAGCTGCCCTCGTGCTTCTTAACAGCTTGCATCCAGAAAACCAGTTTTACCTAAACGGTAAACCTGCTTTCCTGGGCAAGCAGATAACAGAAGCCCTCAGGTGATCTTGGAGGTTCCCCCGCTTACTATCTCTATAATAATATGGATTAATGCCACCTTCATTCTTGCTTCTCCACCCAACCACTTTTATATTTCCATGTGCTTAGAAAGTGAATGTGAAAAAGGTTTGGCTAGTGTTCAAAGGAATCTACAAAAATATGGTTTCAGAAATTGTTGTACTTTTTGAGGATTTTTAATCCCCTTCAATCGCACCGGCGAATGGTTCAGAAAAGCACGAGTTGCTGTCTGAGGCGAAGCCGAGTTCAACGAGTGCCTGAACCTGAGGC
>JANQEN010000002.1 GCA_028278335.1 Chitinivibrionales bacterium | reverse complement strand
TTTGCACAAGCAAAGAAAGTATGGCTGCTGTCGGGCAGTATCCCGACGATCTTATATCATAAAAAACATCAAGAATAAAGTTTTGAAAACCTTTATAAAGTGGGGCTGACGCCCCTCGCTTCAAAGAATTACCTCCCTACTCGTAACTCTGTAACGTAAAAAAGGGTATTCGCTAGACGCGAATCCCCTTTTCACTAACAGGGTTTACTCATATTGCGGTAATTCTTTTCCACTACCCCACTGATTCATTGCTCAATGTATCTACAATTATATTATGTCCCTTTTTGCCCATTTACATAAAGCATCACATTTCTACTAATTCAGAGACTTCTAGGGTGCCATTAATATCTAAAAAGGGGCACTCCTTAGCAATTGCAACGGCTTTATCCAATGACTCGGCTTTAATTATTGTATAGCCAGACATGGCAGTAGAGCTTCCTGCTGATGCAGAGCCGTCGGGTTTTACCGTTTGTGTATCCTTAAAAGGATTGGCTGGGCTAATTATGGCATCACCAAGAGAGTTTAACCATTCTTTGTATTTGGAAAAATGTCTCTTCCCCTCCTCTGGCGTTGCCGGTTGATCACCACCTAAATAGACAATAATGTATCGAGCCATGATAGTTTCTCCTTTAATTAATAGATTTTTTATAATAATTTCAAAGTATCACTATTAACAAAAGCAAATCACTTGCCATTTCATAATTGATTTTTAGGGGGAATTGCAAGATCGCCTGAATGCTTTTGTTATCTGCTTGCCTATAAAAGCTGGTTCACCGACTAGGTGAAACAGATTTTTTAGATGCAAGCAGTTAAAAAGCATGAGGGAAGCTTGCAATGGGGGGAAATCTCCCCCCGAATAATTCTTCTAATCAAATACTTGGAATTATTGTATATTGATATTTTACACACAGCTAATAACTACTTATCATGAAACGAGTTATCCATGGGCTCAAAAACAGCAACTTTGATCTTCTACTCCGCAGTAGTCTCCTTAGGCAGCTTTCTTTTTGGCTTTGATGCATCGGTGATTTCAGGAACGGTTGGCTATATAACCAACACCTTTAGTTTAACCGACATGCAGATAGGATTTGTGGTCAGTGCACCAACCCTTGGTGGAACAATCTCGATTATCTTTGGCCCCATAAGTGATCAAATTGGCAGAAAACGAGTGCTCCAAATAATCTCGGTGCTCTATCTGGTCTCAGCAATCTGCTCGACCTTTGCACCCTCCTACCAATTCTTGGCAATTGCCCGGTTCTTGGGTGGATTGGCCTTTGTCTCACTTGCCTTAGCACCCATGTATATCGCAGAGATGGCTCCCTCTCGTCTTCGTGGTAAATTGGTCTCCATCAGTCAGCTCAACATTGTGGTAGGATTTTCCGCAGCCTATTTTGCCAATTTTTTTCTGCAACGGCTTAGCATATCTGAAGCATCGTGGGTAACTGCACTGGGCATTAATAGCCACACCTGGCGTTGGATGCTCGGTTTAGAAGTACTCCCGGCTGCTCTTTACACCATCCTGCTGACCATGGTTCCCGAAAGTCCCCGCTGGTTGATCCTCAAGGGAAAAGTGGAAACAGGACAAAAGGTATTGGCGCGAGTGCTTCCTAAAGAGCGTGTGCAAGAGCATATCGAAGAGATTCAAAAGAGTGTTGGCAATAAGCTACCCCCCTTCTTCTCCCGGGTCAAGGAGGTCTTTGGCCCTAAAGTACGCTTTGCGCTCCTCATTGGGGTTATTGTTGGTGTTATCCAGCAAATCACCGGTATTAATGCGGTCTTCTTTTATGCACCAACCATCTTTGAACAGAGCGGCGTTGGCACAAATGCAGCCTTTAGCCAGGCAGTTTTTGTGGGTTTAATTAATGTTGTCTTTACCATTATCGCCATGCTCTGCATTGACAAATTAGGACGAAAACCACTTATGACCATTGGCCTTGTGGGAGTCTGCATAAGCCTTATGCTCTGCGCCTATGGTTTTTATTCAGCTACCTATTCATTGACCGATGAATCAACCAAACCACTCTATGAAACGATTGACCAAAAGAGATTAGCACCCTTGGTAAATAAATCCTTTTCCAATGATGTTTCCTACAAACGTGCTTTGCAGTCTGCTCTGGGCGAAAAGATCTATAGGCAACATGAAGCAGATCTCATGCGGGCAGGTATTCATATGAATTCCCTGCTCGTTCTTATAGGAATTCTTGGATTTGTCGCCTTCTTTGCAATTTCTCTGGGGCCAGTTACCTGGGTACTGCTCTCAGAGATCTTTCCAAACCGGTTACGCGGATTGGCCGGAGCCATTGTGGGCTCTTTAAATTCAAGTATCAGCTATCTTGTTCAGCTTATATTTCCCTGGGAGATTGCTAATTTAGGTGGTGCCACCACCTTCTTTATTTACGGAGCCTTTGCCCTTGCTGGTCTTGCGCTAGTTTTATGGTTGCTTCCGGAGACCAAGGGCAAAACCCTAGAGCAGATAGAGACGCAGATGGCGCGGGGGCATTAATAGAAGATTTTTTTTCTGTAGGTTATAAAAAAATAATTCCCGGGGGAGCCCTCACGTGATCTTGCTGATTCCCCCCAAATATTCTGAATTAAGGATACTTATAACTCATTTTAAGTTTTTTCCTCTTCAATCGTATCACATAGATGAGTCTGTGTTAAAACTCTTAAAATGGCTATTCCACATGTACAAAATTAACATTGAGGCATATGGTGCAAAATTATTACATCATCGAAGAAGTGAAATTTTATATCCTAAAGAGAATGGTGTTCCCTGCTTTGAACAGGCTGTTAAAAAATAGATCCCCGATGAAAGGTAATGATGCTTACTGTCCAACAAATCTATCACCATTGATTGGCTACCCCTAAGCGAAAAAGTCCGCACTATCTTTCCTGATAGAGAGGCAAGGTAAAAGGTCTCAGGAGTTTTGATCGTATTCTTGTGAATCTGGATATGGATCTGTTTCATTCCCTTATTATACTGTATAGCGTAGGATTGATTATAAGTAATTCTATCGTGACCCGCAATAATCCCAACATTCGCCTTATAGTCAGCCTTAAAATTGGAGAAGTATTTCGAAGTATCAATTCCATTGGCAGTCTTATCACTGTTATCTATCTTTATAGTACCCTTGGTAACCTTCCCCAAATACTCCTCATTGGGATTCATCACTTGCCAAAAATAGTCATCCTCTAAAAATTCTACCCAAAACTCATAATCTCCGTCCGGCACGGCTTTTCCAGTGGAATCCTTGCAATCCCAGGTCACTTTAACAGTGTTATGCTCTTTTTTTGTGGCAGAGGTTTCTCCATCGTACCACCCCTCTTGGCCAAGTCCTGAGGCATCTCGCCAGTTTTTAAGCATGAAATTTACATTGGGACCCCACACGTGGAGTGTCTTAATAAATTCACCGGATGCCTTTTTGATCCAGAGCACAACAGCATTGTTTGGTGCCCGATATCCATCATAGGTGTGGGTATTTACGGAGATATCAAGTTTTCTTCCATAAAGGTTGGAAAACATCAGTACCGCAAATAAAAGAGTTAGAATACAGATAATCCGCGACCGCTTCATAGTAAACCTCACTTTTTTAAGGTATGAAATTGTTTGTATTTTATATTTTTCATTTTTTTCCAGATTGTTCGAAATAATTGCTTATTTTATTCTATTATTTTCTTTTTTTAATGATCTTATTTTGCTAATTTACTATTTCATAATATTTTATTTGACATATAATTTATTTTTATTATTCTGACACCATTTTTAATCAAAAAGTGTATATTATTATTAGTATCCATCACTCTTATTATTACTTTTTTTTAAAATAAACAATATTTAAGTATACATTATCTGTTTTTTAGTATATATTAATATAATAAATAATTGATGCAAAGGTGTTTTTTTATTGCTGGGGTAACTCAATCACATTTTATAAGGAGGTAATTATGAAATTGTTGGCGAAGGCAATTTCTATATTGCTCTTAGGAGTCATCTCTGTGTTAGCATTTCCACGGCCAGGAGATCGTGCTGAAAATTTTACTATCTATAACTATCAAGAGAAAAAAGATATTGAAATTGAGGTACAGGGGAAAGTTACCGTACTTGTTTCTGGAAGTGTCAGTTGACCACCATTTAGATTGAACGCTTCAGTTCGGGAGCGTCTGTACAACAAGTATAAAAACGACCAAAACTTCCAAATGTTTGATGTCTATGTATTTGAGGCACATCCACAAACAAGTATGGAGGGGCTCAATTTTCGCGATATCAAAGCTGCCAGAACAATGGATGAAAAAATCAAGAATTATGAGCTTTACATTAATGACCACAAAGGCTATGGTGAGTGCAAAGTGACCATACCCGGTCTGCTTGATAACATGAATGAGACCTGGCGTAAAAATCGAACCTATGGTAGCTATTACACCAGTATCTGGGTTATCAATAAGCAGGGAAAATTTGAGTACACGGTCTATTTTGCCCACCCAACCTACCCAGCCGGTGACAGAAACTGCTACAAACACTTGGAACCCTGCCTAGATACCCTGGCCTCACAAACACCAATTGTTCAGGATTTTAAGAATATGAAGATCGCCTCAACTATCTCCTATACAAAGGAGCAGAACAAAATCTCCTTGGTGATCCCCGATGAGGGGAGGCATGAAATCCAGCTGATTTCGTTGCAGGGCAAACAATACTATATTCAAAGAGGTGTTGGTTCTCAGCAATACACCATACCAAAACCTTTATCAGCAGGAAAATATCTTTTACGGGTAATAACCGATAAACAATCGGTAACAATTCCCACGCTCATGTACAAATGAGGCAATACATTGTACAATAGATCAGTATCAGTCCCCGCAAATAGTGAAATTGTGGGGACACCCCTATTTTTATATATCAGTATAGTATGAAACAAAAATCGAGCTTGTTACCTCTTCTCATATCTCTCCTTATTGTGCCCCTCTCAGCCCAATACGATACGATTGTATTGCAAAATGGACACCAGGGATATGCGGGGTGCGAGGACTCCTACACTGAAACATTGGCGCCTGATCGCAACAACGGTGACTGGCGCCAACTCTTTACTGCCAATTGAAGCAGTTGAGGCAATGGTACGTATGCCCGTGCGGTGTGCAAGTTCGATCTCTCCTCTCTCTCCTCTCCTGAAAAAATAGCCAAGGCCTTTGTCTCTCTCTTTTTTATTGTGGGCGATCCCATTACGCCTACAGAGCATGATATCTGCTCTTTGTACACCATTGCCAAAGAGTGGAAGGAGATGGAAGTTTCCTGGAATAAGGCTGATAAGGATACGCCTTGGGATCAGCTCGACGTGGACACCCGACGATTTGATCCAGGTACCGGTGATACCATCCAGTACCCTGGAGGGGGCGACCGACGAGCACAGTGTCGCGCCACCACCCAATGCGTAGTTGCGGAGTCGTGGGAGCACTACGAGGTTACGGCTGTCATCAAGGAAATGGTGTCGGGCCATTTACCCAATTACGGATTTTTAATAAAACCAAGTCTCTGTGGCAAACAACCTCATACCAGAAACCAGGGACGAAACTACGCTTCATCCAATGATGCCAGAGTTCAAGAGCGACCAAAATTAACAATACTCTATTCGCAGGGATCATCAATCAAGTCTCAAAAACAATTGTTAAAACAGAGCCCATTAGTTCACGTTCGTAGGAGACAAGGCTATATTTCTATTTCATCACTCCCCAACACCCATTATGATCTTTATATAATGAATAGTCGGGGAGTAAAAATATTCACCGTCCATAACCACTGTTCTCCTTCTCTCATTGCCTCTACAACAAACATGGCTAAGGGTATCTACTTTGTCTTCCTCTCCCATAATCATCAGCGATGTTATACTAAATTTTTTATTAATTAATAGCCGGGGTTTCCCCCCCAAACATTCTGAATTTCGGATATCTTTTACTCATTTTAGGTGATTTTTATCCCCTGTGATCTGACTGAGGGGGATTTACAAAATAGGGCATATGCTTTTCCTTTTTTCTTTGTATTACTGACACCACTTTTCGTTTATGCTATACTTATACAATATGCATGACCTTCACCAAAGGACGATGAGAAAAAGATGCCGGAAAACAAAAATAGCTACGTACAAAAATATATCCAATACCTGTTAACCACCTTGGTTGTCATTGTTCCCCTAACCATCCTTGCGGGTGTTCTTTTTTCCATTATTACCTCTGCCGGTATGGTGGTCAGTATTGTGTTTATGACCTGTGCAGGTATTGTGATTGGTCTTCTGTCTGTCACCAAAAATTATTTCAAGTTCATGAAGCCCATTGTCGACTTGGGGTTTGAGATTAAGCGCATGTGTAAAGGTGATGTTTCTAGAGACATCTCTTTTAACGCTAAAGGCGAAGTGCAAGAGCTTATCACCAATCTTAATTCTTTAATCTCGATCTTGCGCAACAGCATGACTGATATTGCCGATAGTGCAGACAAGCTGGTTATGGATTCCAACAAGCTTGCTGACATTGCACAAAATGTTACCATGGATGCCGAGGAGATGAATAAACAATCCCATGATGTTGCCCAGGCCGGTTTAAGTGCTTCTAACAATGTTACTGAGATATCATCATCAGTGGCGCAGATGTCAAAGTTGATGTCCAAGACAGCCGATTCTATGCAACAAATGACTACTACTGTCACCGAGATAAGTAGTAGTTGCGAGCAGGAACTCTCCTCGGTAAATCACGCTACTGAGTGTGCTGAGACCGTATTTGCATCCATGACCAACCTTGAAAATGCCACCGGTGAAATTAATGCTATTGTTGACCTTATTCAATCCATTGCAGATAGTACAAACCTACTGGCACTCAATGCAACTATAGAGGCTGCCTCAGCAGGAAACGTAGGAAAAGGTTTTGCGGTTGTGGCGACCTCGGTAAAGGAGCTTGCCAATCAGAGTAATGACGCTTCAAAGGAGATTAAAAACAGAATAAATAAGATGCAGCGATTCTCGGAGGAGACAAAAAGAGCCTTAGAGGAGATTCGTACTTCCATCAGAGATATTCAGCAGGTTTCACAGAGTATTCATGCATCAATCAGTGAGCAGTCTCAATCTATATCACAGGCAACAAGCAGCATCATTGACGCAAGCTCAGCCTCTCAAAGGGCTGCAGAAAATTCTACAAACTCAGCTGACAGTATAGCCAAGATATCCTCTGACATGCAACAGAGCCACAAGACAGTAGAGAACACGCTTTTAAGTGTTAAAGCAACCGAGACAAGCTCAAAGGAACTCTCCGATCTGGCAACCCGCCTACAAACCGTGGTCAATAAGTTTCAATTGAAGTAACTACAAAGACTCTCTTGCAGTACCAGACCTATCATGATATCATATAGATGATATTCTATTATAGAATATCATCGTTAAAATGTGACTCTTTATTTACAACAGTAAACCCATTGTAAAGTAACACATGATTAGGCTTATACTACATTTCTTTTTTATACTGTATATTTATTGCTTCCTTTGCACTGCGCAAAGCAGTGACATTACCTTTCGCCACTTGACAATACAGCATGGATTGTCCCAGAACTCTGGCCGTTGTATGGTTCAAGATAAAGCTGGCTATATTTGGATCGGGACTCACAATGGATTAAATAAATATGATGGATACACCTTTACTGTTTTCACCTTTGAATCCAAAACCCCCCACTCTATAAGCTGTGGTCAAATTACCGACCTCTGTAAAGATGGGGATAGATTTTTTTGGGTTGGCACCGAGCGGGGATTAAACAGATTTGACCTCTCCACTGAACGATTTACACACTACCTCCATGATCCCAATGAACAAAATTGCCTCAGCAATGATCGAATCTATTCGGTGTGTAAAGATAGGGATGGTGCAACTTGGGTTGGCACCGAAAATGGTTTAAATAGATTAGAGATAGAAAACAATCGGTTTACCCATTACTACCACGATCAAAATGATACGCACAGCCTAAGCCATAGCATGATCCTTGTCGTGTATCAGGACAGAGAAGGTACACTATGGATTGGCACTGATGGTGGTGGCCTCAACAGATTTAATCGGGCAACCAACACCTTTACCCGATACAAATTCGGCACAGAGAGCACACCATCAAGTGAACGCTGCAATCATGTCTCCACCCTCTATGAAGATCAACAGAGGATTCTGTGGGTGGGAACCTTGGGAGGCGGGCTCTTTAGTTTTAACAAGGAGCAGGAGAAATTCACTCAATACACCAACGACCCAAAAGACAAGGCCAGTCTTAGTAACGATTATGTAACCATGCTCTTTGAGGACTCGAAGGGTACTATTTGGATCGGTACTGAAAATGGTGGTATAAACCACTTGGACCGATCGAACAACTCCTTTATCAGCTATACCAACGATCCCAAAGCACCATACAGTTTAAGTGGCAATCATATACTTTCAATGGTTGAGTTAGAAAATAATGAATTATGGATCGGTACCAGTGCAGATGGTATCAACATTTACAATAGGCAATCACAGGCCTTTTCTCTCTATAGGCATTTACCCCATGACCCCAATAGTTTGAGTGACAACCAAATCTGGGGGCTCCACGAAGATAAAAAGGGAATTCTGTGGATCGGAACTGACCAAGGAGGCCTAAACTGCTTCGATCCCAACACCAAGACCTTTCACCATTATATGCATGATCCCAATATACCAGGCAGTCTCTGCTATAACAAAGTCATCGACGTTATTGAGGATTTAGAGGGAAACATATGGGCCGGAACCTTCCGTGGACTTGACAGAATGGATGTTAACAGTGGCACCTTTACCCACTTTTTTCATGAGCCCAACAATCCAAACAGCCTTAGCAATGACAAGGTTATTTGCCTCCACGTTGACAAGGATGGATTGCTTTGGGTCGGCACCAAAGGTGGTGGGCTCAATACCTACAACAGTAAAACCAATCAATTTGTTCATTATGTCTATGATTCTCATGATTCTACAACCCTAAACAATAACTTTGCCTATTGCATTCTGGAAGATCGCTTTGAAAATCTCTGGATTGGCACCAAAGGTGGGGGCCTTAACAAATTTGACCGAAAGAGCAACACATTTTCCCACTATCAGCCTGAGCTGGACAATCCCCAAAGTATTAATGACAACTTTGTTTATTCCCTATGTGAAGCTCGTTCTGGCGATCTCTGGATCGGTACCAGTGAGGGAGGGCTTAACAAATACTCCTATGAAGAGGACCGCTTTACCCATTACACTAAAAGAGAAGGATTAACGGATAACACGATATACGGCATTATCGAAGATGATCGAGGAAACCTCTGGATCAGTACAACCCGGGGATTGGCACGATTTAATCCACAATCTGGTAAATGCAATAGTTACAACCGGATGGATAGAATCCAAAGTAATGAGTTTGATATGGGCTCCTTTTGTAAAAGCAGAACCGGTCAGTTCTATTTTGGTGGTATTAACGGTTTTAACGCCTTTTATCCAGACAGCATTAAGGACAATCAATACATCCCCCCTATTGTCATTACCCAATTTCAACTTTTTAATAAACCCATATCAGTGGGTAAAACCATAAATGGCACCATAATACTACCAAAAACATTAGCAGAGACTAAAAAAATCAACCTCTCCCACCGGGAAAACATCTTCTCCTTTGAGTTTGCAGCACTCAATTATTTAGATCCCGAGAACAATCAGTATGCCTATATGCTTGAAGGTGTGGACCGCGAGTGGAACTATGTGGGTAACCGCCGCTTTGCCACCTACACCTCGCTTGCACCGGGTAACTATGTCTTTAAAGTAAAAGGGTCAAACAATGATGGCCTCTGGAATGAAGTTGGCACCGATGTAGAAATTGCCATAACGCCACCCTATTGGGCAGAGCCGTGGTTTAAGTTTTTTGCACTACTTTTGCTAACCGGCCTAGGGGTTTTCTTTTATAAAATGAGAACCCGAGCAATTCGACAAACCATGGCAAAGCAAAAATTAGAGAACGAGCTGAGACTCAAGGCTGACTTTACGGCAATGCTGGTCCATGATTTACGGAGTCCCCTCCAATGTGTCCTTGGGTATACCGACTTGATGGAGTTCAACCGACAGGGAAAACAGAGTACACGCATGGAAAATATCGTTAAAAAATCGGTCAATATGATGATCGAACTTATTAATGACATGCTTGACATTTCGAAATTTGAAGCCAATAAAATGGTTATCAAAAGAAAACCTATTGTCTTGGTAGATATATTTGATGACATTGCAAACCTTATGGAGCCACTCTTAATAGAAAAGAATCTAACACTGGAGAGAGTGGTTGAATGTGATGGATCCCTGCAGGGTGACGATATGAGGATTGGGCGGGTTATAAATAATCTCATGTCCAATGCAATAAAATTCTCACCGAACAACGAAACCATCACCGTAACCCTACGACGGAAAAAGAGTGATGACTCCGATTACCTTGAATTTACTATCCGAGATATGGGATCCGGTATTGATCCCCGGAAACGGAAACATCTATTCAACGCCTATGCTCAGGTCGAAGATAAATCTGGTTTACTCCCTGTTGGCACCGGTCTTGGTCTTGCTGTGTCAAGGATGAGTATCGAAGCCCATGGTGGTCGCATTGGCTACCGAGACGCTAAGTTTGGCGGTAGTGAGTTTTATTTTCTTTTGCCAATACAAGAAGATAATGAGTAACAATTTTTGGTTTTATAATGAGATCCACTATATTAATCTGATAGGTATGAGAAAAACTATCCGGGGGGAAGTTTCCCCCCAAAGCAAGCTACCCTCATGCTCTTATAACTGCTTGCACCCACCCTATCTGTTTCACCTAACCGGTGAACCAGCTATAGTGGGCAAGCAGATAATAAAAACACTCAGGTGATCTTGCTTATTCCCCCTTTAGTTTTATACTGTTTCTCAAAAGTTTTGTCCCATGATTTTTACAAAACTCTTATAGAAACAGTTATGCCGCAACACAGCATAGGACATTATTTTTGAGAAGC